>JANYAY010000090.1 GCA_025361065.1 Deltaproteobacteria bacterium
CTCCTCAATCCCTGTTTTTTGGATAAAACTGTTAAAAGCATTTACTGTTTGGGTTTGCCTGCCCCTTGAATTTTCATTTCGAATTTCTGATGGCAACTCAGGCAATAAACCTTGGATTCGCCGTGCGCTTTGTGACAGACAGTGCAGGCAACATCACCCAGGTGAGACTTATGAGGGTTGCGGTCTTTAAAGTCGGCCGGCTCTGTTTTCTTCGCCAACTGGTCCATCGGCCCGTGACATTCCAAACATTTTTTGTTTTCCACAGTTGCATCAGGAGCCGGCAATTCTTTCCCATGGCAATTCGCGCAGGATACGGAAGCTTTGGCATGCAGGTTGTCCATATACTCGGACGCAGCCCAGGAGTTAAATATTTCTTTCAGGATATCCATATCTTCTTTGGTCGGTGCTCCCCATGATTCTTTCATGCCGGGCAATCCGAAGTTCTTTCCGGCCGACCATTGATGGCAGTTCAGGCAATCCCCTTTCCCTTTCGGCGGCAGATGACCCATATGGATACGGGTGGAAAAAGCATTTTTCTTTTCCATACCCGGCATGCCCGGTTGATGGCAGGCCGTGCAAGAGGACAGTTCGTTGCCCTTCACTGGCGGATGGCCCTGGGGAATCAGCGAAGAAAAATCGGCATGGCAGGTTTTGCAGGATGTCTTGGCCTGGACTGGCACTTTGGTTGCTTTTACCGTCTTGGCGGGCTTTGCCGCATCCACTGGTGAATTTTCAAAAACGGTGTATCCCAGAGCAAACACCAGGGCGGCTATCAAGAGTAACCAGTTTTTTTTCATATTTCACTCTCCTCCAGGATAAGTGGGCGACCCAGAATAAGCGTGAGTCGCCCACCAGTTTTTAAGCTTTCGATTTTTCCTTTGCCGCGTTGGTTCCCGCGACACGGCCGAAAGAAACCGCGTCCGGAATGGCATTGCTTCCCAGACGATTGGAGCCATGCACACCGCCTGACACTTCACCTGCCGCATATAATCCAGGAATTATTTTGCCGAAAATATCGACCACCTGTGCCTTAGGATTAATCCGTAGTCCACCCATTGTGTGGTGAACCGCCGGCCACTGGGCAAGAGCATAGAATGGTCCCTGTACCATCGGGATCATTACTTTGGTTATGGGTTTGTTAAAATCGGGATCTTTACCGTCTTCGATATATTTGTTGTGTTTGTTAATGGTTTCGACAAGGGCATCGGCCGGAATGTTGATCTTTCCCGCCAGTTCCTCGATGGTATCCGCCTTGATGAACCGGCCCTTGGCAATACCTGCGGCGACTTCTTCGTTGGATCCGCCCATCTTCAAAACCATGGCGTCACTGAAGATGGAGTATGTCGGTTTTGCATTAGCTCCCAGGTTGATCTGGGCAAATGCACAGACGTCCCGGCGTTCCAATTCATTAACAAAGCGTTTTCCCTGCTTGCTCACGTAAACTATGCCGTAGCCGGGGCCGTTGAATGGATAAACTGCCGGTGTATCCAGAATGCCGGTTTCCGGTTCGGCAAAAGGATAGAGTTGAATAAAGTTCATCTGCAATGTATCGGCGCCAACATACTGAGCAAAACGGATCGTTTCGCCGGTAGCACCCGGATGGTTGGTACAGTTAAAGGATTCGACCAATCTGGGATTATGCGCCAGTCTCATCTTGATATCGCGGCTGAAACCGCCTGAGGCCAGGATGACGGCTTTTTTGGCTTTAATATTGAGCGTTCTTCTGCCGCGTTTGACTTCAACTCCCAGAACAGGGCTTTCTGGATCGACATCCTTGCGCCAGATCCAGGTGACTTCAGAGTTCAGTACCATCTTCGCTCCGCGCTTCTCTGCTATTTTACGGAGAGCTTCCGTATATTCCCATCCGACACCTGCTACAGCCGAATGCGTTCTGTAAGCAGTATGACCGCCTGCCCGCGTAACCGTAGGCCGGATCTTGGCACCGCCTTCATCAATCATCCAATTCAGGGCCGGCGCTGCTCCATTGGCCATCACTTCCACCAGTTCGGGCAAGTTGTAATAATCACCACCCTTGACGGTGTCATTAGCATGCTGTTTGGGACTGTCGTCACCCAGGTTCAGATTTTGGCGATAGTGAAATTTGCTGTCCCACGCCGCATATACGCCGCCGTTGATGATGGAGTTGCCTCCATAGGTGGGCATTTTTTCCAGAACAACAGTTTTGGCCCCTCCTCCTGCCGCCTCCGCTGCCGAGGCCTGACCGGCAAAACCGGAACCGATAATGACGACATCCCATGTTTCATCCCATTTGGTGGGCATTTTTTTGAGCGCCGCCTGAGCGGACCCCGGTGCTGCCAGATTGAGAGCCAATCCGCCGGAAACAGCCACCGCACCCAAAGCCACGGCCCCCTTCAAAACGGAACGTCGGCTGACGATTGCCTTGTTTTCAGTTTTAACATATTCGTCTGTCATAGCATTACCTCCTTTGTGTATCCTCAATTGTTTAATATACCGGGGATAGTCTCCCCGCTTTTATAATCACGACATATTGCATGATCGTTTTAAGAATGAAATTCACACATCTGCCAATGGAACTGAAACAGTCCTTGCGGACACCTTATTCAGCAAACAAAGATTGGAAATCTGCGGAACTGTTGCTGAAGGAAGTAAGTCAGTGAATGAGTTTCCTGTTTGTTCGTGCATTTGCCAACAGTGGAATATCAATTGCAAATGGAATGCCAATAGCCGTAAGAAAATCAGAAGTTTGGTTCATCTTTTAATAATAAGGGGTTAGATTAGCAGGGGGAAAAGTAGAAAAGGATGAAATGATTCGTTTGGCCTCAATATTTGGTGGAACATCCGTATATTGAGAGAGCTTTGCCTAGAGTCTTGGATTATGGATTATAGAAGACTATTTCGTCAGGCAGTTATTTTGACCCAAACGCAAAACAGGATCCTGGCGGTAATATTCTTTGAGCACCCGATAAAGTTCGGGTGCGTGTTTGATCATTAAACGGGGTTGGTCGAAGAATTGCTCAGTGGCCACAGCGAAGAATTCAGCTTCATTAGTGGCACCGTAGGCATTAAGAAATGACTTTTTACCGCGCTCGGCATCATGCCTGAGACGAAGATATACGGAAGAGCATGTCTTTACCCAGTCGCGGTATTCGGCACGGTCACGCAGCGGAGGCGTTCCGTCAGCCGCACCGTCGAGCATATCCAGCTTGTGGGCAAATTCGTGATAGATAACGTTATGGCCTAACTCCGGATGGCGGCCGCCTTGTAACGTAGCATCCCAAATAATTACTACCGGTCCCTGCAGCATCGCCTGCCCGATAATCGGCTGGCTGAACTCTACCGGCGCCGATGCATTTTCAAAAAAACCAAGTTTTCGTTGGGGTGGAACCACAGTAGAGGGATAGACAATAATGGATTCAACATTCTGATAATAGTTGTGAGGCAGTCCCAGAAGAAGCAGACAGGCCTGGGCGGAAACGGTAACTCGGATTTCATCAGTCAGTATCAGCCCACCGGCGCCTTCCCAATTTTTTTCGGCAATGAAAACCTGGATCAGAGTGCGCAGTTTCGCGCGTTCGGCATCACTGAGCATGCAGTAATGGGCAACATTACGCCGGATGATATCTTCCCATTCAGTAGGGAATGGAACTGCCGTTAGTTTTTTACGGCGGCGTGTGGCAAACCATGAAAACAATGTTGATCCTTTTGGGAGAATATTCCACCCCTTCCGCATTCATGAATGAAACTGACCGGCTAACTATTTAATAGATGTATGTGACGGAACCGCCGTCCACCACCATTATCTGGCCGGAAACAAAGGCCGAGGCATCGGAGGCAAGAAACAGTGCGGCTCCTTTCATGTCTTCTGTTTCGGCGATACGTCCCAGAGCCGTATGTTTCACGATACTCTTTTCGAGTTTGCCTTCGCCCATTTCCAGAGCATTCTTGATCATGTCAGTCCTCGTAGCACCGGGTGCCAGAACATTGACCCGAATGTTGTGTTTGCCCAATTCAAAAGCCAAAACCTGGGCCAAAGCGTGTTCGCCTGCCTTGCTGACGGAGTATACCCCCACACCCTTGTTGGGCTTGAAGCCGTTCGTGGAGCCGATAAAGATGATGGACCCTCCGCCTTGAGGGATCATGATTTTCGCCACTTTTTTACTCAGCAGGAAGAAGCCCTTCAGATTCAGGTTCATAACCTTGTCCCAGGCCCATTCTTCCGTTTCGATAACATCGGCAAACTGGGCGTTTGTGGCGGCATTGCAGACCAGAATATCGATTCTCCCCCATTCCTTAATCGTCCTCGCGACCAGATTGTCCACTTCATCTTTTTTGCCTGCATCAGCGGCAACAGTAAGGCAACGAGCGCCTACGGAGGATATTTCTTTGGCGGCTTCATCAAGGTCGGACTGATGCCTGCCCGAGATGACGACGTTCGCGCCGGCCTCCGCAAAGCTCATCGCCATCGCCTTGCCGATACCCCGTGATCCTCCGGTGATCAGAGCCACCTTATTGTCCAGACGAAACTTGTCGAAAATCATGTTCTTCCCCTTTCCCTCCGCCAATAGTTCCCGGCGTGATCCGCCTGGTCAGTCCACCAGCATGAGGCAATAGTCGTTATGTGTATCCTCTTTTTCCTTGAGGGTTGTGATGAAAAAACCGTTGTTCCGGGCTGTCTGAAAAACGTCGATGCCGCAGGCCTCCATGGCCGGCCGGACTCGTCCCATATGCATACAGGGATTTCCCGTCAGAATGCCGCATTTTTTGCATTTGAGGCAGGGACCGGAAAGGAACACGAAAGCCTTGTAGTAGCCGTCCTTGAACATGGTTCCCTCCAGTTCGATAAGCATGTCCATATAGGCCTTGTAACGCTTCCCCCGGCCTTCCGCTGCCGGAGCCTCGATGTGAAGAAGAATGGCCCGCCCGTAAGAATCCAGAATTGCCCTCGTCTGGTCGTACGTAGGCGTGTGCGGCGGACAGCAGTGTCCCATCCCATAGACGGGACAGCCGAATTGACATTTAATCCTCACCCATGGTGCTGTTACGACGCTGCCGGGATGAATAGGAACGGCATCGGTCGCCCCTCCATCCAGGGCAATACGACAATATTTTTCCAAATCTTTTTGCGGCATGTGAATTATTCTCCTTAGAATTAATTTTGAATTATTTTTTGGGGAACCAGGGAATAAACATGCTTGTTCGGCGCTTGTAATCGTCAAATCCCGGCAATCCCTTGATGAGGTTTTCCGCCAGAGGCACACCTGAAACATAGAGCAGTAAAAATGTGATCAACAGCGGTCCGAAAAAGAAGAGCCATCCTCCATCAAAACCGAGAGCGATAAGGAATATGCCCCACCATAGTGACGCTTCTCCAAAGTAATTGGGATGCCGCGAATACCTCCAGAGACCTCCGGTCATTATCTGCCCCTGATTTTGCGGAGCTGCAAGAAATGTTTTCAGTTGTTTATCGCCAATTACTTCAAATAAAAATCCGATTACCCATATAGCAATTCCGATTTGATAAAAGGGCATTACGCCATCTTGACCTCTGGTATTGATAAATACTATAGGAGCGGCGATGATCCAGGCCAGAAATCCCTGAGCGATATAGATGCGCAAATAAGTTATCAGGAGCGGATGTTTCCCCGATTCCATCTGCTTCCTCATCTGCTGATACCTCGGATCTTCCTTCGCGCCAACTGTGCGTTTCATAATGTGAGTAAAGAGCCGTAATCCCCAGATAGTAACCATGGCCAGGACAGTCCATTGAATAGTTGTATGGGTTTGCTGCATCCAGAAGGTAACATGAGCGACAATAACGAAGTTCAATCCCCAGGCGGTGTCAACAAAGGTGTGATTTTTCCTCCATAACCCGATGATAAAAAAGATGTGCATGAAAATCATTACACCCAACAGGGCCACACCTACAAAAGGCAGGATACCGTATGAAGAAGCAACAATCGGATAAAATATCAAGAAAAACAACATCAACAACAAATAGACTTTTAACGCCTGTTTTTGGGTCATAGCCTTCTCCTTTGGTTTAAATGTGTCCTGCTTTGTTGGGCCGGTCTGCGCAGCGTTGCCCGCGCTTACTGCTTCAAGGACTGTTTGATCCGTCGAATAGCCATATCCAGATAAGTCGTATCCGTTGCCCTTACCATCTGTGAGGCGCCCTGCAGCGCCGCCAGAACAAAGACCGCTTGTTCTTTCGGCTTTCCGAAAAAAGCAAAGTCTCCGGCCTCTCTCCCGTCCTTCAAGAGTTTTTCCAGCCAGATAAGAAAATCGGCGATGAAGGCGCTTGTTTCCTGCTGCATCGTCTCAGGAAGCGTGTTAAAATCATGCTCGAGAGCGCTTCCCAGACACACATGGCCTTCAAATTTGAGAAAGTCACGGAAGATGTCGCAAAAGGCATCGAGTTTCTTGGCGAAACTCATGCTGCTCATCCGGGGATGAAGGGTCCATTTTTCGAACTGCTGCCGCGATCTCTGAATAATGGCGACGCCCAGTTCGGTTTTCGTCGGGAAGTGGTAATGGATGGCTGCATTTTTGACATGGAGAGCCGAAGATATGTGCGTGTAGCTAAAGCCGTTATAGCCGCGTTGCAGCAGGAGGCTTTCGGCCAGGTCGATAATCTGGTTTTTTGTATCGTTTATGGGCGTCATCGGGGTTTATTCCTCTTTTCGTGAGAACGATCATACTTACTAGTAAGTAAGTTGTCAAGAACTTTTTTGTACTGCGGAAGATTACCGTTACCGCCGTATTATTACGTTACCCCGGAGGAAAAATAATAGAAGAAAAGACACCGGAACCAAGGAGGTATTTTCTTTCTGTTGAGAAGCGTATTACAATGCCGGAGTTGAAAAGATATGACCTTTGACTTCGATCGATGACCATAACCTCATCGCTGACCGCATTCATCAGTGTGTCCATGAAACTCCGGTCAAAATGAATGCTGCTAATATTTATGTATAACTTAATTATTTTTCATGGTATTTTGCTGTTATCCTTTACAATCCGTCAAGAAGGTCTTAAACTAAGTAAACAAAGTCAATAAACAATGGAGGAAATATGAAGCTAAACGAATATTTTGATAAAGCTGACGGGTTTGGAGTTCTTGCGACGGCAGATAAAAGCGGAAAGGTTGATGCAGCAATATACGGAAGGCCACACTTTATGGACGATGAAACGATTGCTTTCATTGCCGCAGATAAACTGACTCACGCCAATTTACAGCTTAACCCTCATGCCGTCTATATTTTCAAGGAAGCGGGGCATTATGAAGGACGTAGACTGTATATCACGAAGTTACGCGAGGAAAAAGACAGTCCGCTGATACAAGAAATCCGCAGGAAAAAATATCCCGAAGTGGAAGGCAAATACAAAACAGAATCCAAGTTTTTGATTTATTTTAAATTGGACAAGGTGTTGCCGCTTATCGGCGACGGGCAGTTATAATAATAAATACCATTGTTACCTGATAAGTTGTCATCCATGCTGTTTTTTTGCACCGGTGATTTATTATTCTTCACTGCTTCTATGATTTATTGGATTGATTGTACTCCATGATCGCCGCAACAACCTTGCGGGGATCAAAATAAACTTCATTGCGACGGATCTTCCCGAGATCGTCGAATTGCACCAGTCAGACACCGACGCATTCGACAACCTTTTCGCCAACCGGTATCCGGGCCAACCATTTGCATAGGAAACCGCCTTCCATGGGAATCGCCTCGATCTGCGTCCAGACCCAATTGGGATTCTGGCCCAATAGATTGCGGAAGTGCGCGAGAAGTTTATCCTTACCTTGTACTCCCCGCGGCACTAGATGATCGGCATAGAACGCATCATCGGAATAAAAACTGGCCAATTTTTCCGGATCGTTGCCGGTCCAGGCAGGCAGCCATCGCGAGGTAAATTCCTTTGCCTGTTCCTTTGTTTTCATGATTTCTCACCTTTGATGTTTTGTCTTGAGTTTTGCCTTATTGGTTTCCGACCATGATTATCGGATTATCGATACATTCATCCGGCCAACCAGTCCTCTGTCAAACGCAGAACTGGCTGGCCGGATGGAATTGTGTTTTCGGTAACGTTTATACTTTGATATTTCCCGCTTTCATTGTCTTTGTTGCCACTAATGTGTCCAGAGGAAATTTTTTGTGCAGTTCTTCGAGTTTTGCCAGAAGCACATTGTAGCCGATACTCTGCGCCAGGGCAAATGGTCCGAAGGGCGAGCCACCGCCGTTGGCCATCGCCAGATCGATCTCTTTGGGATCGTCGGCGACACCTTCTTCCAGAAGTTTGGTCGCTTCATTGACTTGCATAGCGATTAAATGGTTCACATCATATTCTTTGGTTGCCTTGGCCAGATCAATAGCCGGTCTGCCCTGGGACCAGTCATAAAACCCTTTCCCGGTTTTTTTGCCCAGGTTTCCGGATTTCAGATAAGACATAATTGCGTCGGATGGTTTATAATCCTTGGAAAGCACCTGTGAGAAATAGTCCATTCCGTGCACGGCAACATCAATACCTACATAGTCAACCAGTTCAAAGGGAGGCATGGGCATGAATGGTTTGAGCGCCGCGTCGAACTCTTCGGGTGTGGGATGTCCCGCTTCCAGGATTTTAGAAATTAACAGCAGCGTGGGTTCGTTGACCCGGTTGTAAATAAAACCGGGTGAATCCTTCTTCACGATTACCGGTACCTTCCTGATCTTTTTGGCAATATCATAACCAATTTGAATTGATTCATCTGATGTTTTGCCGCCTTTTATTACTTCGACCAGCTTCATCAGAATAGCCGGGTTGAAAAAATGATAACCGATTACCTTTTCCGGTCGGCCGGTCGCAGAGGCGATGTCCGTGATGCTGATATTGGATGTATTGGAGGCCAGAATGGCATGTTTGGGCGCATACTTGTCCAGATCGGCAAAAACGCTCTTTTTGAGGTCGAGTTTTTCCGGCACGGCTTCGATGACGAAATCGGCATCCTTCACGGCCGTCTGAAGATCAACCATGGGGATCAGGCGCGCCAGAGCGTCTGTATAAGCCTCCGGTGTCATCTTGCCTTTCTCTTTAAATTTATCGAAGCTCGCTTTAATACCGGCCATTCCCTTGTCGACATACTTCTGTTCGATATCACGCAGGACAACCGTGTATCCTCCCATCAGGCAGCAGGCCGCGATGCCGTGCCCCATATCACCCGCACCGATCATTGCAATATTTTTTACTTCTTCCGCTTTCATTTTGAATCTCCTTTCTTCAGTTTGATGTTGAATTTTGTTTTATATCTGCAGGGAAAACAGCAGCTTCCTATTACTTATGTCCCTTTGGTATTTTAACTTTAGCCTCGTGTATTCATCCTGTCAATTTATGTGAAATAGCGCGGTATCAGATAAATTGCCTGAGAAAGCAGAAACGGAATTTAATCCCGCTGCTGCGGGACGAGCGTTAATTCTCCGCAGCGAGCTCGCGAGGTGGTTGATTGTGATATTTATTTTTCATTTTCACGTGGGAAATATTAACAGAAAGCGCAATAATGTCAAGAGTCGTGAATTCAGATGTCGCAACCATTAGGACATTCATTTTGGATTGAACAATTGATAGGTGTTGCGCCCGGTTTTCTTGGCTTGATACATAGCTGTATCGGCGTTTCTTACCACCGTTTCGCTATCCTGGCCGTCGTCGGGATAGATGCTGATGCCGATGCTGATTGTGACGCGGAGCTCATGGCCGGTGACGAGATGTGGCTGAGCCATGGCTTCGATCAACTTCTTTGCTGTGACGACAGCTTCCTGAACGTCCTCAACCTCGGGCAGCAGCACGACGAATTCGTCCCCCCCCTGGCGGCTGACCGTATCAGAGAGGCGGACGCAGGTTTGCAAGCGTGTTGCAGCCGACTGCAACACTTTATCACCGATCTCATGCCCCAGAGAATCATTGATGTGCTTGAAGTGGTCGAGGTCCAGATAAATCAGGGCGAGCTTCTTGCCATGGCGCTGCGCGAGCTCAATTGATTGAGCCAGGCGGTCGGTCAGCAGTGCACGGTTCGGCAGGCCGGTCAGAAAGTCGTGCTCGGCAATATGAGAAATCCGTTCAGCGGTTAACTCGGCGGCCTCTGTCATCTTCTGGGCGTTAATCGCCGTGACAACGAGACGCTCGTTCACTTCCCGCAACTGCGCCTGGGTGCTCTCGCTGAATGTGGCTTGGACACTGGCGGCCTCCTCGCGCTGGTTGGCGATTTCTTCACGCTGGTCAGCGATTTCTTCGCGCTGATCAGCGGTATCTTCGCGCCGGTCAGCAGTTACCTGGCGTCGGTCAGCAGTTACTTCCCGCTGCAAGGCGGCCTCTTGGCGCCGGTCAGTGGTCTTTTGGCGCTGGTCGGCGGCTTCTTCGCGTTGGCCGGCAATTTCTTCGCGCTGATTGGCAATTTCTTCGCGCTGATTGGCGATTTCTTCACGCTGGTCAGCAATTTGTTCGCGCTGGTCGGCAGCCTCTTCGCGCTGGTCGGCAGCCTCTTCACGCTGGTTGGCAGTTACTTCACGCTGCTTGGCATCCTCTTCACGACTAAAGGCAGCCTGTTTGTCGGCAATGACCACAACCTCGCGCTCGGCGAGAATCTTCCCGGCCCCGTCCGGAAATGGCACGCTTTTGTCTTCCTCAAGCGGCTGCCCGGCCACTTTCCAAACCCGGCGCTCCTTTTTGCTCATCATGGCTTACCTCTATCGACCATCTTGGACGCATTTACCCGCGTCGGTTGCCCACCCGGAATTCCTGCGAAGTCGGTTACCGGATTACCGATCACGATACCGTCCTCGGTAATCCCGAATCGGCTGATTTCGGTGCGGTGGGCGCCGGCGCGGACTTTTACAACAACCGTGACAAGCTGCAAGCGGCTCTCCACTCCAGATGACGCTACCGGGGATACCCAAACAGAACTCAACAAACGCTCGGTTAAGGATTCTCCTCATTTTCATAAAGGAGTGATGACCGGTATTAATATCATTTCGCAGAATAAAGAGATTCAATCTGATCTTTGAGTTTCTCAAAAACAACCGGCCGTTTCAATTTCATGGTCTGGGTCATCGGGCGCCATCCCTAATTATGCTGCATTTGCCACTTCGGTAAGCCGCAAACAGCAAGTATCCCCGGCCCGGGTAAACCAACAGTGAATAACAGGCGAGCTGCGCTTCCGGCTAAACAGCGCAACGCCTGGGCCGTTTCCCGCGCATCTACTATTTTTCTGGTGCCGGCGCAGGGGCTCCAGGGGCTCCGGCTGCGCCAGGTGCACCGGCAGCTCCAGGGGCGCCTTTTTCCGGGGCCGCAGCCGCTCCAGGGGCTCCGGCAGCTCCGGGTGCTCCAGGTGCGCCAGGCGCTCCAGCCACGCCAGGGGCGCCCTTCTCCGGTGACGGAGTTGATTGATTGCAGCCAATCAATGAAAAAGTTCCCAGAAATGTTATAGCTACAAATAACACCAATAATTTCTTCATATACTTTCCTCTCCTTTTTTTGATAAGATTTTGTTTTTGCATCAAAATAATATGAAATACCAGGGACAGCGCCCAATTAATCTCAGCATAAACAGACCGGCCAAAAAAAAACAAATCATACGGGTTAAAATAATAGGTGATATCCCTAATTAACCCCTTAACTTATCTTAAGAATAAATCAGATAATTCTCTCTAAACCATCCTCCCTTCACTTCCACTTCCCAATACGGATCGTTGAGATGTTTCCTATTATTCCGAAGACACTCAAGAGCCAAACAATTACTACAATAATCACTACCACATTCAATATTGTCTTTATTGTAGACTGCATCGGTATAAATCTATTAATCGCCCACAGGACCACGCCAACAACAACCAAAACAAGGACTAACTGAATTAACGGCATCGTTCTCTCCTTTCTAATTTAGTTTCCGGATTCTCATGTCCGGATGAGAAAGATCATCCTAATGGTGCTTGCAAATGGCTTGCCAACAACCGGGGAAAAGCAGATGCTGGAAATCATCCTTTAACAACAGTAGATTAGCTTATTGAGAAGGGAACAATGGAGGAGCAGGGGATGGTCCATTTACCTCAATATTTGGTTGAACCTCAATATGCTGAGGGAACATATCGGTGTGATATCTGAATATTAGGATAAAGGATCGTTGGAAACCTGTACCCCAGGCATTGCGGTTTTCTACTGCGCACTTTGCGACCGGATGGGATAATACCCTTACAGAGGCTAAACCTCCACCGAATTGACATCACCAAATATTTTATTCCATTATGCTCAATGATTGGATATCTGGATCACGGATAGGTCCGGCTGCGGCAGGTCTTCACTATCCGGCGGTTCGCCTCTCAGGTAAGCGTTAATGCTTTGCTCCATTTTATCCGGAAACTCAGGCACCGGCCCTGCCAGATTTTCCCGGTACACCCGGAGCATTATTTCTTTGAACACCGGAAGCGCAACTCTGCCGCCGGTCTCTCTGGGACCCAGAGAACGGTTGTCATCGAAACCGATGCGGATGGCAACGGTGATTCCTGCCGGGCCATAGGTGGAGCCTACAAAGAGCGCATCCCGAAACTCATTGGTCGTTCCTGTCTTTCCCATCACGGCGATAGGGAAACGACTTGAATCCAGTGCATGAGCCGTACCTGAGGGCAGTCGCACCACACTGCGCAGACCTTCCTGGATGAGCGCAAGCGCGGAGGTGTCGATGGAGGCCAGATAATTGCGGCGTTCGTTACCCGCCGTCACTTCACCTGAATTGCGGACAATCTTCCGGATCACATAAGGCTGGGCGATGATGCCTGATGCTATAGTGCGATAGGCATTGGCCAGCTCCAGCAAATTCATTTCGGACGCGCCTAGTGCGGTCGTGGCGTATCGCCGCAGTCTTGTCTGGACTCCCAGAATCTCCGATGTCCACAGGATACTGCTGATGCCGATTTGCTCTGTGATCCAAATCGTGGCGGCGTTTCTGGATTCAGCCAGCGCTTCGCGGACAGGGATCAATCCCTTGAATTGACCATCGTAATTGGCGATACATTTCGCAGTTTGCTTCCCCCCGTCGGGCACACAGATAGGTTTGTCGGGAATCATGCTGCCCAGATTGAATATTCCCTCCCGAAAGGCCGCGAGATAAACAATTGGTTTCATTGCAGACCCCGGTTGCCGCAGAGACTTCGTGACACGGTTAAAGTCGCTGTATAAGTTAGTGCGGTCGGCATAGAAATGACGGCCGCCCGCCTCGGCAAGAACGCTCGCATCGCGATTTCTCAGGACGACAATGGAACCCTGAGCCATCCCCTTGGTCCTCGGGTGTCGCTTCTCATAAAGTTCGAGGCCATTCTCCAGTGCCTCGTTCACAATTTCCTGTACGCGGGCATCCACTGTCGAGTAAACCTGGATCCGTCCATCCAGAAGGTCTTTAATGCCCAGATCAATATTGAGAACTTTGAGTTCTTCCAGAACACTGTCAACGGCGGCGCCCGCCTGGAGCATTTTGCTCTTGTTCGGCGGGCATGCCGGAAGCGGGCGCTCTCCGGCTTTCTTCTCGCTTTCCGTGGAAATAAAGCCGTTGGCGGCCATGAGTGCCAGAGTTTGATTTCTGCGGCGCAGGACTCTCCCGGTCTCGCTTGCATTGGGTGCATAGTAACGCGGTGACTTGGCAATACTTGCCAGCAGTGCTGCCTTGTCGGCATCATCGGCGGTAAGCGTGGCCAGAGGCCGCCCGAAATAATGTTCCGCAGCAGTCGCAAATCCATACTGACCATTGCCCATATAAATGAGGCTGGCGTATCGGGCCAGGATTTCCTCCTTGGCGCGACGTTTCGAACCAAAATGTTCCTGCATTTCTTTTTCGACCCACAGTGATAATCGAATCTCCTCCAGCTTCCGGACAAACATGTTGGCGCTGCGCGCACCGATCAGATAAGAGAGAGCGCGTGGCAACATGATGCCCTGACGGAGCTGATTGCGGTTTTCCTGCGCCGTCAGATTTTTGAAAGCCGTGAGATTTTGGAGAAAATGACCCCGAACCAGTTGTTGAGTGATCGTCGATCCGCCTTGCGGAAAAATCACCGGACTATTTCCCTCGTCTTGTCTTCTCTGCCCTGTGAGGTCCGGAAGCAGAGTGCGAATCCTGACTTTGCTGAGCACGCGCAGAATTCCGGAATAGTCAATTCCACTATGGGCAAAAAAATTCTTGTCCTCAGTAGCCAGGATCGCATCACGAACAATGGGCGGGATGTCCTCATAATTGATGATTCGCCGGCGCTCTTTTGCCAGTTCCATAAGCGGCCGGCCTTTGTCGTCGTATATGTGGCCGATCGTGGGATATTCAAAGCGGTTGAATGCTCCTATGTCAGGAAGATTTGTTCGGTCAAGATAGACATGATGGAAAGCTATTGCTGCGATAGCGGACACAATGACTGCTGTGCCCATTACGAAGCAAAGGACACCCTTTTTCCAGGGCAATCCGCCTAAGCGGCTGCAACGGATGTTGCGGGCTATCGATCCTAAGCGCACTCGCATAAGTCTGAGCCAGGTTGCGGCAAGAATCGCCGGGTTCATCGCCGACATGGATACGGCTCCGTTATTCCCGTTTTATCGGGACGGTCAACGGTGCAGCACATCATTTCAGATGGTTTCTGGAGAAGGTTCAGCGTTCCCCGGAGCACTCTGAAACGATCTGACTCCAGGTGTCCTTTGAGATTCTCCCGGGTGTTCCATTCCTCAAGAAGAATGAGTTCATTTTCATCCTCCATGCTCCGGCAAAAGTCGCAGTGCTCGCATCCCTTCTCAGTTCTTATGGAAATGATCAGCGAAGCAATTGTCTGTGACAGCTCCTTGTACTTACCGGGAATAACCTTCATTCTTATAATAACCAAGATCATGAAAACGATTAATGCAAAGGGCTTGCCAGCAAAGGGGAAAAAGCAGATTTCGGAAATCATCCTTTAACAACGGGATATTAGCATATGAGGAGAGAACATTGGATGAGCAGGGAATGGTTCCTCAACCTCAATATTTGGTCGAACCTCAATATGCTGAGGGAACCTTCGAGGGTGATATCTGAATATTAAGATAAGGGGTCGTTGCCAATGGCCTGACACCATTCTTTACTAAAAATTTACAACTTACTTTACTGATACTAGTGAATTATCTTGACAATACATTAATTAAGCATTAGCTGGTTTTACCAGTTAATAGGCAATAACTTGCAAGGACAATCAACCCCTTCGTATTGTATATACCGGTAATCTATATGGATAAACCTGCTCACTGTGTCATATTCGACATCCAGCGCTTTTCTCTGCACGACGGTCCGGGTCTGCGAACCACGCTTTTCTTCAAGGGATGTTCTCTTTCCTGCCGCTGGTGCCAGAATCCGGAATCGCACAGTATGGAGCCGGAAATGGCCTTTTATGAGGAACGGTGCCGGGGCTGCTGCGAATGTGAAAAAGCATGTCCTGCCGGGGCAATACTGCACAACCCCGGGCAGCGCATCGATCACTCGCACTGCACATTATGCGGCCTATGCGCCGGGGTATGCACAACCGGGGCACTCAGGCTGATCGGCTGCACATGGCAAGCGCCTAAGCTGGCTGATGAGGTATCACGCGACAGGGACTTTTTTAACGATTCAGGCGGAGGCATAACCCTGTCCGGAGGCGAACCGATGCTCCAGAGCGGCTTCATTTCAGAGCTGTGCCGGCTGCTGAAAAATCGGGGTATTCATATCGTGATGGAAACAGCCGGCCATGTTAAGCCGGAATTGTTCGACAAACTATCCGGCTTGATCGACATCTATTTTTTTGACATCAAGCACAGCGACAGTGAAAAGCACCGTGCATTGACCGGTTTCGGCAATGATCTTATCCTCCGGAACTTCCGTCGCCTGGCCGGCGGCTGCGGTTCTGTTCAGCCCCGGATGCCCGTCATACCGGGAACAAACGATGATGAAGTCAACATCAGAAATACTGCCCGCCTTATCAGAAACGCCGGACTATCATCCATATATTGCCTCCCCTGGCACGGCCTCGGCAACTCGAAGCTGCCGAGGCTCAATTCAGCGCCAATGCCCTTCGAAAGCGTGGCGCCGGATCCGGCCATGATGGAAAGAGTGAGAAGTATATTCTACCGGGAGGGAATCGATGCACGTATCTGCCAGTAATAATGCAAAAGATGAAGGCCGGGCGCCGAAAACCGCGGCCTCGGAAAGAGTTATCCGGCTAAAGACGGAGGTGATGGAAGCAAAGCCCGGGATCTGTCCCGAACGCGCCCTCATTTGGACCAGATACTTCCGCAGTCGGGTAAACAGGAAGCGGTCCCCCCATATATCCATTGCCGGCGCCCTATCTGAGGTGCTGGCCGGAAAATCGATTGCGATCCATCCCGGTGAGCTCATCGTGGGCAATTTCACAGCGGAGCGTGTCGGCGGCTCCATCTTCCCGGAACTGCATGGCCTCCTGGTGCTTCTTGACCTCTTTAGCTTTTCATCACGGGAAACAAACCCTCTCGAAATCTCCGGCGGCAAGAAATGGGCACTGATCAAAATAATTCCCTTCTGGCTGTTCCGGTTCCTGGGCATAAAAGTTTATTCTTCGCCGCTGCGGGAAGCGCGTCTGCTTATCGACCAGCTCAAGGCGCACCACTATCTCATCAATGAAACAGGCGGCATATCCCATATCGCCCCTGATTATGAAAGCCTGATCAGGATGGGGACCGACGGCTACAAAATAAAAGCACAAAAGCTGCAGGCCGCGACAGACCGGGGATCGGAGCGCTGGCTTGTATACGAGGGAATGATAACGATTGCTGAAGGGTTGGCTCACTTCGGCAAGCGCTATGCAGACCTGGCCGCAGAAATGTCGCACCGGGAAAAGGACCCGAGCAGGAAAGCCGAGCTGGAAGAAATAGCCTCTGTCTGCAGGCAGGTGCCGCGTCATGCCGCCCGCAGCTTCCGCGAAGCGCTGCAGTCCCTCTTTTTTGCGCAGATCGCCCTCAACCATGAAAGCCTTGACAACTCGGTATGTCCCGGCCGCATGGACCAGTATCTCTACCCTTATTATAGTGAGGATATTAAAAAGGGCGTCATCACCCGAGAAAGCGCCAAGGAATTGCTGTCCTGTTTTTCGATAAAGATGTCGGAAATCATACCGGTTTTTTCCCGCCAAATCACGAATTTCCACGGCGGCATGTTTAACGGTCAGGTCGTAACCGTGGGCGGTATGGACCGCGACGGACGGGATGCCGTCAACGAACTGAGCTATATCTTTCTGGAGATCATGGACGAGCTGCGGATGCGGCAGCCGAACTATCATGCCCGGATCCATGCCGGTGCCAACCGCCAGTATCTGGACAAGATATATTCCATGCTCGCCTCGGGAAGCAACTCTCCGGCGCTGTACTGCGATGAAACCATTATTAAGACCATGACCGGCAACGGATACAGCATCGAAGACGCGCGGGACTACACGCCGGTAGGATGCGTTGAACCTGTGTGCCAGGGTAAAAGCTTTTCCTCCACCGACGCGGCGATTTTCAATGTACCGGTCATACTGGAAATGGCGTTGAACAGCGGCAGGCGCTTCGGCCACTTATTCCGGTCGGGCCCGAAAACCATGAGTGCGCGGAAAATGAAGTCCATGGCCGACGTGACAGCCGCTTTCGAAACGCAGCTCCGGTTCAAAATGGACAACCTCATCGCGGACCTGCGCGCCGTGGAAGAGGCCAACCGGAAGTACCACCCGACACCGCTCACCAGCATGCTCATCGAAGGGTGCCTGGAGCGCGGTATCTGCTCGACCGCCGGTGGGGCTCTCTACAATTATTCCGGCATCCAGTGCGTGGCGCCGGCGGACACGGGCGATGCCCTGCGGGCCATTGAAAAACTTGTTTTCGAAGACGGGAAAATTGATTTGCCGGAACTGCTGGCGGCGCTCAAGAAAAACCTGCCGGATGAAAATGTGCGGTCATTACTTAAGAAAACAGAGAAATTCGGCAATGACAATGCCGCTGCGGACCACTGGACACGTTACGTAATCGATACCTTCGCCGGAATGCTGAGATCATCGGGAGGAAACACCCGCGGAGGCGATTACATGATGGGGCTCTATTCTGTCACTGCGCACGAGTACTTTGGCCGCATCACCGGAGCACTTCCCAACGGCAGAAGAAAGGGCGAGCCCTTCGGCGCCGGTATCGCTCCCTCCAATGGAATGGACCGGGAAGGTCCAACCGCCGTTCTCAACTCGATGAACAGTCTGGATCACAGCAGAGCCGGGAACGGGATCAATTTCAACATGAAGTTTTCTCCCCATACGCTGCGGGGTGAAGAGGGCCGCCGCGCCCTGGGCACGCTCATTGGCACCTATTTCCGCCGGGGCGGCATGCAGGTCCAGATCAATGTCATGGACCCTGCCCTGCTTACCGACGCGCGCAATCATCCGGGAAAGTATCCGAATCTGCTGGTGCGCGTCTCCGGGTATTCGGCCTATTTCAATGATCTCACGCCGGCCATGAAGGATGAGATCATCCAAAGATCATCGCTCTCCGTGATGTAACGTCGCTCGGCTGCGTCGCCGGTAGCGGCATAATTACCAGTGCGGTTGGTTGCCGATTCTGTAGCCCATGACCTCCGCCGTGTCACTGATGACCACGAAGGCACTCGGATCGATCTCATTAATCAGTCTTTTCATTCCGGCCAGCTGGCGAAAAGCGATCACCGTGTAGATAATATCGGTAGATTCTCCCGAATAGCCTCCCTGTCCCTTGATGACTGTAACCCCGCGATTCAATTCCTTCAGAATCCTGACGATAATGTCTCCCCGCGCTTTGGAAATAATCATCACGGATTTTCGCTGGCTGAACCCCGAAACGACAAGATCGAGAATGCGGGATGAAACATAGATAAAGACGAGGGTGTACAAGGCGGATTCCAGCGAAAAGAGAATCGCTGCCGCAACCAGGACAATGCTGTTGAAAGCCAGCACGGTGTTTCCCATGCGGACGGAAAACCTGGTCTGGAACATGACTGAGATAATGTCGGTTCCCCCGGAGGAACCGACGGAACGCAGGATAATGCCGTTTCCGATGCCCATAATGATTCCCGCCAGCAGGGCGCACAAGAGCGGATCGGAGACAGGAATAGGCATGGAAATCCACTGCACGGCAGCGGCAAAGATGGCGGTGCCGACGATGCTGTAAAGGAAAAACCGACGGCTCACATATTTCCATCCCATGGCGAACAGCGGAACATTGAAGAGCAGATACAAGACGCTCACCGGGAGATAAGGCATGATATAATGCAGGACCAGGGAAACGCCGGCCACCCCGCCGCTGACGAATCCCCGGGGGATGAGAATTCCATTGATGGCTAAGGCGCAGATGCTGCTTCCCATGGTGAGGAGAATGAGATTCCAGACACCCTGCTGCATGTTCTTCACTGCCGGCGACCGCAGAAATGACATCATGCTTTGCATACTTTTTGCTCCCGGGAAGTGACGCAACTAACAACGATGCGGTCAAGATTTGAGAGAGACTTCCTTTTTGCGGGCAGACTATAAGACAAATGGCCTTATGTGTCAATGGAACAATGACATGAGATAATGCACCTTACGCCCATGCACAGACAAATAGGTGTTGTGTCCCTGGAATTCCCCATTGTCATAGCATAATTTTATCGACGTCATAAATCCTGCCGTCTTTGATCACCATCTGCGGTTGGCGGCAGGTCTCGATGTTTTGCAGAGGGTCTCCGTTGAGGATCACCAGATCGGCGTATTTACCCGTCTCCACCGTTCCTATTTTATCGGCCATTCCGACAATCTTTGCGTTGTTGATGGTGGCGCACTGCAGGACTTCGGCGTGGGAAAATCCACTGCGGCCTAACATTTCCATTTCCCGCCACAGTGTCCCGTGATAGTCCAAAGGAACGCCGGCATCCGTACCGCAGCCGATGACTATGCCCGCGTCTTTCATCGCCTGCAAATTCCGGGGGCCGATCAGCAGTATATTGAAATAGATTTCCGGATCAGACATATATCTGCCTTCTTTGGATAAATTGCGGCAACCGTATTTTCTGTAATTCTCCATATAGGCAATATTGTCCTGATGAATAGACTTTTCTGTATAATTTTCCAACGACGAATTGATGTATTCGCCCCGGATGGCCATTTCCCGGTCAATAAAATCATTGCGGTATTTTTCCGGCAGTTTTGTGTAGGCTTCCGGCGCAGCCAGCAACTGCGCGATAACCATTGTCGGAACAATGGCGATCTTCTTTTCAGCCATCGCAATTACTTCCTTATCGTTCAGCACTGCATCGGCAATGGAATGTTCCATCGAACCGATACCGTATTGCAGGGCGCGGTCAAACCCGAATTTCGTATGAATATGTCCGGCGGTCGCCAGATTGTTTTTTTGCGCGTAGTCAAATATTGCTTTTAAATGTTCATCGGTATAGACGGGTATTTCTCCTTTCCCGCACAAAAGGGATTTGTTGTCCAGCGTCAGTTTGATAAACGCCGCACCGCCTGCGCTGTTTTGTTGCATCTTTTCCGTAAGCTCTGCCGTGTCTTTGAACCATAAATTCGGACTGCCGGTAAAAGCCATAACCAGCGGGGCAAAAACACTGATATCGGCGGGATCAATATCCGGATGGCCGCCGCAAATATTGGTGAACGAATTGCAGTAGACAATCCGCGGACCGATGAGTTCGCCTTTATCAATTTGTTTCAGATAATCACGCAGGATATTCGGCAGCGCGCCCATGTCGCGGATGGTGGTCACACCCTGTCTGATCTGCTGGACATAATTTCTTTTCATCTGGCGCATGGTTGTCAAAAGGCTGAACGGATTGAGAGTCCATTCGCCGGACAGGGTTGCATGGCAATGAGCATCAATCAAACCGGGAATGACGAAATTATTTTTCAAATCAAGCAATATATCTCCCTCCCGCACCGAGGGAACTTGCCGGGAAATCGCTTCAATGACGCCGCCCCGAATAGTAATTGTCTGGTCGTGACTGATAGTACCCCGGACAACATCCAGCACATTGCCATGAAGGAGATACAGTGCTTTGCCCGCAGCGGTGCCCTGGGGTTGATATTGCGGAATAGATGCACAACTGCTGATTTCAGGCATTGCCACAACTAATGCCGTCGCTGCTGCCGACTGCATCAGCTGCCTTCTGGTCATCTTGCCTGAAATATGATCCATGGACAAATGCTCCGATCTTCTATTCCATTCAGGGAAACCGATCAACCACTTCGCGAGCTCGCTGTCGAGGCATGAAATGAACGTCATTATATCGCGAGCGAGCTCACGAGAATTAACGCTCGTCCCCAAGTGAGCTCGATTAAATGCCCTCCCGCTTCAACCAGCCGTTGTAGGAAACCATCCGGGACAGCACTTTGACGGCCCGCTCCGGTGTCAGGAAGGCGATCCCGCTGTAAGGACTTCCGGGAATCTCGGTGATGGTCTTGCTATGGACATCATCGAGGAACACACCCAGGATGGGTTTCCCGTATTTTGTCATTAGTTCTGCGCTGCGCTTGAATATATCAGCCTCCGAATCCTGGTACATCTTGATGCCCTGCTCGTATAATTCCTGCTGGACTACCTGTCCGGTTTCGCGGGCTGCCTGCAACATCGCATCGATCAGGCGGAGCCTTCCCACGACACCCAAATGGATGATGGCATCGCACTCATCCCACTTAGCAAGGATTTCCAGCACCTTCACGGGAATTTCCGCACCCATCTCACCGACAAGATCGACAGGATTCTCCTTGCTCCAGAAGGGCGGCAGGATCTGATCAATTTGAGCAATCACGTCGGAGGTCAGGTGCGGAATCTCCAGGCCGGCCTCGATGCACAGATCCGTTGTCACAACGCCCCAGCCGCCGCCCAGTGTCATAATGGCGACACGCTTCCCCCTGGGCAGAGGTAAGGATGAAAAGGCAGCGGAAAGGTCGAGGAGATCCATGGGCTGGTCCGCAAGGACGACTCCGGCCTGACGGCAGGCCGCATTGAGGATTTTTATATTGGAAGCCATAGCGCCTGTGTGGCTCGCCGCTGCGCGGCTCCCGGCGGTCGTCCGCCCGCCCTTAAGGGCGACGATAGGCTTCTTCCGCGACACCTGCTGCGCTGTTTTGAAGAACCTTTTGCCGTCCTTGATACTTTCGATATAGAGGACGATGGTCTTCGTCAAGTCGTCCAGAGCGGAGGTGCGCAGAAAATCCTCTATCGTGATCATGGCTTCGTTGCCCGAACCGCAAAAAGAGCGGATGCCGATGCCTTCCGCTTCCGCAAAAGCCATCAGCTGGGTTCCCAGATTGCCCGATTGGGAGACAAGCCCGATTGATCCGGCTTTGGGCCAGCAGGGCGTTCCGATGCAGTAGAATTTAATATGGGGATTGCAGATGCCCATGGTATTGGGCCCTAAAACAGAGACGCCGGCCTCGGCTGCGGACTGGATCAGGGTCTTTTCCAACTCGCTGCCTGCTGGACCAACCTCACTGAATCCCGAGGAGATGAGGAGCATATACCGGATGCCTTTGGCCTTGAGTTCGGGAATCAGCTTCAGGACGTGGACTGCCGGGACGGTCACGATGGCGAGATCCACCTTTCCCGGAACTTCACCGATGGTCTTGTACACCTTGCGCCCGGCGATCTCTTCACCCTTGGAGTTGACCAGGTATACTTCGCCCTCATACCCGCCGGCCAGGACGTCGGTCATGAGCATGTTCCCCCATTTGCCCAGCTGGGCGGAAGCGCCGATAAAGGCAATCGAGTCGGGATGAAAAAGCTTGCCGATCTCTCGCGGGTCCACAGGGGGGCGGGCCGATACCTCTTCCGGCCTTTCCCCGATAATGATCAGGGCATCGACGGCCGTTACATGGCCGTCGGCAGCAACGAGCAATGGGTTGATATCCACTTCCGTAATAGCGCTCCAATCGGCGGCCAGGCGGGAAAGGCCGACTAAGGTCTTGACAATCTCTTTCCGGCAAACAGCCGCTTCACCGCGGAAGGGGCCGAGAAGCCCTGTGGCGCGGATTTCATCGAGCATCGACTCCGCCTCCCGTTCTTCCAATGGAGCCACGCGAAAGACAACGTCCCCCAGAGACTCCGTCAAGATGCCCCCCAGACCGAACATCACGATGGGACCGAACTGGGGATCGCAAAACATTCCGGCGACAAATTCCCGCCGCCCTTTGAGCATGGGCGACACAAGGAAGCCCTCCAGATCGTTGCCTGCCGATTGCGCGATGGCCTGTGCCGCATCTATCACTTCCTGACGGTCCTTGAGGTTCAGATAAACCAGCCCCCGTTCCGTTTTATGGGTTAATTTTGTTCCCAATCCCTTGAGGACTGCGGGGAATCCTAATATCTCCGCGTGTTGTGCGGCTTCTTCCGGTGTAGCTGCCACGACTTCGTTCACGACGGGAACTCCGTAAAGGTTCAAGACCCGTTTGGCTTCCGCCTCGGTCAAGGCTGTTCGTCCTTCCTTCTTCGCCTGTTCCAGCAGCTTTTTAATATCCATGACTTATCTCCTCTTCTGTATGCATAATTTGTTCTGCAACATGTTACCTCTTATTAATACTATGTCAAATGCAAATAATCTCCGGCTCAATGCAGCAAAATAGGATAACGGCAAGCAACCCCGTGCCCAAACACATCATGCGACACAGGGAATAAAGAGAGGCTTAGTTAAACGCTTAGTCCCGAAAATTGGGCGGAAGAACATCCTTCCTGCAGAAGCTGGAGAACGCCGGTGAAGTTTTCCTTATTGCAATAGAGGCCGATGGGTTTCTGCGACCAGTCACCCCTCACCAGAATATAACGGCGGCGGGAATTTACCTTAACCCGGGTAATTTCACTGTAAGGGATAAACACATTCTGCTCGGATTTAGCAGCCGAACCTGCCGCCATTGTGGTGAGACTTCCCGCCAGGACTCCGCCGACGAAGGCTGTATTCGCCGCCACCCTGGCACCCTTACCGGATATGCTGCGGACACCGCGGCTGGTGATAATAAAATTAACCCGGAATCCCCCGAAAATATCGATGATTCCTGCTACAATAACAAAATTGACCATCAGGCCGCCAAAAAGACCGGCGCCGAGGTATAGTCCTTTTATACTCTTACTGATAAAGGCAAGAAGAATCCCCAATCCCAGCGCCCCTGCTCCCAGACTTAAACCGACTCCGCGCCAGGCGGAAGGATTGGACAATACAAGCACGGCAGCCGCCCAGGAGCTAAGCACCACTTCTTCCGGTATCAAAGATTTGTCGTCCATTTAATTAATGATCTCCACCGGATTTATTTTGCACCGGCTTTTTTCAGCATTTCCATGATTACTTTATTCTCGTTTCTTTTGGCCGCAGCTAAAGGGGATTCACCGGTTTTTGTTTTGCTGTTTACATTGGCTTTGTTGGCAAGAAGCAGCGCCACTATTTCTTTTTGATTATTGTTGACGGCGGCGTAAAGTGCCGTTTCCCCGCTATTGGGTTTGGCGTTAATGTCTGCCCCATGCTCAATAAAATATTTTACCATCTCTATCTGAGTGCAACCCTTTACAGGCTCGCAATTGTTTATAATTGAATATAAAAACGGTGTTTCACCGCCCCAGTTCTTTGATCTTTTGTAATTAATGTTGGCGCCCCTGCCGACAAGAGTTTTAACCCTGTCGAGGTAACCGCCCGCTGCTGCGATAAAAATTGCCGTTTCATCTTTGCTGCCGGCAAAATTAACGTTCGCCCCTTTTTCTATTAAGTAGTTGAATATCTCGTCGCCATTCTTACCGGGCATATTGGCCGCTGTTATAAGAGGAGGTGTTCCATATTGTGTTTTCTTATTTATATCGGCTCCCTTTTCCACAAGCAGTTTTACAAGCTCCACAACCCTGGTATAGGTCGCATACATCAGGGCGGTTTCACCCCCTTTTGCCAACGCATTTACATCAGCACCATGTTCCACCAATGGTTTTATTGTTAACATTCTACCGGAATCCATGTGCATTAAACACCATACCAGCGCCCACTCGCCATCGGCCATTTTAATATTGGGATTAGCGCCTTTATCCAGCAATTCCTGAGCTTTTAGAGAATTGCCGCTGGCAATTACCGCTGCCAGATCCTGGCAAAACGCATTAGCCGTTAATACAAAAAATACAAACACCAGCAATATTGTTACATTATAAAAACGGTGCATAACTTGACCTCCCAAAGAGTTTACAAAAGTTTAATCACATCAATTAATCAAATTAAGAGATAACACATTTTAAGAGACGCGGCTAAATATACCCGCAATTTTCTTTATTTCAATTCCTCTTTAAAAGAAGACCGCAGACAAGAGGCGGCGAGAAGACGTCCGGATGTTTCCTGCGCATAACGCCGGTTATATTTTGCCGGAAAAAAGTAATTTGAGAACTTGCACAACCACTCTAATTGTCATACCGGTCTTGTGACCTTCAGATTACGAAGGCCTTTACCCAGGCGTCGTCCCGGCGAAAGAGACTGTGTCGTAATAGAAAAAGTGCTATCAATAGCGTCATGCCGATGAAAATCGGCATCCAGACGTCGTCCCGGCGAAAGCCGGGAACCAGAATATTTGATAAAAATACTGGATTTCCCCGTATCAAGTACGGGGCAGGCTCTTCGTAGGGCTTCGCTGGACTATAATCCGGCATATGCCGGGCGGTATGACAAAATTTTTTGTTTTATGTAATTATACAAAGCTTTCAAACAATCGTCATTTATCAGAAAGGAGTTATTATGAAAATTTCCCTTCCGGCAGAAACAATATTGCTTCCCTCTCCCGTGCTCATCATTGGAACATATGGCGCAGGCGGCAGGCCTAATATCATGAATGCCGCCTGGGGCGGAATCGCGTCGAGCAAACCACCCTGCCTTAGTGTGTCTCTTCGCGAGGCGACGCTTACTTATCACAATATCAAACACACCAAGGCCTTCACCGTGAATATTCCCTCGGAAAAATATTTTAAAGAGGCCGACTTTGTCGGCATGGTTTCGGGAAGAGAACACGACAAATTCCGGGAAACCGGGCTTACCGCGGAAAAGGGCAAACTGGTCAATGCACCGCTCGTCAAAGAATTTCCCTATGCCCTGGAATGCAATCTGGTCAGACAGGTTGATCTTGGCCTGCATACAATGTTCATCGGAGAAATTGTCGGAATGTTCGCGGACAGCGAGATCCTGAATCCCGATCAACTTCCGGACATCGAGAAGGTGCGGCCAATACTGTGGGGTTCATATGGCAGTATGGCGTATTATAATGTCGGCGGCAAGCTTGGCGCTGCGTTCTCCGTGGGCAAAGAACTAAAACGATAGTGAATTCCCTAAACCGGTTTCTTCTTCAGGTTGCGGAAATTGGGTTTTCGTTTCTCGATAAACGACATCATGGCCTCGATATTTTCCGGCCCTCCGGCCAGTTTGTCCATGACCTCATGCTCAATTTTTATGGCCGTTTCGATACCCGCTTTATGCGCCATTTTGAGGCACCTTTTCGTTTCCCGCAGGGAGCTCAAAGGCCACTGCGCAATTTCCGCGGCTTTGGCCAGCGCGTTGGACAAAAGCTCCTCATCCTTGAACTTGCGGGAGGCTATGCGCAATTCCAGAGCCTTAGCGGCGTCTATCCATTCCGTGGTAAAAAGGATTTCGGCCGCGCTCTGCGTCCCGATGAGCGCCTGCAGCGTATAACTGCAAGCGAATTCCGGCGCCATGCCCAAGCTGTTGAAGGGCAGACGCAGGCGCAGACTTTCACCGACATAGAGCACATCGCTATGGAACAAAATGGTCGCGCCGCCCCCGACGGCGACCCCCTTGGCCGCGGCAACAAGCGGTTTATCAAAGTCGATGACCGCACGTTCCGTAATTCTATAACTGTGCAACGCGCCGGGAACCATGGCGTCCTTCAAATCCTGGCCTGCCGAGAAATCATTGCCCGCACCAGTAATGACTACCACATTAACGTCATCGTCTTCCCGGGCTGCATCCAGCTCGGCGGCAAAAGCCGTCCATTGTTCCGTGTTGAATGAGTTCTTCTTCTCGGGACGATTCAATGTCAATAACAGGATTCCGTCTTTTAACTCCTTTAAAACCGTACTGCTCATCGTCATACCTCTCTTTTTTTTATTTCGCCGCTCTGTCCTACCTTAAATGGACTCGTCCCCTTTATTCCCTTTGTCTAAGCGACAAGGCGTGTATGGACTTCGTCTTTAATTTTAGAGCCGATGGCTTTTTCAGTTATTTTCAGATCATAGCTGGTTTGCAGGTTCAGCCAGAACTGAGCGGTTGTTCCGAGATAGCGCGCCAGTCTCAGTGCCGTGTCTGGCGTGATGGCGCGACGTTCACGAACAATATCATTGATTCGCGGTGCCGGAACTTTGAGTGCCACTGCCAGCGCGTGGGCGCTCAGAGCCAGCGGCACAAGAAACTCCTCCCGCAATATTTCGCCGGGATGAATGGGCCGCATTTTGTTTTTTATAGTCATCGTATAACCTCCTCAATGATAATCGACGATTTCCATGTCCAAGGCGTATAACGCCGCACATTAAACGTCAAGTGAAAAATCTGATAGTTGAATCGTGGCATGTGAAATAGTATTTCAGAAACCCAACACTGAGATACGCCAAGAAGAGACTTGACCCGTCTTCATTTGGAAAGAATGAAAAAGATTGGACGGGAAAAAAGGGGTTCAGTTTAACCACCAGCGGCATCCGGGCAGGTCAAGGGAAAGCTCCGTTTTCCTCTTGACATTTCTTATCATGAATGTCCCCATTTTTCCACAGTCTCTAAGTTACCGAATTAGTGAGCTAGTACAACCGTTCCTTTTATTTCCTGTGAAAATAAATTTCATTTGAGAGCCTTTCTTAAATTATTGCATCCCGCCTTATCCCCCATATCACAGGCTCTTTCAAAATCCTTAACTGCTTCCTTCATATTTCCGGTAATCGCATATTCAACTCCACGATTGTTGTACTCATAAATAAAATTCGGGTTAATGGCAATAGCCATGTTAAAATCTTGTATAGCTCTTTCATGTTGACCTGCTTTACCATAGAGAAGCCCGCGATTGTGGTACGCAGAACGATCATTCGGATTTATGGAAATTGCCTGATCAAAATCTTGAACAGCATGATCATATTGACCTTTATAGTTATAGGTAGTCCCACGGTTGACAAATGCCCTTTCATCATTTGGGTTTATGGAAATTGCCTTATTGTAATCTTCAATAGCTTTATCATAGAGCCCTGCCTCTGTATAAATAGTACCACGATTGATGAAAGCCTCGCCATAATTTGGATTTATAACAATTGCTTTATTGAAGTCTTCCATGGCTCTGTCGTATTGCTTATTTTCTAGATAGCTAATTCCACGACTGTTAAAGGCTCCGGCATTATGCGGGTATAGGGAAATTGCTTTATTAAAATCTTCTATCGCTCTGTCATATTGACCTTTATCTTTATAAGAAGTCCCACGATTGAAGTAAGCATTATCATTATCCGGGTTTAGGGAAATTGACTTATTGTAATCTTCTATCGCTCTATCTGCTTGCCCTTTACGGGAATAGTTAACACCACGGTCATTGTAAGCTTCAAAGTAATTAGGGTTTAGGGTTATAGCAGAGGTGAGTGATTCTATTGCATTGTCGTATTCCTTGTTCATATAGTGTAAGTATCCCTTATAATACCACTCAATAGCCTGAAATAGTCTCTCATCGTTGGCAATTTTCTTTTCAACCTTTTTCTTCTCTCTCAGTCCTTTGGTTTTCACCAATTGTTTCTTTAGTGTCTCGATTTCCTTCTGGCTTTTATCATATGCCTCTTGTATTTTTTTGTAATCCTCAACAACAGACCTTTCTTTGACCCTCTTTGCCATTTCTTCCATTTTGACCGTAGAAACCACAGCCTTGATCTTTACCCAAAAATTAAAACCATCGCCTATAATAGCTCTTTTTTTATCTAAAATAGAGACCTCCATAACACCCGATGCCAAAACCTGTATTTCATCATCGGTTAATTGAAAGTTATTGATCTTGGAATAACTCTCAACATAAGTCCCGGCTTGTTCCACAGCGATCCTTTTTGCTTGAAGTAATGCACGGCTTTCGGCAACAATAGGTGTCTCTCCGTCACCCATATTGTATGTACCTTCGGAAATAATTTCTTTACTTTCAGCAATGGCTATCACAGGTAACAATAGAATTATGATGATGAATAAATTTGAAATAATTCTTTTCATCTGAACCTCCTAAAGACCATAGCTGAAAGCAATTTTTATAATAAGAAAAATAAAAAGATGATCGTTGTTATAGCCCATTAAATAGATGTCTCTATCTTTACAAAATGTGCTAATTTAGTATATTAAAATTTGCCAGACATCAGCAAGGGGTTATCAATTTCCCCTTGAAATGTTTGCTGTCAATAAAAATAGCCGGACGCTTTGTGTCAGGAAGTACGCTTTAGTCGGATGAACCATAATTTTATTATCCTTTAATACAGTAAACAATCCATAGAGCAATTAGCACTGTTATTATCCACATAATTTAAAAACATTAATCATATTATTAACTTAATAATAAATAATCATTTTTGTCAATAATCTGCGAAGCTCTGCCAGAAATGGCAGGGCTTTTTTTATTTTTGTTTATTTATTAAGCCATTAATGTGTTTTAATCTTTCCTCTATGTTGTCGTATAATGTTACATAAATTTTGTTTTCTTTTTTCTCGATAACAACAAGGACAGTTTCTGTTTTTTTAAAATGTCCAAAATAATCAGTGGGGCGACTTTTGCTAATTCTTATTTGATAAAACCACCCATAGCCAGCCTTTCCATAATAAATATATCCGGGAACAAGGCAATTATATTTTAATGAATTTATTATTATCTCTGTTCTATGGTTGCCTGATAAACTTATGAATCCGTCTTTTTCTAATTGCGCGTAATATTTTTTGGGAATTGTAAGAAGATTGTTTTCGATAAATGCTTTTCCGACTTTAAAAGGAAATAATATAATTTTATTATTGTCCATTGCCTATAACCTCTTTTAATATCACGCAGAAGCAAATTTTCTTTTAGCCTTTTTTTTAATTTCATCCAATTCTTTTTTTAAAAATTCAATTTGTCCTTCTATTTCTTCATAACTCAAACAATCTGGAGTAATATAAACATTACCCTTTTCATCCAAAGATGCTGATTGTTCGATATATATTTTTGCTACAGGTCCATGAACTTTCGGAAGCGTTGATTTTATAAATTTTAAATTAAATCTAATCATAATTTTTCCCCTAGTCATCAATTTTATTATGTTTATTAGCATAATAATCTATTTCTTTTTTATCAATAAGATAAAACAATGCTTTGTCAAACGCCAAAGTGACACATAGCGAAATAAATGCCCAATACCATTCTGATATTTTCCAAATAACAAGTGCAATAATATAAATAAGGGGAACGTTCTATTTAATTCATTTATCGTCAGTCTATTTCAATTAAATAGAACGTCCTCAATATTTTTTGAGTCCCGGCCTTCTATTCTCCTCAGGTCATATCCTCTTTCCAGGGCCAGAGAAACAAGGGAATTCCGGAGCCATAATACTTAATTCACCTTTTCGTTTCTTCTCAGGTACGGGGCTGTCCCGAAGAATCCAACTTAAACAATCCTGATCCCCGTTTCTAGAATTTCCTTGACGAAGTAATCGCTGTCGTTGAAGTCTTCCGGGCGATATGGCATCGGCGATATATCACTATTTACTTGCAATGTAATTTTACGGATTTTGTTTCTGTCTTCAAATCTGTTTCCTGCAAAATCGTTCGAAACAATCGCCAGGTCAATATCACTCCATTCGTCAAATTTCCCACTGGCATAGGAACCGAATAAAATCGCCTGTTGGACGTGAATGCCGCTATTTTCCAGTTGTTCAATATAAGATTTGACGGTTTTTTCTATTTTTCGATCTGCTTTTTGAATCATCCGCACATCTCCTTATCCATGCCAATTCCTCTTTCGTGTTAGCAATATAAATAACTAATGAAATGAAATCAAGTGAATATGCACACGTGGAAGGAAAGCACCATACCGTTCCGGCGGAAGCCACTATGGAAATCTGATTGAAGTCGCCGCTCCCGGGTCGCACCTAATCTGTCGTTTTCGGCAAAACGGCGAATCCTTCATTGCGTGCAGCCTCTCTTAACCTTGTGTCCAGGCAGACAAATTCGTTTTTTTCAACGGGAGTTCCGGACCAGATCAGTGCCGCAGCCAACTGCAAAGCATCAGCAGCCCGCAGAGGATGCGTCATTAGTAAACGAGCGGCGGTTTTACGCACATTTTCACAAGCGAGAATTTCCACAAAGGCTGATGACAACTCTTCGAGCAACTCAATCAATTCTTCTTCATCAGGAGACGCTAAAATCCCTTCTCGCTTCAGGCGGGTAAATGCCGACCGACATTCCAAGGGAGTTCCCCACCAGACAACAATCTGCCCGTCTTCTCCGGCAATCGACCTCACGAACTCGGAATGCGCCTCTTCCAGCAGAAGCGGCAGCAATGCCGACGAATCCCAAAATTTCATCTTCCTTCGCCTCGTTCCTGCAAAAGATATTTAAGCGCGCTGCCCTGCTTATCGGAAAATCTGGGCCGTTTCCAAAAATCCTCAGGTATCGAACCCGTTCCAATACGGGCCAGTCCAGCCTTTTCCAAACTAAGGACGCGGCCCGAAATTTCTCCGTTTTGTCTCCCCATCGGCACAAGCTTGGCTACAGGAGTGCCCCGATCCGTCACAATAACTTCCTCACCCGCTTTTAATCCGGCAAGATATTCGCTAAGTGATGCCTTCAACTCCGATATAGCTGCCATTTTCATAGCGACCTCCATGGACATTTACTCATGACCATAATAGTCATATAATTTGCCAATGTCAATCAAACATTTTGTCCGGCTTATGTCTTGCGGAAATACAGCGTCGGAAATTAGGTAGCATTCGGGGGGAAATAATACATTAATTCACAGGGCACTATGAAGCCAACAAAGGTCACGATTGACTTTTCCGGGTTACGGCTTCTTCAACTCCCGAATGTGATGGTAAATGGTATATTTCGATATGCCCATCTCGCCGGCCACGATCTCGATGGCCCCCTTGATCTCGAAGACGCCCTTTTCCATGAGTTCCGCGATGGTCATTTTGTTTTTTTCCGCGGAGGAAATACCCTTCATAAGGTTAATCCGGGTGATACAAGCCTCAAGCGCTGTGTGTACCAGGTCATTGATTTCCGTGGGGTAATTCTCGACCGTCTGGTTTTTTTCTTCGGAACCGGGAACGAAATCGTTGATGAAATCGATCAGCGGAGCGTTTAAGTCAATGTTGATGCAGAGCATCCCGATAGGATTCTTTTTACCGTTGCGCACCAGGATCGTGATCGAGCGGAACAGTTTGCCGGTTTCGGTTCGCGTATAGTAGCTTCCAACAATGTCTGTATTGTTTGTGAAGGACTGCACCAGAACGCTGAGGCCCAGATCGGTAATCGGAGAGCCGACCTTTCTGCCGGTGATATGGGCATTGGCAATTTCCATAACCGAATGACCGGGATCTTCAAACGAGTGGAGAATCACCTCGCAGTTTCGGCCGAAAAGCTCGGCGATGCCGTGGACGACCGGCACGATGCTCTGAAGGATCTCTTTATCCCGGGCGCTAAGCTTGATCGATTTTAAGACATCATGCGGGTTAATTTTTTGCACATCAATAGTTCGCACTGCTTCCCTCCCATAGTCGTATCGCGCTGCCGGAGGGTATCCCGAAAGAAATCCGATCTTGCCGGAGGCACGCATGATAGTCGATAATATTTGCAAACATACCGTTTTTGCAGGCAAATAGGAAAGAATCTCCTTCCCCATTCCTGTGTAAAGCAGAATACCACAATTCTGTGTGAATGTAAAAATATTTTAATAATTAAAAAGTATTGTAAAACATACAATATTTTGTTTACTCGGTATAATCTTCGTGATATCATAATTACGAAGAAAGCAAAAAGGTGCATTCATATTAGAGGAGGTGCCAACCATGAATACAAAGCATACAGCAAAAGATCACCAAATGGAACGTGAAGGGGTGGCATGGAGCGATTCCACCGCGGACGATGATTTTATTCCGCATCTTCCGAAAGAAGAGTTCGACCACAGAATCGCCGCCGCAAAGAAGATGCTCGCGAAGCACGGCCTTGATGCGATGATCCTGTTTTCATACGACAACAAGTATTATTACGGTGGTTACCGTGAATCGAACATCCGCTACAGCCACCGCTGGCGACACTGCGTCATCGTATCACAGGAACACGACCCCGTGTTTGTCGGAGAAACGGTGCTTTCCAACAGCGTGCGCCGCACGACCTGGATCAGGGACGTCCGTTCCTGGAGCCAGATCAAGATGTGGCGTCTGCCGATGAAGTTTATCGATGTGCTGGTCGACGCCCTAAAAAGCATTCACCTCGCAGACAAGGTCATCGGCCTTGAGTATGGCCCGGAATACGTCCACGAGGTTTCGATTGACGAGATCCGCGAGATCGAACACTCACTGCCCGACGCGAAATTTGTGAGCGCCGACAAAGTGGTCTGGGAGCAGCGGATGGTCAAAACCCCGTGGGAAATAGAACTGATGCGGATCGCCTGCGACAAGGCGGGCCGGGTACTCGCAAAGGGGTGGCGCGCAATCCGTCCCGGGCTTACCGAGCGGGACATCCATCGCATTATCTGGGAAGAATACGTCAAAGAAGACATGTACGATGCAATCGATATTACAAATGTGACGCTCTTCATGTGCGGCACCGACGCCCCAGGCAAATGGCGACTGGTGTCCACACCTTTCTATGACCGCGTAATTAAAGAGGGCGACCAGGGATTTGCCGACAGCGGTCCGACCTATAAGGGATACTGGACCGATTTCCAGCGTTCGTTCTATGTCGGGAAAAAGCTGCCGCCGAAACTGGCAGACCTTTCGAAATGGGGGCGCGACGCCTACCTCAATACCGTAAAGAACATTGTTCCGGGTATGCGCGGCTGCGACATCTTCAAACTGGCGGAAAAGGAGACATACCGGCAGGACTGGAACCAGGCGGTGCCGATCGATTTCGTCGGGCACGGCATCGGGCTTCTCAATCATGAGCAGCCATGGTTTTCCCCGGATGATGTCACCGAACTGAAACCGGGGATGGTGGTGTGTGTCGAAATGGGGTGTTTTGGCAACGACCTTTTGTATTTCGGCAATATGCCCGAGGACATCTACCTCGTCACCGATACGGGGCTCGAAAAACTGGGGATCGACTTCCCTATCGACGTCTATTTATGCAAGTAATGCTGTCATTCAGGACAAGGAGGCTCGTGTAATGACTGTGTCCAGGAATACAAGCTTTCAATCAACACCGGCATCGTATCAACCCGGCGGGCCGAGTGCTTATATCATTCTTGTCTTGTTGTGCCTGACTTATGCGTTTGATTATACCGACCGGATGATCGTCGCATCACTGATTCCGTTTATCAAACAGGCGTGGGGCCTATCCGACACCCTTTTGGGATCGCTGACAGGCGTGGTATCGCTGTTCATCGCGATATTTGTGATCCCGTTCTCTCTCCTGGTGGACCGATGGAGCCGCAGAAAGATGATCTCCATCATGGTTTTTGGCTGGAGCATCGCAACCATCCTGTGCGCTTTTGCGCGTAACTATAATGAGCTCCTGATCGCGCGGGCCTTTACCGGGATTGGCGAAGCCGCCTATGCACCTGCGGCCATCGCGATGATCGCGGCATCCTTTCCTCGGGAACAGCGAGCGATTGCCGTTGGTGTATGGGATGCATTTGCGCCCATCGGCGCCGCCGTCGGCTTCCTGGTCGGCGGTTTCGTGGGCCTGCACTATGGATGGCAGTATGCCTTCGGGCTGGTCGGTATTCCCGGCATCATCCTCGCGGCAGTCTACTGGTTTACCCGTGATTATAAAACTGTGCCGCTTGAGCATGCACTTGGAGCCGGCACCGGGAAAGCAGGCAGCCTCTGGACAAGCGCCAAAGGGCTGCTCCATATCCCCACCATCTGGTTTGTTTATATCGCGTTTGCGATGAACATCGCGGTAACCACCCCGATCATGACATGGCTTCCTTCGTATCTCAACCGCTTCCACGGGATGAACGTACAGCAGGCCGGCAACATGACGGCGCTCCTGGCGATGCTGCTGCTGGTGGGCGCACCGCTCGGCGGTTACCTTGCCGACCGCTGGATGAAGAAGCGGACAAACGCGCGGATGGTGTTCTCCGCGGTCACCTCGCTTTTGTCGGCGCTTCTGCTCGCCGCGGCTTTTATGATGCCGCAGAGCGCGTTTTTCAAACCGCTGATGATGGGATTCGGTGTGCTGTCTATTGCGTTTCTGGCGCCCGCGGCGGCGGTCATCCAGGATGTGGTGCACCCGGGACTCCGCGCGCTGGCCTATGGCCTGTGCGTTATCTGCCAGCATATCTTCGGCGCCGCCTGGTCGCCGATGCTCGTTGGAAACATCTCCGATCATATCGGGCTGGAGAGGGCGCTGCTGGTGCTTCCTGTATTCGGTATTATAGCGGCCGTGCTGTTCCTGTTGGGCGCCCGCTACTACGAAAAAGATCTCAACCGGGTCAATAATGTCGTATTACTGAGTGAATAACAACGATTAATATAACAATAAGGAGATGAAGAATGTTTGTCAGCCATCTGGGATGTCCAAAGTGTCACAAAACGTATGAAAGCAACAGGAAGATACAGCTCTGTACCTGCGGTTCACCGCTCCTGGTCGAGTATGATCTGCAGAAGGTCAAGAAATCCCTGACAAAGGAATCCCTGCCGCAGCGGAGAAACGATCTCTGGCGATATCGGGAACTGCTTCCGGTGCGTGAAGAAAAAAACATAGTTACGTTGGGAGAAGGCATGACCCCGCTGCTGAAGCTGCATAATATCGGCGCGGATATGGGCCTGTCCAACCTCTTCCTGAAAGATGAGGGGATCATTCCCACGGGAACTTTCAAGGCGCGCGGCGCCACTGTCGGCGTATCGATGGCGAAGGAACTCGGCGTCACGGCACTGGCGATGCCGACCAACGGAAACGCCGGCGGTGCCTGGGCAATGTACTGCGCTGCAGCCGGGATACGATCGGTGATCGTCATGCCGAAGGACGCGCCCTCCATCCCCCGCAAGGAATGCGTCATTGCGGGGGCGTCGCTATACCTGGTGGAGGGCCTTATCAGCGATGCGGGCAAGATCGTTGGCCGTGCCGTTGCCGATTACGGCCTCTATGACGCGTCGACGCTGAAAGAGCCGTATCGCATTGAAGGAAAGAAAACCATGGGCATTGAGATCGCCGAGCAATTCGGCTGGGATGTGCCCGAGGTCATCCTCTATCCCACCGGTGGTGGTGTCGGTATCATCGGCATCTACAAGGCGCTCAAAGAACTCCAGGAACTCGGCTGGATCGGCCCCCGCATGCCGCGTCTTGTCGCAGTGCAGGCCAGTGGATGTGCCCCGGTGGTCAGGGCATGGCAGGAAAAAAAGACCGAATCGGTGTTCTGGGAAAACTCGCAAACCGTGGCCTTTGGCATTAACGTCCCGAAGCCTTTGGGCGATTTTCTTGTGCTCGACGCGGTGTATGCTACGAACGGATGCGCCGTTGCGGTGACGGACGAGGAAATTATGGACGTGCATGCCTTGCTGGGCAGGCGGGAAGGCCTGTTCGTGTGCCCCGAGGGCGCCGCGACACTTGCCGCCGTACGCAGGCTTGTTCAAGAGGGCTGGATTGAAAAGAACGAAAGAGTCGTACTTCTCAACACCGGCACGGGCTTGAAGTATCCCGATTCTGTGGACGCACGGCCGCCGGTATTGCAGCCGAGCGATTCGATTAAACTATAAGAGATACGGAAGGATAACCAATATGAAAAAGATCATCGCAACAAAAAACGCACCGCAGGCGATAGGCCCTTATTCACAGGCTGTTCAAGCAGGAGACATGCTGTTTATTTCGGGGCAGATTCCCCTCGATCCGGCAACCTCGGAAATCGTCGGCCGCACCGCTGCCGAGCAGTCCGAGCAGGTATTCAAGAACATCGGAGCGATCCTGAAGGCGGCGGGACTCGACTATCAGGATGTGGTCAAGACCACAGTGCTTCTCAAAAGCATCCAGGACTTCGCGTCGGTAAACGAGGTGTACGCGCGTTATTTTACAGGCGAGTATCCCGCACGTGCGGCGTATGAAGTCGGTAATCTCCCGAAAAACGCGCTAGTCGAGATCGAAGCAATTGCCACGCTGTCGCGTCTGTAATCGACCCCGATAACAAGCAAGGATTCACCGTCATGCCGAAGTTCCCCCCTGCAGATCGCGCTGCGGGAGTCATCGCCAGCCTCGGCGAGGCGCCTGCAGCAATCGCACGCACCGTCGTCGCGATCCTGTTTTATATTATCTGACGGATGTCCTGGGGATGGCGCCTTTTGCCGCGGGCTTGCTCATCATGTTCGGCAGGATATGCGAAGCGGCGCTCGATGCGCTACTGACGATGTCCCACAGAGAAGCGGTCACGCCTTTCTGGTGGCGCGGAGTCCGCGCGGGGGGGCGTCGCCCTTTTCGCAGGACTTTCGTTCGTCGTCCTGTGGTATCCGTTCCTCGCGTCCGGCCGTTCTGCCGCTTCGGTGGCCGCGGTCATGCTGCCGACCAGGGTTGTCCTGAATATCATGGGAGTATTGTGAAGTCCCTTTTTCCTGTTTTCAGGCCATCCGTTATTGCAGGTCGTATTTATGCTCTGTCCGGGCAACACCGGTGGCTAAGGCCGCTTCACGTACGGCGTGAGCAACTTTTTCCGCAACCTGGCGGTTAAAAACGCTGGGAATGATATAGTCCTCCATCAGCTCCTCCGACGCCACGCAGGAGGAAATAGCCCGGGCGGCGGCAATAAGCATCTCCCGGTTAATATCCCGGGCGTTGCAATCGAAGACGCCCCGAAAAAGACCGGGAAAGCAAAGGACATTATTAATCTGATTGTGGAAATCAGACCGCCCGGTTGCCATAATACGGACGTAAGGCGCGGCTTCCTCGGGCATGATTTCCGGATCCGGATTTGCCATGGCAAAGACAATGGAGTCCCTCGCCATCTTCTTGACATCCCGGCCATGGAGAATATTTCCTACGGAGACACCGATAAAAACATCGGCTCCCTGCAGGGCATTGGCGAGATTGCCCTTGATCCGTCCGGGGTTCGTCTCGGCGGCAAGGTCTTCCTTGATCGGATTCATGTTCTCCTTGCGCCCACGGTAAAGAATTCCCTGGCTGTCACAGCCGATGATGTGACCCACACCGCAGGACAGGAGAAGCTTTATGGTGGACGCTCCGGCCGCCCCCAGGCCGTTGACAACAACCCGGATATCTTTTATATCCTTACCGACGATCTTCAGGGCATTCAAAAGACCGGCAAGAATCACCGTGGCGGTGCCGTGCTGATCATCGTGAAATACGGGAATATCCAGTTCTTTCTTTAGACGATTCTCAATCTCAAAACAACGGGGTGCGGAGATGTCCTCCAGATTAATTCCGCCAAAACCCGGCGAAATCAACTTTACGACAGAAATTATTTCCTCCGGATTTTTCGTATCGAGGCAGATGGGAAAGGCATCAATCCGGCCGAAGGTTTTAAAAAGCATAGCCTTACCCTCCATAACCGGCATGGCGGCCCGGGGACCGATATCCCCGAGACCCAGGACGGCGCTGCCGTCAGTTACTATCGCCACGGTATTACACTTAATCGTCAGATCATATACCCGTTCGGGGTTTTCGTGGATGGCCATAGCCACCCGGGCAACCCCCGGCGTGTAGGCCATGGCAAGATCATCTCTGGTTTTCAGAGGAATCTTGTTCCGAATTTCGATCTTGCCGCCGTGATGAACCATCATGGTCCGGTCCGTCGCCCGGATAAAACCGACATCGGGAATCTTCTTCACGGTATCAATGATTTGCTTCAGCATGGCATTGTCCGCAGCACTGACGACTATGTCGCGGATAATACATTCTTGCCGGAATCCGGCGATATCAATGGCCCCAATATTGCCGCCCTTTTTAGCAATAGCCGCAATTACTTTCGCCAGCTTCCCCGGTTTATTCGGGATCTCCAGACGGATCGAAATACTGAAACTGGGAGTCGTTGATCTAATCATTCTGGGCCTCCTTTGGCAGCTACGAAAAGAAATCCGACCACAACCATCGAGGACAAATTCCATACGGGATAAACAATTCTATAATGTTTACATGACAATCGCAGCAATAATCTTTTGACTACGGCGCGTTTCAACATGATATGATTATCCGGTACTGTCAAGATTTTTTATGAAGCCCAATATGCGGCAATAATTGCCAAGGCGATACTTCAGAAAAGCGGGGATGAGAAAGAAGCAATAATGATTGCTAATGCGAATGCAAAATTAAATCAACCACCTCGCGAGCTCGCTGCGGATAATTAACGCTCGTCCGGCTTGAGCGGGATTAAAGATTAATCCCGGATCATTCAGGCCCAACGAGGTCTGCCCGTGCTTCAGGAGTGCGCACGGTCATGTACATTATCATGCCCGCCAACATTACCACTGCAGCTCCATAGTAAAGTGCCACATACCCTAAACGGTCGATCATAAATCCGGCTATTGCCGGTCCGAGCAAAAGCGTCCCGTTCTGACAGCCCAGGTAGAGTCCGACAAACCCGGCCGTATTTCCCTCCGGCACTAAGCTCAGGAAGAACGGGTAGGACACGGCAAGTATCGTACCGTATCCCGCACCGGCTATTACCATAAAAACAAGAAGTGTCGGATATGTTTTTATAAGAGGGATACAACAAAAACAGACTATCAGAATCGCAACCCCGGATATCGTTATCCTTTTCATCCCCAGCTTTGTCGCCAGCAATCCTGCGGGAAGGGCAGAAAAAACGAAAGAAGCGTTCAGCGTAAAAAACGCTGTGACTGCGCGCTCGACGGTCAAACCGAAAAGCCCTATGCAGGTGATCACTAAAAAAGCGCTCACCATCCACAGACCGACCCATTGGAAAGTCATACCGACAAGGAATCTCCGAAGGTTTTTTTCGCCCGCGAGGCTCTTCAGCAGGCTTTGATGTTTGATCGGGCCTTGCGCCCTTCCCTCCTTCACGGAAAAGCACATGATCGTAACGGAAACACAAACCGCAATCACGACCCACACGAACGGACGGATGTGTGACGTATCCCACAAGCGGGCGGCAAACATCAGATAGCTCAGAATTCCTGTGCCCCCGACCAGAAACATGATGCCTGAGGCAAAACTTCGCTGCGATACGGGAACCGTGTCGGGAAGAAGTGCGAAATAGGGGCCGATGGCGAAGAAAAATCCTGCATAGGCAAGAACGATAACGGGCAACGCCACAAAAAGGGAATCGATCCGCATAAGCAACAGTAACATGGCACAAGCCAGGATCCATCCCGCGACGATCAGCGGCCGCCTACGCCCCAGCGGCGTGTTGATCCGGTCGGACAGTGAGCCTGCCAACACCGGGAAAAACAGGCCGGTGATTCCGGCCATCGATATAATAATCCCTGTTACCGCATTTGAGCCGGTGAGCTCCTTCAGGTAAAGGGGCAGCGTCGCCCAGGTAAAGCCCCAGAACGTCTGGACCGCAAACAGACCCATGGCAAAACCTGCAAGTTTCAGAAGCGTGACATGCGCGGAACCGTTATTATCGGACATAACAACCTCTTAAATGATATTTTAATCTCCATACAGTCTCTGCATGAAGCGCTCCGGTTGAGTAACCTTGAGGTCACAAGATATTTACAAAAGTGAGACGAAGAAACCGCTACATACATCCTTCAGTCTTCAGTCTTCAGTCTTTTGTCTTCATCCTCCCAGATATGCTTCCTTGACTCGCGGATTACCCATGAGTTCTTTACCTGAACCGGACAGCACGACACGGCCGGTTTCCAGAACATAGCCGCGCGAAGCGATGTGCAATGACATGTTGGCATTTTGTTCCACAAGCAGGATGGTTTTTCCCGCCTGATTGATATCCCGGATTATCTGAAAGATATCCCGCACCAGAACGGGAGAGAGCCCCATGGATGGCTCATCGAGCAAAAGCATTGGCGCATCCGTCATGAGCGCCCGGCCCACGGCCAGCATTTGCTGCTCGCCGCCGGAGAGCATTCCGCCTAACTGCTTCTTTCGTTCACACAGGCGGGGGAATAATTCAAAAACGTGTTTCAGATCGCCGGCGATTTTGACTTTATCCTTGCGCTGCCAGGTGGCCAGTTGCAGATTTTCCCGCACGGTCAGATTGCCGAAGATGCCCCGGCCTTCCGGCACGTGGGCGATGCCTGTAGCGACAATTTGATCGGCGGCAATATTTTTTAAATTTTTTCCCGAAAAAGTAATGCCGCCCTCAAACGGAATCAGGCCGGAGATGCCCGCAGGATGGATGATTTCCCCGCGCCGTTGGCGCCGATCAAGGTTACGATTTCTCCGCGGGCGACATCAAACGAAATATCGTCAACAGCGCGGATGCTGTCGTAGGAAACATTCAAATGAGAAACGGTAAGAATTCGCTCTTTGGGCATCATTGTGCAACCTCCACGCCCAGATATGCTTCCATAACCTTGGGGTTATTTTGAATTTCCGCGCACAATCCTGCCGCAATCGTCGCGCCAAAATCCAGCACCACCAGGCGTTCGCAAATGCCCATCACCAGGCGCATCTGGTGTTCAATCAAAATGATAGTGACCGAAAAAGTTTGGCGAATCCAGCCGATAAATTCCATCAGCTGAATAATTTCATTGGGGTTCATTCCGGCCGCCGGCTCGTCCAGCAGCAGAAGTTTGGGCCCGGTGGCGAGCGCCCGGGCAATCTCCAGACGGCGCTGTAAACCGTAAGGCAGATTTTTCGCTTTTTCATTAGCCATATCGTCGAGCTTAAACATTGACAGTAAATCCAGCGTGAGATCCGTGATACGTTTTTCTTCGGCACGAAACCGGCCTATATGCAGAAGCGCTTCGACCGGAGTGTAAGCCATCCGGCCATAGTGCGCGATGCGCACATTGTCCAGGACACTGAGTTCGCGAAATAACCGGATGTTCTGAAATGTGCGGGCAATGCCTGAACGGGTGATTGTATGAGGTGTCTGGCCGACCAGATCCCGCCCTGCGAGTTTGATGCTGCCTGCGGTAGCTTTATAGACGCCGGTGATTAAATTAAAAACAGTGGTTTTTCCCGCACCGTTGGGGCCGATAATACCGACCAGCTCATGCGGGTCGATGATAAAATTGAAATCGGAAACAGCGCAAAGTCCTGCGAAGCGGTGTGTCAGTCCGGATATTTCAAGTAGAGGCATCATTGGCCTCCTTCTTTTTCTGCCGCCAGAGTTTTTCCGTAAGAAAATCGCTAAGCGGCATAAACAGGCGGGCTTCCTTCAAACCCATGATACCGCGCGGACGATAGATCATCAGCAAAACAAGCATGAGCGGCATGAGCACCATCCGCCAGATGCCCAGAGGTCGCAGTATTTCCAGCAAGATGGTATAAATGACCGCACCGATGATTGATCCGGAAATGGACGCGATGCCGCCCAAGTATACCATGATCAGAATATCTGTGGACTTGATAATATCAAACATGCGCGGGTTGATAAACTGCAGCGCATGGGCAAACAGGCCTCCGGCAATGCCCGCAAAAAAAGAAGAAACCACAAAGGCGATGATTTTCACCTGCCGTGTGTCCACACTCATCAGATCGCTGGCGATTTCATCTTCCCGGATGGACAAAACGCCCCGCCCGAAATTCGAATAAACCAGATTGCGGATCACCCACACGGAAAGCGCCGTCCAGAAAAAGACCCATGGCAGCGTCGTGAGCTTTTCCATGCCCAAAAGTCCCCGCGGCCCGCCGACAGCATCGATGTTTTCCAAAACGGACTTCACAATCATGCAAAAGGCCAGAGTGACAATGGCCAGATAATCGCCGCGTGTTTTAAAAGAAGGTATCGCCACCAGAAAGCCGATAAACGCCGCGCCGACACCGCCGGCAAGGATCGCCAGCGGAAATAAAATATTTGCGGCAGCCTCAGGAAATACATGAACGGTTAACAGGGAGGCAACGTAAGCTCCCACGGCCATAAAACCGGCATGGCCCACGGAGAATTCGCCCATGTAACCGTTGATTAAATTCAGACTGACGGTGAGGATAATATTGATGCCCACATAAATTAAAATCAGTTGCAGATATAAATCCAGAAATTCAAAAGTTGAGGCGGCAGCGCAAAATAGCAGTCCGGCAACCATGAAGACCGGCCAGAAATATTTGCAGCCGGTTAGCGTATGCCATTGTTCGAGCAGTTTATGATATGCGGTGGATAGTTTGGGCATGGTCTACACCTTTTGCGGCTGAGGTTTGCCCAGGATACCGTAAGGCCGAACTATCAGCAAAATCAAAAGCAGGGTGAAAGCCACAAAATCCCGGTACGTGGATGGGAAAAACGCGGCCACCATAATTTCCACTGCGCCCAGGATAAAGCCACCGATCATTGCGCCGCGGATATTACCGATCCCGCCGATCACGGCGGAAATGAACGCTTTCCAGCCGACCATAATGCCCATGTAAGGATCGATTACCGGATAAGCCAGGCCATACATCATTCCGGCGGAGCCTCCGAGGCCCGTGCCGATCGCAAACGTCAGGGAGATGATTTTATTTACCGGCACGCCCATCAACGGGACAATTGTCTTGTCCCAGGAAATGGCACGCATGGCCATACCGGCTTTGGTTCGCTGTACAATAAAATCCAGAAGCAGCATGAGGACGAGCGAGAGGACAATGACCAGAATTTGCAGTGAGGAAATGGAGAGAGTGCCGAGCGTCCAGGTCGTGTTTTCCAGCAGCGGTGGAATATGCTGGGGATAGGGAGAAAGTGCCAGCGTGAAATTTTCCAGAAAGAGGCCTACGCCCAGCGCGGTGATGATGGCGGAAACGCGCGGGGCGTTGCGCAACGGTTTATAGGCCAGCCGTTCGATAATTACACCCAGAAAGGCCACGCCCAGCATGGATAAAAGGAGTGTCGGAACAAAGGACAGATGGAGATAGACGGCAATCAGAAAACAGAAAAAGGCGCCGATCATGAACAGATCACCATGCGCGAAGTTGATCATCGTCAGTATGCCATAAACCATGGTGTAGCCCAGGGCGATCAGGGCATAGATGCTGCCCAGCTGCAGGGCATTAAGAGCTTGTTGAAATATATAAACCATAGAGGGATTAAATGTTTTCCTTTGTTCTGTCATTCCGGCCAACAAGCCAGGATTCAATTCAACTACGAAATCTCCCGGAACGTATCGAGCGGGTGTATTGCCTTTGCACTCTTTGTGATCTTAACAAAACCACGACTGTTCCCAGGATCAAATTTCCTCAACATTTCATCATCATCGAATTTGACGAAAAAATAGTAATCAGTTGCCTCTTCAATAATACCTCGTCCAAATGCATCATGAATAACTGTTTCCCCAATCACAAAGTCTAGCGTTGGTTCGAAATTTTCTGGGGATGCTGGCGCTGACAAATCTATATTAGCCTTTGCCTCATAATAGCGTTCCATTCTCTCTTCTCTTTTGGTAAGACTCAATTTCTCTCGTAATTGCATCAAATAAGTTGCGATTGTGCCGCATTTACTACGCAGCCATTTATCATCTGTATTCATTATGAAAGAAACAGACTTTTCATTTCTATAACGTTCTTTTGCGGATGGTAGAGAAAACCACTTTGCGAATAGCTGCCCTGAAGGTTGGTGAAACAACACTAATAATAGTGGCAACGCAAGAGTATCATAGTAATCACATTTTTCTTGTGGGAGCCTTATTGTCAAGGCCTGAATTAAATCTTCCTTCCCCGTAGCCTTTAGCTGAACAAAGAAAAAATCGCCTGTGGCGATGCCTTTCTCGCTAAAAACCTCTACAAGTCCATCTATTCCATAGTCGGGATTTACGGTGCGATAAACCCACTCTGCCGGAAGTGTCGATTCAAAAGCTATCCGTGATTTAGTTTCAAGTTGATGTTGAATTGGCCTATTGGACATTTTACCCTTTTACTATCAAGTCAAAAGCATAACTATTGATCTCTGGATACCGGCCTTCGCCGGTATGACGACTATTGTGATAACTTCGGTTATTAGAACGCTGTCTTTGCACCGAAATAAAACTTCGAGGCGGCTTGTTCAAACGATCCAGAGGCAAGGCGCACGAGTTACGAGGAATGAGGCGTACTTTATGTACGCCGCAGTGACGAGTAACGAAGTGCAACGCAGCATATGGACGTTTTAACAAGTCGCTATGGTTTGGCGTTGGCAAACCACGTAAACTTCCCATCTTTTATTTTTAAAATTACGGCGCTTTTAACCGGGTCACCGGAGCCTTCCCGAAATTGCATGTTCCCGGTCACTCCACCGTAGAGCGGAATTTTGGCCAGCGCATCGCGCACAGCCTGACGGTCGTTTTTCCCGGCAGTTTTAAGAGCCTGCCACAGCAGGCCGAACGAATCGTAGGTCAAGGCGGCCACGTCATCCGGTGTTGTTCCATATTTGGATTTATAATTCGCAATGAATTTCTTCGTTGCGTCAGTTGCTGCGTCGGCGGCGTAATGTGTACTGAAATAGTAATCATTGCAGTCTTTACCGCAGAGTTTAATCAGTTCTTCCGAACCCCAGGAATCGGAACCGATAAACGGGACGGTTATGCCCAGACGCTTGGCCTGCTGAATTTGCAGGGGCACTTCGCTGTAATAGTTGGGCAGGAAAATAACATCCGGCGCTGCCTTTTTGATTTTGGTCAATTGGGAAGAAAAATCCTTATCGTTGGTGGTGTAAGTTTCAAACGCAACTACCTTGCCACCGTTTTTCTCATAGACTTCCCTGAAAATTTCAGCGATGCCTTTGTTGTATTCGGAAGCGACATCATAAAGAACCGCCGCTTTCTTCAGATGGAGATTATCCAGCGCGAATTTCGCCAGCACGCCCCCCTGGAACGGATCGATAAAGCAGGCACGGAAAACATATTTTTTGGAAGCACCTGTTTTGGAATCAAGCGTCGCTTTCGGCGCGGTGGACCAGGGGGTAATTAAGACGACTTTGCCCGATTCGGCAATTTCCGCAGCCGGTAGCGCGTAACGGCTGGCGTTGGGACCGACAATAGCTGTAACCTTTTGCTGTGTAATCAGCTTTTGCGCGGAGGATGCCGATTGGTCAGCCTTTCCGGCGTTGTCCTCGATAATTAATTTGATTTTATATTTCTTTTCGGCCAATTGAATGCCGCCTGCATCGTTGATTTCGGCTGCGGCCATTTCCGCTGCATTTTTACAGGATGCGCCCACGGCAGGAATATCGCCGGTCAGTTCAGCAATGACGCCTATTTTGATCTGCGATGAATCATCTTTGCCGCAACCGCAAATACCCAGAGAGAGAATCACCAAAAGAACAATAAATATTGCTGATTTTTTCATATAATGTCTCCTGTTTTGATTATACCATGTTGCATTCAAAATGATAACGCGGCGGCAGTGAAACTCCAATTCCGAAAGCGAAGCGCGACGGAATTGGTAAGTTGAACTATCCTGCGCCAGCTGTGGCAAGGAGGAGGCGACGAGGCGTATTGTGTACATACGTCGAGGAAGCCGACGACCCCGGCCTGCGCCGGGGCAGGCTGTGCCAACAAAGATAGCGTTTGAATGCGACTTGGTATTCAATATTTTGCCCACAGTTTATAAGGGAAGGCTATGTCCCTGTCAATGTAAATATGTCGTCGAACAGGAAGGAGACAGATAGTTAAGCGACAAGTTCCAGGCGATTGCGACCGGCTTTTTTTGCGCGATACACGGCATCGTCGGCTCGGGCAATCGATTTACCGATGTCTTCTTGCACATGATATTCCGTCAGTCCCAGAGAAACAGTAATTTTAAAGTCCTCTCCCAAATCAGGAAAAAGACTCTGTTCAATATCGGAGCGCACACGTTCCGCACAGATCATGGCCTCTTTAATATCCGTTTGAGTCAAAACAAGGAGAAACTCATCCCCCCCGTAACGACCGCAAAAGTCTGTACTGCGCAGGGCATGACAAATAGCATTGGTAACTGTCCGCAATACTTTATCTCCTACGAGATGGCCATGTTGATCGTTGACTTCCTTGAAGTTGTCAATGTCCAGCATAACAATTGAAAACAGTTCTCCGCCACGTAATGCCCTGTTTTTCTCATATTCCAGAAGATCCATTAAATGGCGACGGTTATAGACATAGGTAAGTTCGTCACGGATGGACAATTCCCGGATGGTCGCAATGGATTTTTCCAGTCCCGAACGGCTGATGCTCAAGTTCTGACGCAGAGCGCTGATATACCCTCCCAGAACGGAAAAGGCGACCAGGACAAAGGCCAACACAACCAATTGAAGATATTCGATGTGCAAATTTACTTTTTGAGCACGGAAGTAATGGAGCAGAACGATATCAACGCCGTAGGTGAGCAAAGCGAAAAGACTGATTAATAAAAAACTGCGGTAATTAAGGCGGAAGATCCCGAACAGAAGAATGATTACATAGACCAGCAGCAGGACGCCGCGGGACTCGTTGGCAAAATACAATCCATACATGGCTACGAGTATACCGGCGCACATTTGTATCGCCGTCAGACTGGGATCAGCCATTCGCAAATTAAAGCCGGTACGAAAGACTATGTATAAGACAATATTGATGACAGGGATAATTATCAGGAACCCGGCAATTGCCTGCCATTCCATCATGCCCGCGAGGTATGAGCAATACGCCACAATAATGCAGAGGAGATAGGCTGTCGATGCCATAAATAGACGGCGGATACGTAGAACCTGCTTCGCATTGTCCACAGGAAAAATGGGAAAATGGATAAGGGCTTTCCAAAACGGATTATGCTTTGTCATATTTTTTACAATAATCCTCTGCTATCGGCAAAAATTCTCTTTTTCGGGATGCGGAAGTATAGGGAAACATTCGCTGGTTGTCAATAAAACGTTGACTGCAAAATATAGAATGCCGCAAATTTCGCCCTTTTTGTGATGATGGTATTTTAATATAGAACTGGAACACATTTTATCTATTATACTTATTTAGGCCGGTTTTAATTTTTTTTCACATTTCGTTCAATGTCTTTTAACATTTTATTGAAAGAAACACAGAAGAAAGGGCCGAATTATGTTTATCCGGACTGCCCCTCAACGATTATTTATCTGTATTATCATGGCTTTATAAATATATATTTTAATCTTCTGCTTTTTGGCACGATACTTCCAGTAGAATAAGGCAAATCAGACAGACCAACAGGAGGTAACAGATCATGAAAAAGACTTTTGGAACAATGGTGGTAACGGCAGCAGTAGTCCTTTTAACGGCAACTTTCGGCTTTGCCGAATACACAGCAACGGGCGCAACTAACTTTCCCTATTTTCAGCTGGGCTGCTTAATCGTCGGCGGGTTGATTCTTGTCTCTTTAAAGAAAAGATTTGAAAAGCTCTATACGGCGGAAGTAGTTGGTGCCTTTGCCCTGTATACAATCTTGATGGCACTGTTCACCAATCCGGTGATTGAAGTTGTGAAGAACATCGTTAGCTGAGAGGCAGGCTCATT
>JANYAY010000168.1 GCA_025361065.1 Deltaproteobacteria bacterium
GTTTTGATTGCCACTTCGCGGTTTATCCGCGGGTCTTTACCCAGGAACACCGTGCCCATGGCACCGCGTCCCAATTCCTTCATAATTTCATAACGCCCCAGGGTCGGCTTGATTTCGGTATTATTCATAATTACTGTAGCTTCTTTTTTAGCTCCGGATAGGCCGAAAATCATTGTTTCTCCGGCAGTATTGAGTTTCTTGATGCGCTCATTGATATCTTTGAAATTTCCCGCCTGGGCAATATGCTCATAAACCGCTACTGCTTTGTTGAACATGCGTTTTCTCTCAAAGTCCAATCCCAGATTATAAAGCAGCTCTTTAACAGATTCATCCTCTGCGGGACATTTACGGAATTTGTCAAAAGCCATGTCCAGCAGACCCTGCCCCTGGAACGACAAACCGAGCATTTTGTTGGTTTCAACGCCGTCGGCCTCCATGCGGTCTTTGGTTTTTTCCGTCAGCAGATAACGTTTGGAAACAATAAAAATGTAGCCGATAATTAATATGAGCGCCGGATAAAGCGACTTGACCCAATAACCATAAGCAGCAAAAAGATAAACGGTTGCACTCATCCAGCTAAGCAGAAGCACCAGGGAAACAATGGCGCTGATACCGGCTTTGATTTGCGGAATAACCAGCGCAATGTACAGGCCGAAAAAAATAATCATTATTAATTCCAGGGTAGTTGCCCAATCCGGACGCACAATGTGATCATCGTTGATGATGTTTTCAATAACATTGGCAATGATTGTTCCCGGCGGAACATTTACTGCCGACGGGGTGACCTGCATCGTTCCTAGTCCGGCCGCGCTCTGGGCAATAATGACAATCTTATCTTTAAAAACATCGGGGGCAACTTTCTTATTAACCACATCAAAAAACGAATAATACGGAATTCCCGTGGCAAAACTGATTAACATCCTGTTGTTTTCATCAACAGGTATTGTTTTACGGCCCAATTTTATTTCCCTGCCCAATTGCATTTTTTTCAAATCGAAATTGAGGTATTTTAAGGTTAGTTGCAGAGCGAACGAAGGAAAGAGTTTTTCTTCAAAATTAATAAACAGAGGCTCACTGCGCACCGTGCCGTCGCGGTCGGCAACGATGTTGATGTGGCCTAATCCCTGGGCGCCTGAGGCAAACTCGGCTATGGGAGGAACTATTGCCCGTGCGGTCATACTGTTATCTATGCTTGCTTGCGAAACAGAGTTGTTTTGCAGATAATCCGGCATGTTGGAAGCAGTTCTTCCGGTGGGGTTACCGGGAACAAAGAATAACGGCAGTACGACGTTTTTACTGGCAACAATCGAATTAGCAAGAATTGTGTCATTATCGAGCCTTTTTTCGGATTCTTTTAATGATGCCAAAATGATATCAAAACTTTTCCTGGCGTAATCCGGATTGCTTTCAATGTTTTTGATCAGGTTGCGTACTTCGAGGAGTCCCTGATTGAAATCTTTTTCCGAATAAATTATGTCCAGACCGATTACTTTCACATTATACGACTGCAGCAGATCCAACATGGAGGCAATATGGGCGCGCGGCCAGGGCCACCGGCCAAGGTTGGCAATGCTTTGTTCATCAATGGCGATCACGGCTACGGGGGCGGCAGATGGTTTTACCCGGAGATTGGCGCTTAAATCATAAATGCCGTATTCCAGAGTTTCCAGTGGTCCCCAGGAAAGGAAAAAGGCGAAGAGCGCAAGGAACATCAAAATTATACCCAGAATGAAATCAGAAATAGTCGACTTTTTAATTTTCTTCATGTAGACTCCTTTGGCCAAGGAACACTTAGAAGCTAAATATTTGTAAAGATTTTTATCATAAGTAATGGGAATTTAGCAAGTTTTCTTGTTAATATTTTTATTCTGAGGAAGCAAATGCGCCGGTCCGATAAAGAAATTACAGATTATCAGGAAATTGCGGCAATTCTGGAAAAGGCCGCCGTCTGCCGGATTGCTCTCTCTGATGACGATTGTCCGTATATTGTTCCGGTTAATTTTGTTGTACGAAATAACTGTCTCTATTTTCACTCCAGCTCAGAAGGTGGAAAAATTGATATTCTCCGGAAGAATAACCGGGTGTGTTTTGAAATTGATATTGATATAGAAATCGTTTCGGGAGAGGTATCGTGCGCCTGGGGCACCAGATATCGGAGTGTGATCGGATTTGGCCGGGCTTTTTTCCTGAAAGAGACAACAGAAAAGCAGCAGGCCTTAAATTACCTCATGGAAAAATATGCAGGCCTTAAAGATTTTTCCTATAAAATTGAAGCATTGGAAAAAGTAGCAGTTTTTAGTGTCAGCATTGAAAAGATTACCGGCAAGAAATCCGGGTATAAATAAAAGAAAAGCCAGTGCGCTGGATTGTCTGCGACTCCACAGATGATCCGCTGAGTCCCTGTGGAATGACGAGATAAGGTATCTGTATGCAAGAATTTCTGGTTGTAGCGGCGATCGCTCTGGCGATCTTTTTCCTCCCCCGGCTGATGGGCCGAAAGCCCGTATCTGAACCGCAACGCAATAGCCCGAGTCTTATGACAATCCTGACGGGATGGACGCGTCTCGCCATCCTGGTCACTATCTTCTGGATCGCCGGTTCAGCAGCCTTGCTGCAACCCTGGGAGAGCAACACAATTGCGTTTCTCTATATCGCCCTGGGCCCCGTGGTCGCCTTATGGGGTGCCTTCTGGGTGTGGTCCGGCTATAAAAAATACCGGCGCTAACCGTTAATTTTTCTCAGCTCTTTACGCAGGATCTTGCCCATTGGATTTCTGGGCAGGGTATCGGTAAATTCAATATATTTGGGCCACTTGTTTTTCGCCAATTGCCCCTGACAGTACATACGGATTTCTTCCGGTGTCGTGATGGCGCCTTCTTTCAGAACAACATACAATTTGATTTCCTCCCCCATGACCGGATCGGGTATCCCGACAGCAACGGCGTCTTGAACAGATGGATGCTGATGAAGGATTTCTTCAAGATCACGCGGATAAATGTTAAAACCGCCGCGGATGATCAGATCTTTTTTCCTCTCCACAATATACAGGTAACCGTCCTGATCCATTCTGGCCATGTCTCCCGTATAGAGCCAGCCCAGGCGGAATGTTTTGGCCGTCTCCTCGGGCAGCTTGTAATAGCCTGCTGAAACATTGGGACCTTTGACCAGCAATTCGCCTACTTCCCCGGTAGGAACATTCTGATCGTGCTCATCTACTATCCGCACCTCAACTTCGGGAATGGGCTGACCGATAGAGCCGGGTTTGGTCGGGCGACCATGGTAATTGGTGCTGACCGCAGGTGATGCCTCGGAAAGTCCGTAAGCCTCATAAACAGTGCAGTTGAATTTCTTTTGAAACGCCAGTAACTTGGCCACAGGAAATGGCGCCGCGCCGGAAAGGCAGCTGAGCAATGAGGAAAGATCATACTTTGGCGCATCTTCGCAGTTGAGCATGGCGATGAACATAGCCGGTGCGCCGGGGAAATCGGTCACTTTGTGTTTTTCGATCAGCTTAAAGGCTTCTTCCGGCTGAAACTTGCGCATCAGCACATGCAGATTGCCATACTTATAAGCTTTATTCATCGAGGTAAGTCCGAAAGAGTGGGATAAAGGCAGGGCCACCAGTGTAATATCCGAAGATTGGGTATTGTGGGAACGGGCGGCGTTGACGGCATTGGAATATAGATTTTTATGCGTCAGCATAACGCCCTTGGGCGTTGATGTTGTGCCCGCCGTATACAGGATCACGGCCAAATCTTCCTCGCTGATAACGGGCAGAGCAATTGCCGGCGGCGGTTCATGGAGTAGTTGAGAGAAAGAGAACGTGCCGGGAGGAGCATTATCGTCTAAGAGGATTATGTTGCGCAATATTTTGTTGCTCAGCAGCATATTTTCGTTTTTTAAAAAGATGTCGCGGCTGGTAATCATAGCCACAGCTTCACAGTTGGCAAGAATATGCGTTAATTCCTTTTCGTTCATCAAAGGAATCAGCGGAACGATAATGCCACCGCTCCGAAGAATGCCCTGATAGCTGATAATTACCTCCGGACAGTTAGGGAGCATCACGACTGCCTTATCACCTTTTTTTAACCCGAGCTTCCGGAGAGAACCGGCCAAACGTGTTGCTTCCCGGATAATTTGTTTATTGGTGTAGGTTCGATCATCAAATATCAGGAAGGGATATTCACCGAAAGTTTGCAGTGTTTCATCGGCCAATGTGACAAGATTCATTATTCGTCCTCCATATTAGGCATTGATAGGGATATCTCTATTCTTGTGTTGCAAATCCACCTCACAGCAAGCTGCGGAGAATTAACGATCGTCCCGCGTGAGCGGGATTAACTTCAACCATACCAGGTATTTCACCATTTGTCATTGCCGGCAAGTGCAACGCGACTCGAAATCCCGCTAACGCTGTCAACGCTTCTCAGAAACCAGGCAAAGGACATAAATGTCAGCAGCCAGACGATTTTGCTCTTTACCATTAATGATACCCCCGATAACTGGCAACCTATTTTCATTGACAGAAAATGGTGTTTTTCTTATACTCATTTAGCGTAAAAACAAGTTTCTATCAATCATTCTCCGGCATTGTTGTTATTGCAGCATAACTTAAGAGTATTCCATGAAAAAAATCCTTATAGTTTTTGCTCATCCGCGTTTTGAAAAATCAAGGACAAATCGCCTTCTGTTGGATAACATTGAAGGTGAGCCGGGTGTTGTATTAAATGATCTGTATGAGCAGTATCCTGATTTCAATATTGATGTCGAACGCGAAACAGCCCTGTTGTCAGAGCATGAAGTCGTCATCTGGCATCATCCTTTTTATATGTACAGCGCACCGGCAATGCTCAAGCAATGGATGGATCTGGTGCTGGAATACGGCTGGGCGCATGGTTCCCAGGGAAACGCTCTGAAAGATAAATTAGTTTTTAATGCTTTGACGGCGGGCGGCACCAGGCAGGTTTATTTACCGGATGCTCGCAATCGTTTTACCATTCGCCAGTTTCTAGCACCTTTTGAACAAACCGCCACACTGTGCAAGATGATTTATCTGCCGCCTTTTGTCGTGCACGGGACACACCTGCTGACGGATGAGGAGTTGGCCGAACATGTACGCTTGTATCGACTGCTTCTGACGCGCTTGTCCAATAATGAACTGCACGTAGAAACCGTCAGACAGTATGAGTATCTTAACGACTGGCTTTTGATGGATAAAAGGCAATAAAACGATGAGCAGCGTCTTTTTACATGATGCATTGATTTATCTCGCTACGGCAGTCGTGTTTGTTCCGATTGCTAAAAAATTGGGGATGGGCTCTGTTTTAGGCTACCTCATCGGTGGCATCATCATCGGCCCGTTTTTTCTCGGCTTCATCGGCGAGGAAGGAAAAGACATCATGCATTTTGCCGAATTCGGCGTGGTAATGATGCTTTTCCTGATCGGCCTGGAATTAGAGCCGAAAAATTTCTGGCGGATGCGCAAGCTGATTCTGGGCACAGGCATTATGCAGATGGGCGCTACCACGCTTTTGTGCTTTGCTGTTCTGTCAATTATCGGTTTTACCTGGAAGGCCGCACTCGCCTGCGGTTTGGCTCTTTCCATGTCTTCTACAGCTATTGCAATGCAGACATTGCGGGAAAAAGGTCTCACCAAAACCCAAGCCGGGAAAAGTTCTTTTGCCGTACTGCTTTTTCAGGATATTTCCGTAATCCCGATTCTGGCGCTTTTACCGCTTCTGGCTGTATCCACCATACAGGCATCATCCGGTAAACAGGCCACATTTCTTGCGGGATTGCCCGGATGGGCACAAACATTAACATTATTGATCGCCGCCAATGCCGTTGTTCTGATCGGCCGTTTTGTTTTTGTGCCTTTCCTGCGTGTGATCGCGCGGATTCGCCTTCGCGAACTCTTCACGGCGGCGGCTCTGCTCATTGTGATCGGCACGGCGTATTTAATGATGCTGGTGGGCTTAAGCCCGGCTTTGGGTACTTTCCTGGCCGGGCTGGTTTTAGCCACAAGCGAGTTCCGGCATGAACTGGAAAGCGATATCGATCCTTTTAAAGGTATCCTGCTGGGATTATTTTTTATCGCGGTCGGCGCATCCATCAACTTTAAACTGATTATCGATAATCCATGGGAAATTATGGCCCTGGTCTGCGGCGTTCTTGCCGTAAAATCTCTTGTGTTGTTTGTGACGGGAAAAATATCCGGCTTAAGCTTTGATCAGAATATGATTTTTTCTCTGGGACTGGGACAGATAGGCGAGTTCGCTTTTGTCCTGCTCGCGTTCATCGCCCAACTCAATATTATGTCCGCCCGATGGAGTGATACGATGATGGGTGTGACGGCCATTAGCATGACGGTCACGCCTTTGTTGATGCTGCTCAATGAGCGCCTGATCCTGCCGCGCTTCGGAACCAGGGAGGCTGTGGAAGAAAGGCAGGCCGATTCTATTTCCGGAGAGCATCGTGTGATTATCACTGGTTTCGGACACTTTGGCAGCACGATTGGACGGTTTTTGAGAGCCAGCGGGGTTAAGGCGACGATACTGGATAATGATTCGGACCGGGTCGAACTTTTAAGAAAGATGGGCTTCACGGTTTTTTACGGCGACGCCACTCGTCTGGATATTTTAAAATCAGCGGGTGCGGATAATGCCAAAATTTTGATCGCCGCCATTGATTCTCCCGAAATTAATTTGGATCTGATCGAAAAGACAAAGAAAGAATTTCCCAATCTTACCGTCATGGTACGCGCCAAAAGTCGCCTGGACGCCTATGACCTGATTGATGCCGGCGTGGAAAATATCTACCGTGAGTCCCTGGATACATCCGTACGTCTGGGTGTCGATGCACTGATCAGGCTTGGTTTCCGCAAATACACCGCCACACGCGCCGGTCAGAACTTCATCAAATATGACGAAGGGGCGCTCCGTCTCCTGGCAGCGCACCGCCATGATCAGTCAGCTTATATTTTCAAAACACGCGAACAAATATCTATTCAGGAAGAATTGTTGACTAATGACCGCGAGGTCGTACCAAATCTCCATGACCACGCCTGGGACAGTGACGTATATAAAAATCAGGAATAAAAGAAGATTTTTGCGCCAAAAAAATGGCTTTCTAAAATGGCCTGTAAGCAACTTTTTTAAAAAACGAGGGGTAAGACTACACCTGAAAAGACGGCAAGCCCGCTAAATCCAAAGTTGCCAAATAATCATCAACAGTCTCAGGGCGGCGGATCGGAATCACTTCGCCATTTTCTCTCAGCAGAAGTTCCGCCGAACGAAGCTTGCCATTATAATTAAAGCCCATGGCATACCCATGCGCTCCAGCATCATGAATAACTACAATGTCGCCTCTTTGCAGTTCGGGCAAAACCCGGTCAATGGCAAACTTGTCGTTGTTTTCACACAACGAGCCGGTCACATCATAAATAATATCATGCTGCTTTTTCTCTTTACCCATAACAGTAATGTGATGGTAGGCGCCGTAGAGTGCGGGGCGCATGAGATTGGCCATACAGGCGTCCAGACCGGCAAATCTTTTATAAGTATTTTTAATGTGCAAAACCCGGGCGACAAGATACCCGTAAGGACCGGTTATATAGCGACCACACTCCGTATAAAGCTTGATGGGGCCAAGGCCGTTGGCAACGATTATTTTTTCATATTTTTCTTTGATGCCGCGACTCATAGCCGGAAGATCAATGCGCTCCTGTTCGGGACGATAAGGAATTCCCACACCGCCGCCTAAGTTTACAAATTCAAAACGAATATCCAGTTTATGAGACAATTCAACAATAAGATTAAATAGAATTTCCGCCGTCTCCACAAAATAACCGGCATCAAGCTCATTGGAAGCCACCATGGTATGAATGCCGAACCGTTTTATACCTTTGTCCCGGCAGATTTTATAACCTTCAATGAGCTGTTTGTGGGTAAACCCGTATTTGGCTTCCTCCGGATGACCGATAATTACATTGCCCTTTTTCAGACGGCCGGGATTATAACGAAAACAAATTAACGCCGGCAATCCGGCATATTTCTCCAGATAGGCAATGTGACTGATATCATCAAGGTTAATGATGGCCTGTAATTCTTTGGCTTTAAGAAATTCATCGGCAGGAGTATCGTTAGAGGTAAACATTATTTCATTGCCGGTAATACCGGTCTTTTCAGCCAGAATTAATTCTGCCATGGAACTGCAATCTGCGCCAAAACCTTCGTTGTGGAGAATTTTCATAAGATAAGGATTGGGGGCGGCTTTAACGGCAAAAAATTCTTTAAATCCTTCATTCCAGGAAAAGGCATTTTTAAATTCGCGCGCGTTCTCGCGGATGGCTTTTTCATCATAAATGTGGAAAGGTGTGGGATATTTTTCAATTATTTCTACAAGTTGATTTTTTGTAAACGGCAGCAACTTTTCCGGCATGAGACTCTCCTGCAATTGAGTATTTTGATCACACACAAAATATAATCGTGCGGATATGGCAAAGACTTACGGTAAAAAATAAAATTTATCAATATTATTTTCTGACGGGAGGACTGGCAGGTAAAGATAATGCTATAGTAAAAAATATTTTAGAGAAAGATAAGTGATTGCGGAGATAATAGCAGCAACAGGAATGGTCAAAATCCAGGCCCAGATAATATTTCCGGCAACACCCCAGCGGACGGCATTAAGGCGATGGGTCGCGCCGACACCAACAATGGCACCGGTTATTGTGTGAGTCGTGCTGACAGGTATTCCGGCAATGGATGCGCCGATTATGGAACAAGCTGCTGCCGTTTCAGCACTGAATCCGCCAATAGGCTGTAATTTAACAATCTTTGAGCCCATTGTTTTCACAATGCGCCAGCCGCCGAACATAGTTCCCAGAGAAATCACCGTATAGCAAGCAATAACAACCCAGATGGGAATATGAAAAGTGTCTCCTAGAAGCCCCTTGCTGAAAAGAGCCATCGCAATTATTCCCATGGTTTTTTGAGCATCATTCATACCGTGTCCCAACGAATAGACTGCTGCGGAAACAAGTTGTAATTTACGGTACAGTTTATCCGAACGAGCCATATTGGAAGAGCGGTTTAAGTTTAAGGAAAGAATCATAAAACCAAAACCCAAGGCCATACCGATAGCAGGCGAAACAATGATAAAAACAGTTGTTTTCACAATGCCCGGC
>JANYAY010000001.1 GCA_025361065.1 Deltaproteobacteria bacterium
GTACCTGCCTGGCTCTAGATGGGCCGCAGGCATGGCTATGGATAACTCTCACATGGGGGAGGGAAACTTTCTTCTGATAACAGCTTAATAATATAGATGTTTCAATGAAAATATTAAAGAAATTTTGACATTACGTAGAAATTAACAGGAGATAAACTATGAATATGAATATTACAAGAAGACAGCTTTTGAAGGGAGCAGCCATAACCGGTGTCGGAATGATGCTTCCCTTCAAATTTGGAGTAGGCAGTGCCTATGCTTTTTACCAAAGCCCGGGCCTGCTGAAATTTGGTCCTGGCCAACTACTGCGCGGTGTCGGCCCCGGCCAAATACCCGTCATAGCGCCCTCATTGGGTTTAGGTTTAGATAGTTTTGCCGCACCGCAGACGGGAGTGGCGCATGCCACGATCAATGTTCAACAATTTACAGACACGCTCCACCCGGCCCTCGGCCCGACAAAACTTTGGGGATATCATCCGGCTCTCCCCGCATTTCCCGGCGCACAAAAGCATCTCGGCGGTATCATTGTTGTCAACAGAGGTGTTCCGCTCCAGCTTACTTTCAAGAACAAACTTCCGGCAAAGGCGATCATTCCAGTGGATGCAACGATCCCGGGCGCCAACCAGGCCCAGAACCGTACAACGGTGCATCTGCATGGAGGCCTTGTCCCCTGGATCAGTGACGGAGGACCATTCGACTGGTGGGCTCCGAATGGCACCCACGGACTGAGCTTCCTCAACAACTCTACCCTTAATCCAACAGCGGTAGGATCAAATTCCGGCGAATACTATTATGGCAACAATCAGAGCGCCCGGCTGCTCTGGTATCATGACCACGCCTACGGAATTACCCGCACTAATGCCTATGCGGGTATAGCCACAGCCTATGTAATCCGGGATACCTTCGAAGGGAACATGAGGAACTTCGGATTGCCTGACTACATCGAACTTGGAGGGCGCGAAATCCCGATTGTCATTCAGGACAAGGTATTTGTCGGCGCCAATATCAACGCAGTAGACCCGACCTGGGTTCAGAAAGGTTTCCCAAGTACGCCGGGAAGCCTCTGGTACCCCCATGTCTATGAGAAGAACCGCTGGCGGCTTCTCGGCGCCGGCAGAAATCTGCCTAATCCTTCAATCATCGCCGAAATGTTCGGCGACACCATGCTGGCCAACGGCACGGTTTATCCCACGGTGGCAGTCGAGGCAAGACGTTACCGTTTCCGTATTCTGAATGCCTGCAATGCCCGGTTCCTGAATCTCCAACTCCTCGTAGCGGACCCGAGCTATCCGGACGGAATCTTGATTGTGAACGGTGTCGCCCAGAACCCCGCCGGTCCCAATTGGCTGGTTCTCGGGACCGAAGGCGGGTTCCTGCAAAATCCGGTCATCGTGCCGGGGAAGAAAGCAATTACCTTCGACGCAAACACGGGAAACGTAGTCGATTACAGCCTTCTGACCGGTAATGCGGAACGCTGGGATGTCATCGTCGACTTCAGCGGTTTTGCCGGTCAGGAAATAATTCTGTACAGTGACTCGCCGGCGCCTTTCCCGGGTGGCGATCCGCGAAATGACTACTACTTCGGAAATCCCACTAATCCTGTGGGACCAGCACCTGGATATGGTCCGGATACGCGCCAGATCATGAAGTTTCAGGTTGGTGCAGCGGTGACGGAAGCTAACCTCTCTCTTGTTCAGAATGCGAACTTGAATGCCACAGTGACCGCAGAGACAATTGACCCGTGGAATGCTAGTGTAACTACGGGGACCGATCCCCTGACATGCCCGATCTACGACACCGCAGGATTCCCCACTTCGATACCGAATGTCTATGTTCGGCGGCTGACCTTGAACGAGGTATTTGATGCCTACGGCCGTTTAACCCAGATGCTGGGGACGGATCAGCTTGTGGGAGGCAAATTGGCCCAGCCTTTGTCCAATCCACCCACAGAGAATGTTCTTGCTGGTTCGACGGAAATCTGGGAGATCGGTAATCTTACCGCCGACACTCATCCCATCCACTTCCATCTTGTGAACGTCCAGATCCTGGAGCGCTACCCCTTCAATGCGGCAGCTTACACCGGAGGTGCTTTCTCACCTTCCGGAGCATCCACACCGCCTGACGCTACAGAACGCGGCTGGAAAGAAACTGTGAAGATGCATCCCGGTACGGTAACCCGGGTCATCATGACTTTCACCTTGCCGCAGATATTGAAGTCAGACAACACAACACTGGCTACACCGGTGAGTCCGCGGACTGGCGGCAATGAGTATGTCTGGCACTGCCACATCCTGGAGCACGAAGAGCATGATATGATGAGGCCGCTGGTCGTTACATAGACCACCCGGAAAGATCAACCCTTCCAACAGGCTCCGCACCGCAAATGCGGGACCTGTTTTTTATAAAATCCATATTTTAAATCGCAGGAGATAAAAAATAATGAAAAAAAAGATATTATTGATCACGGCACTTGCTTTCTCCCTTCTTTTCTTTGCAGCAGGCATATGCTTGGCCAAGGAGCCTGCCGCAGCCAAAGACATTCCCCAGGTCACAATAAAAGGAAAGATAGGTTATATGGAGAGTCTGGGAGGATACTACGTTGTGGGCGAGAAGCCTCGCTCAGAACTATTCATCGTCAATAAAAACGAAAAGGTGCTGGAAAAGTTGAAGAAAAGCGGCAAGACAGTCACCATTAAAGGCCACCTAACGATAGGAGCGGATCATTTAATGATCGATAAAATAAACGGGAAGAATTATTCCATAGAAAAAACGAAATGAGGTCGAGGGTTGTGCAGATAGCGCCTTGATCATGTTATCCATACGGATGCCTGCCCGGCGAATGAGACTGTGTCGTAATCCCTTTTTAGTCATTCCGGGCAAGCGAAGCGCGACCCGGAATCCAGTATTATCAGTAAGTTCTGGATGCCGATTTTCATCGGCATGACGCTCTGTGCAGCCTTTTTGCTATTACGACAAAGTCTCTTTCGTCGGGACGACGTCTGGATGCCGATTCGCGTGCTCTTCAGGGTATTCATCGGCATGACACTATATTCATTTTGCTATTTGCGATACAGTCTCAAATGCAGGGGAGCCTCCGCCTTGCCACAGCTGACGCAGGATAGTTCAACTTACCAATTCCGCACGCTTCGCTTTCGGAATTGGAGTATCATTGCCGTCGCGTTATCTTTTGAATGCAACGTGGCATTAGTCTGTTGTTCTTATCTATTGTCCTGGCTGGGGTGATGGGGGTATCATTGGGATATTATTTGGCACAGAAAGGGGAGAATTCGCCTTTTCACCGGGCATAGTTGCATCATAATCTGACGGTGCTGCACCCTTTCTGGGTGGCCGGCTGGTCGTGCGGCCCGCTCTTGAAGAAGGTTGCTCCGGAGGGAGCAAAACAGGGGCCAAGCCCGGCATTACGGTGAAACCTTCCTGTCCCGGTTCTTTCTTCATCCCGGGATTGAAAGCATCGGATCGCTTATCTTGCGGCGATTGCGGCATATTAGGTGCAAAACCCGGGGCGCCGGTATTTAGCTTATCATTACTTGCACCAGGCATTATGGGCGCCATACGGGGCGAATTGTCGAAAACCGGGGCGGGCATCCCGGGCATGCTGTTGCCCTCTTTTTTTTGCGCGGCAGATATGCCATTTGCCCCGGACGAATGCTCAGTTGCCTGTTCCATTGCCCCGGGCATTTTAGTCTTCATGTCCTTATGATTATGGGGTTGCGCTTTCCCACCGTGTGGTTCGGTCATCGTCCCTGCGCTATGTGCGGAATGATCAATCGCGGCATTTACTTTAGGTCGCAAAGAAGGTACGATCACCTGCCCCGCGGTTGATGATAAGTATCGTTGCGGCGCTTTTATAAATTCATCGCGGCATTGCGGTGAACAAAAGAAATATTCCCGGCCTTGATATTCTTTTACATAGCCCGCCGCTTTGGCACTGCCTTCATCGATATTCATGCCGCAAACAGAATCGCGGCCGGACTTTCCGGTGATTCCCGCCGCAGCCTGCTGCATCCGGGACTCGGAATCGATCAGAAAATTTCCCGCAACAACGATTTTTTCACCGGGCATGAGCCCCCGGGTGACCTCCACCCGCTCTCCCAGCAAGCGTCCTGTCTCCACCTGTCTTGGCTCGAAATACCCGTTCCCCCGATCGACAAACACTGTTTTTTTCAGTCCCGAATCGACGATCGCATCGGCGGGCACTATGATGGCAGAAGGGCCGGCAAGCGGGAGTTCTACGTTTACGAACATATCCGGGCGCAGAACATAGCGGGGATTATCAGCTTCCAGCCGCAACTTGATAGTGCGCGAAGCCTGGTCGAATTGAGGTAATACATTACTCAATCGAGCATAAAATATTTTTTTCTGATAGGGGAGTTCCATCTTTACGCTCATACCCGGCTTGAAGAAGGAAATCTCATTTTCGAACACATCAGCCAGAATCCAGACTTTAGTCAGATCAACTACCCTAAACAATTCCGTTCCCCTATCAAAACGCAAGCCGGGCGAAACATTGCGGAAAAGAAGGAAGCCGGAAGCCGGAGAGCGGATATCGATGGCATCGGGGATCTTTCTGCTTCTTTCTATCTCTTTGAGCTGTGTCTCAGTAATCCCGTAGTTGGTAATATTTTGCTTGTAATAATCACCCTGAGAATAAAGATCACTCCGGCCGGTCAGTCTTATGCTCTCATATTCTTTTGATCTTACATCTTTCATTTTCCCAATTTTATTTCCGCCGGCCGGCTCGGGAGTCGAAGGATTAGTATTTCCGGCATTCACAATATTAAGATAGGCCTGCAATGTCGAGCGAAATTCTGCCGAAAAAAATGAAAACGTCGCCAGCAAATCATCTTTCTTGACCATACTGCCGGTCGTGAGCGGCAGGGCGTCCATAATCCAGCCGTTGGTCGCAGCGTTGATTCGATAGATGCGCGTTTCATCGGGAGTTACTCTTCCCAGCACTCGCAAAGTGTAGCTCCAGGGAGCCTTTTCGACGGTCATCAATTTGACACCGATAAGCTGCTGCTTTTCTGACGATATGGCAATTGTTCCCGCAGGCAGGGGTGGTGAGGATTTGATGCCATTGGCCGGGGAATTATTATCATCGGCATAAACCGGCTCAAGTGACATACCGCAGGGGGCAATCCCGGGTTTTTCCGACTTATAAGCCGGATTCATCGGATCAATATAATAGAGCACCTTTCGCTACCGGTTTGTGCCTACATTATTCCTGACGTTGCTTAGCCAGAAACCGGCAAGAAAGGAAATCGCTATAATAACCAAAATAAAAAGGACACCAAGGCTAATTTTCTTCTTCATGATATTTATGAGATACCCTCAATAAATTTTAGAACCTGGATCCATATAAGGCCGGATAACAGTGTCCGGTAGTCGAGTACTTGTTGTTGGATACTGATATTTTTCCGGTATATTAACCATCGGATTAAAACTTCTTTCCTCCGGTGAAATATCTTAATTGCTAATCAGGGATTGGATGAAATTAATATAAGAGGCCGAAATGCCGTGATCGGCAGAACCGACTTCATCCGAAAGTTTCAGATTTTCAAACCGGCCATCCTTGCGGGAATACCGGCATGGTAGTTATGAACTGACATAGACTGGTCATTAAGTTACTATTGCTATTAAATAATTGAAACAATATGAATAAAAATGTAATATTAATCGAAATGTTCATTATTGCATCATCTATGAAGAAAACATATTGACCGGAGCAACTGTAATAATGAGGTCGTGGAATATTTTTGCTAATACAATAGAATGGGATAGGAATTGAGTAATGACAACTGGACTGCATATATTGATTCTGGATGATGTTCGCTCGGACGCCGAATTGATGGCTTTCGAGCTCAGTGAATCGGGGATGGTATTTGAACCCAATTACGTTTCTGATAAAGCTTCTTTCCTTAGAGCCCTGGATGAATTTTCACCGGACATCATCCTTTCCGATTATTCCCTGCCCTCTTTCGATGGTTTATCGGCATTGATAATTGCCAATGAGAAATACCCTGATGTTCCATTTATTTTTGTATCCGGGGCATTAGGTGAAGAGCTGGCAATTGAACTTCTCAAAAAGGGAGCAACCGATTATGTTCTCAAAGACAGGCTGTCTCGTTTGACGCCCGCTGTTACCCGGGCCCTGCAGGAAGTTGCAGAGCGGACGGAACGCAAACGCGCCGAAGAGGCCCTGAAGGAATCGGAAAGCCGTTACCGGTCCATTTTTGAAAACACTGGCACGGCCATGCTCATATTTGATGAGAACAAGAAAATTGTCTTGGCCAACAAGCAATTTGAGCAACTGACGGGATTCACAATTTCTGAGATTGAGGGGAAAAAAAGCTGGACTGAGTTTGTCCATCCTGATGATCTTAATAAGACAGAATCTCTCGAAAGAAAATGCGGACTATCCTTTAAAAAGTCTGCCGATGATTGTGAATTTCGGATCGTCAATCGAAATAATGATACCTACCATGTTCTGGCCAGTATTGACTGGATACCGCCTACGACCAGAAAGGTATTGGCTCTGCTGGACATCACCAGCCTCAAAAAAGTGGAGAAAGAAAAACGTGATGCCTCGCTTTACGCCCGAAGCCTGATCGAGGCAAGCCTCGATCCTCTGGTGACGATCAATGCCGACGGCAAGATCATGGATGTAAATCAGGCAACTGAATCAGTAACAGGGCTCGGTTCGACTATGTTGATCGGCAGCAGCTTTACAGATTATTTTACCGAACCGGACAAAGCTCATGAAGGATACCTGGAAGTATTTTCCAAGGGTTTTATTCGCGACTATCCTCTGGCGATCCGTCATACCAACGGAAAGGTAACCAATGTTCTTTACAATGCATCATTGTATAAAAATGAGGCTGGCGAAATTCAGGGCATAGTTGCCGAAGCACGCGACATCAAAGAGCGGCTGGAAGCTGAGCAGGCGATTCTCAAGACTAACGAAATGCTCAGATCAATTACATCGGAGTTGGTGATGACGGAAGAACGCGAACGGCGGCGCATTGCTGTTGACCTTCATGATAATATAGCGCAAACACTGGCTATAACCAAATTGAAGCTCGATGTGCTCCTGGATCAGGCACAGGGAAGCGAATATGCAAAGCCTCTGGAAAATGTCATTGATCTGATCAATAAGTCGATCGGGCAAACCAGGTCGTTGATGTCCGACCTTAGTCCTTCCGTCCTCTATGAATTGGGTCTTACTGAAGCGATGGAATGGTTGGGCGAGCATATTCAGGACCAGCATGGACTTAGGGTCATAGTAAAAAATGATCCTAAAATACGGAACATTGATAAAGATCTTCAGGTATTGCTCTTTAGATCCACAAGAGAGATGCTGCTGAACGCGGTCAAGCACGCGAGAGCAAAGGAGGCCTATATCATTTTACAAAAGCTGCCGGGGAGGATCAGCGTTACGGTAAAAGACAACGGCACCGGTTTCGATATGAACGGCATTGATCACCATTCCACGAAAACCGCCGGTTTCGGTCTTCTCAGCATACGGGAGCGGCTAAATCATATCGGAGGCATTTTTGAGCTGGAATCGAGGCCAGGAGAAGGAACCTGTATCCGGCTCATTGTTCCCGAACAAAAACAAAAGAAAAAAGAAGGCACAAGAAGAATCTCCCGGAGCATTTCGGATAAGTGATCCGCAAATGCATATGGATTCAAGGTTCATTACCTTCGATTAATATAAGATATTGGCCCCAATCCTAACTTCCAATCTGGACATAGTTTACGGAGGTCGGGTCAGACAATCACTGACGTTAAAATAAAAGTTGGTCTGATAGAAGAAAAAGAAGTTGTCTGATTACAAAAAAATAAGATGGAGATTATTCTACGGGAGCAAAAAAGCAAAACATCACTTAAACCGACATTGGTGCTTAATGAGTAATCCGGGCAACGTTCAAAACTGGATAAGATGGAATATGTCCGGAGAGGAAGTAAAAGAGGATGACCTTATGCAAGAAAACGGATTGTGCTTGACAATACATATCGATAGGTATGTACTATGCCGCTATAGGATTTCTTCAATCTTCTATAATGTAATGATTTTCATTCTAATTAATTAAGCAATATTGATAATTTACGGAGGAAGTAATGAAGATGAAGACATATAAAAAAGTGCTTGCCATCGTTGCGGGATTGCTCTGCCTGCTTATGGTTTCTGTTTCGTTTGCCGGCCACCCGGAAATACCGCGGATAGCGATTGATGAGTTGAAAAACCTCATTGATACCAAGTCGGAGGTCATCATACTGGATGTCCAGTTAAAGGATATATATGACAAGGGACATATCAAAGGAGCCTTATCGCTCCCCTGGAAAGCGGAGTTAACTGACGCCGACGTCGATAAATTAGCCAAGGATAAGTTAATCATCACTTATTGTGATTGTGGTCCTGGAGAAGCGGACAGTTCAGATCTGGCCAATCAGCTCATTGGGCTCGGGTTTTCCAACGTGAAAGTATTGGGAGACCCCGCCATAAGAGGCTGGAAAAAAGCCGGCTATCCGGTGGAATTGAGGTAGATGGCACTATATGAGGAGCTGCGTTATTTTTCTTCTTTTGATTTTTGCAGTCGGTTTTGCTTTGTTCGGCACAGTGTCGATCGGTAATTCCCAATCTGTTGACGAAGTGGGCTATGCAGGAGTAAAGACCTGTGCCGGTTGTCATGGCGATCGGGCGAAAGGCTGGCAGACGACACGCCATGCCAAGGCCCTGGAAACCCTGAAAAAGAAATCTCAGGACAACCTCCCCGGCTGCGTGAAGTGCCACGTTACAGGCTTTGAAAAGGACGGAGGGTATGTTGATCAGGAACTGACCCCCGCGCTCGCCGGCGTTCAATGCGAGGCCTGTCATGGTCCGGCGGCTAATCATGCCGCCAATCCTATGAACAAGAAAAATCTCATAGTACGTCCGGGTGAGATGATTTGCCGTGAATGCCACACCAAAGGTCAGGACCCGAAGTTCGACTACGCAAATAAAAAACGGTTCGTTCACGGAGAGAACCAAAAAGGAGGCAAACCATGAAACTGATAGCGAAATTATCAGGACGGACCTTCGGAATTCTGATTTCCCTGGCCATCCTTATTTTGACAAGTCCCGCATTTGCCGCTGCTGCCCTGCGTATTGAGCCAACCAGGCAGGACTTCGGAACGCTGGAGGAAGGCGTGCCGGCGATAATGATTGCCATTGTTGAGAACGTCGGCAGTCAGGATGTTCACATTAAAAATGTCCGGACCAACTGAGCCTGCACGGAAAGTGTGCTGGTCAAGCACATATTGAAGCCCGGAGAAAAGACGGAACTGAAGACAACTTTTGCGACGAAAAATCTTCCGGGTCAGTTTGAAAAAATCACAACCATTGAAACAGACATTCCCGGACAGCCGCAGATAGAAGTGTTCATGACCGGAACAGTCAAGGAAGCGCCTGGTCCTAAGATTGCAGTAGCTGCCCGCAAAAATGACCTCGGCATTCTCAAACCGGGTGAAAAGAAAAAACAGATAATTGCCGTAACGAATCCGGGTGAACTGCCACTGACGATTACCGCTGCCGGCACGAAGAAAGGGGCCGGCGTTATTGCTGTTTCAGAATCACTTCCGGTGACGATAGCGGCCGGACAAAAGGCAGATCTCGAACTTACCATCACAGCCGGAAGAGAGGGGGCATTCAACGAACGAATTATGATTGAATCGAACGCGAAAAATGCGCCGAAGACCGGTTACATTATTTTTGTGAACGGCAAAACAGAGTGATTTTACATAGGACATAGTGTCCTGGAAATAAGGAAGTAATAACAACTTAACAAGGAGGAAGAACATGTATCAACGAAAATCACCATGGCTTCTTTGGATGATCATGCTGGGAATAATTTTGTTTATTCCACAGCTTTCCATCGCCAAAGAGCAGACCCAGCAGTGGGAAATCGTCAACCCGTCAGGCGTCATCGAGACAAAATACTTCAAACCGGCGCCGCGGCTCACGTCTCTTGAAGGCAAGACAATTGTGTTGCGCTGGAACGAAAAGCACAACGGCGACCTTTTCCTCAACCGGATTGCCGAACTTCTCCAGGAAAAAGTTCCCTCGGCCAAAGTCATCAAGTTGTATGAAATCGATAAATCCACTATCAAGATCAGCGGATCGGCCAATGAGTCGGCTCGGATTGCCGAAGTGATCAAGGGACTGAAGGCTGATATTGTTATTGCCTCTCAGGCCGATTGAGGCTCCTGCACCTCATGGCTGGTGGTCGACCAGTCCGAAGTTGAAAAACGCGGTATTCCCACAGTTACAATGGCATCAAATCAATTTTTATCACTCGCTAAAAGTACAGTCAAAAGCACCGGTATTCCCGAGATGGCTTTTGTTGAATTCGAACATCCACTCGGTATGATTCCCATCGAAGAAGTCAGGGCCAAGGCCGATAAGGCATTCCCGGAAATTGTAAGAATGGCTACACAATGGAAACCAACGACGGCCGCTGCTGCGGCTGCAAAGCCGCCCTATCCGGCGGAACGGATTAAGTTCAAAGGGACCTACGCGTCTCTGAACAAGATGTTCTATGAGAAGGGGTGGTCCCTTGGACTGCCGATTCTCCCCCCGACAACGGAGGCCGTTGAGGCTATGTTGAAGGGGACAAAGCACAAACCCGGTGAAGTAGTCTGGGTCGTGCCGCCACGGCAGGGTCAATTGACCGTTGAGCTTGTGGCAACACTCGGCGCAATGGCGGGTTGCAAACCCGAACATATGCCGCTCTTGCTAACGATCGTCAAGGTTCTCAAAGACCCGGACTTTGACTGGCGCGGCAATAGTACAACAACGGCACCCACGGCGCCGTTGCTTGTCATAAATGGCCCGGTTGTCAAGGAACTGGGCATTGCATATTCGACGGGCGCTCTGGGAGGGCAAATGCCGGTTAACATTGCTCTCGGGTATTTTATCAATCTTGTCGGCGATATTGTCGGCGGCTCCGTTCCACCTGATTCCGATAAAAGCACCCTGGGAAGCAGGGAAGATCTGGTGGCAATTGTTGTTGCGGAAAATGAGAGCAAAAATCCCTGGAAGCAATCCTATGCCGTAGAGCATGGATTCAAGGCAACCGACAGCGTAGTTACAGGCTTCGGAGCCTATATGGGGACGAACAATACAGACCACAACAGCGTCAAGGGGAAAGACCTCCTCAATACGTTTGCCGTCGGTCTGGCAGGCGCATCCTGTGGTATCACCTCATGCTTTACCAGGCAGGATATGCCGTCCACCTGGCAAAATGGCGTGAAGTTTGCGTTACTGTTAATCGGTCCCGAGCATGCCGACACGATGTACCGCGACTTTCCCAACAAGCTGGACGTTCAGAAGTACCTCGTCAAGAAAGCAGTACTGCCATACTCGGGGTATTCACCTGGACAATGTATTGTTCCCAAGGATTTCGGACCGTATGATGAAAACACCATGTTTCCGAGGTTCACACAACCCGAACAAATCAACATCGTTGTGACAGGCGGGTCGGGAAAGCAATCCCAGATATGGATTCCCTTTTTGACTGATGCGAGACCCGTATCAGTCGTTATGGAACAGTAAATTTATCGCTACATTAGACACGGAGGGGACTGTTTGGTCCCCTCCGCTATTTTATAAGGAGCAGGAAGATGAAGCCAAGCAAAATAAATTTATTGGGAACAATTGCCGTAGGCTTGCTTATGCTTTGCTTCTATTCGCCATGTTCAGCGGCGCAGCTCAGCGTCGAGGTATACAATCCGGCCGGTCAACAACCGGACGGAGTTTATGTTGACAGAATCCTGAAAAAAATAATGGACGAAACCGGCGTGAAGCGCCCTCTGCTTGCCGGGAAATTCACCGGGCAGAAAAAAGAACGGATTGGTATCCGCGCCGATGAGTTCGCCGAAGTAAACGAATGGTTTTATCTCCGCGGGTGGACCGACGGACTTCCCATAGTGCCTCCAACGGAGCAGCGGGTGCGGGAAATGCTGAAGGGCACCGACCTTCCTGCAGATTTTGTAGTGGCCGATATCGACCCCATGGTGGGTCAGGCAACAGTTGAAAAGATTGCTGTGAACGCGGTGATGGCGGGGTGTCGGCCTGAATATATGCCTATTCTGATTGCTGCGGTGGAACTGGTGGCAAAACCGGAATTTGATTTGAAAGGTCTGGCGACTACAACGAACCCTGATGTCCCGATGCTGATCATCAGCGGTCCTATTGTGAAGCAGCTCGATATCAACTCGGGGACCAATACTCTGGGACGGGGCTGGCAGGCGAACGCATCAATCAGCAGAGCACTCCACCTGGTAATCCAGAATATCGGCGGCAGCTGGCCCGGTGTGACCGATATGTCAACTATCGGACAGCCGGGTGATTTTGTCATGATGCTTGCTGAAAACAGCGAAGCCAACCCATGGGCTCCGCTCCACATGGAGTTAGGACACCCCCGTGCGGCGAATGTCTTAGCCGTCATGGCTGCCGAGGGCACCCACAGCATCCTCGGGATCGGCCAATCCGATGAAGGTTATCTCAAAATCGTCGCATCCCATCTGGCCGGACTGGAAAGGCCTTATCGCTCCACCATGTTGCTTGTTATAGCTCAGGATACCGCCAAAATGCTGGCTGGGAAGGGGTGGACAAGAGAGACTATCGCGGCCTATATCACCGACCACGCGAAGATTCCCTTCAAATTGTATAAAGAGCGGTACCTCGATACATCGGTACTGCGCAAGGGAATGCCGGACTGGGTTTTCCGGGAAAATAATCCCGAGGCCATGATTCCCAGCCCGTTCATTGACAGGCTTTTGATTCTTGTTGCCGGAGGAACAGGAGAAAAGAGTACACTCATTCCCGGTTGGTATGATTCAGGGATAATGAGCAAAGAGATTCGTTTGCCTTCTAATTGGGATGACATGCTTCAAAAGAAGAAATCGCCCTGAAGTGGATCAATATTTTGATCTTTTAAAAAACCAAAAGACAGATTGGTAAACAATCGAAATGTTGAATATCCCTCAAAATATCCTGATGTATGAGGGAGAAATATTTACAGTCAAATTTCTCTGCTGTAAACTTAACTTCATCCTACAGCGCATTATTTATGAGGCATCCATTGACGGATTGAGTTGATTACCTCCGCGTGCCAATCGGGCTATTGACCTTCTCTTCTGCGGCTGGCTTAGTTCACGAACTATATTCATGGATAGGCGGTTCTTCAGGATCAGCGGGTCAATTATCTCTCCGCAGATCACACATTTCAAACCCCAAAAACAATCATTAGGACTGTAAAATTTGTCCAGGACCATAGCACCCCCGCAACGAAGACATTTCATAAATACTCTCCTCAATAATTGTATCAGTAGTATTGTGCTAATTCTCCGACCGTTATGATTCTTCTCAATTAATTCTTTGCACAGATACGCTATTATTTAATGATTCTCCATCAGGTAGAAGCTGATTTCTGACTTCGAAAATCCTGATTATGGTTATACCATCTTGGCTTTTAATGTATTTTCTCAATGACGTTCAGCAATTTTTCCAGTGTAAATGGTTTGGTTACGGCACCGACGAAACCATACAATGAATAATTCTGAATTGCCGGATCATCTCCATAACCACTGAAAATAACAGCCCGAATCTGGGGATCAATTTCCCGGAGTCTCTCCAGGGTTGGCACTCCTCCCAACCCGCTTTTCACGGACAGATCGAGAAAAACAGCATCAAAGGCATTATCAGCCTCTTTAGCCTTTTTATACAACTCAATAGCTTCCAGTCCATCCGCTGCTGTTTCCACGTCATAACCTTTAACCTGTAACAATTGCTCCATTACATCCCTGACCAGTAATTCGTCATCCATGACCAGAATCCTTTTCTTATTTTCGGTGGCGGCATGTTTTTCATCAGGATATTTTAATGCCGTCAGTTTTCCCTTATTAAATGCTGGCAGGTAGATATAGAAGATGCTTCCAGAATCCTCTTCCGATTTTACAGTGATGCATCCATAATGTTTGCTCACAATGGAATAACATACAGACAGTCCTAATCCCATCCCTTTTTCCGAGCCTCTTTGTTTTGTGGAATAATAAGGATCAAAAATGTGTGTTAAATCTTTTTCTGCAATGCCCTCGCCTGTATCCGCAAGAGATATCCTGACATAAGGTCCCTCGGAGACCGGTAGCGAATCATGACGGCTGACCATTATGTTTTTTGTTCCCACACTGAGGGATCCCCTGCCCGACATTGCCTCTACGGCATTGATAACAAGATTTTTCAACACCTGACGCATTTGTCCCTCATCCAACTCCACTGGCCATAAACCGTCATCCATTGAATATTTTTTTTCCACGGATTTTATTGTGACACAGTTGCCGATTGTATCCATAATCATATTATTAATATCACAAAGTGTTTTAACGGGATCTCCTCCTTGGGAAAAGGTGATAAGCCGTTTTGTCAGTTCCCCTGCCTGTCTGGAGGCATATTCTGCGGCATTCAGGTTTTCCAGGACTTTGTTTTTCCACGGAATTTTCATTTTAGACAGTTCGATATTTCCTTGGATCACTGCCAGCAGATTATTAAAATCATGAGCTATCCCTCCGGCCAGACGCCCCACAGACTCCAGCTTTCTTTCCCTGTCCAAATCATATTCCATCCTCCGTCGTTCGGTAATATCGCGTGTCACTCCGATCATGCGGATTGACTTACCATTGTCGAGATAAAATCCCTTTCCCTTCGAAGCTACCCAATGAATAGTATTATCAGGCCATAAGACCCTCATTTCCACTTCATAATCATCTTTTTGATCCAGTGTGCGAAAAATAGCCTGTTCAACGCTTTTACGGTCTTCAGGATGGATTGCCTTCAGAAATAATTCGTGGGTTACTGACATATTCGGACTAAAACCAAAAATAGCTTTACACTTTTCCGACCAGATCAACTCTTTCTTTACGATATTCCAATCCCATATCCCCTGCTCAGAAGCATCCAAAGCCATTCTCAGTTTTTCTTCGCTATGCCTTAGTGATTCTTCTATTTCCTTACGCCTGGCAATTTCATTCTGCAACGCGAGAGTTCTCTCTTTAACCTTGCTTTCTAGTGCCTTATGCGCTTCGAGCAGTTTCTCCTCAGCTTTTTTGCGCGCTTTAAGTGCTTCTGCCTCAGCAATTGCTCGCCGCACTGCCGGGACAAGCCTCTGCATTCGGTTTTTCAGGACGAAATCATTAGCTCCCTGAGTGAGAATTTCGATAGCCCGGTCTTCCCCGACAGCGCCGGTCACCAGAATAAAAGGTGTATCCGGGCAGCATCTTTTTGCTTCGGCCAGAGCATAAGCGCCATTATATTGGGGGAGATCATAGTCGGAAAGGATCAGCGAAGGTGAAAAAGCCTTTAACTCTTTGATATAATCTTTTTCCGCCATTACCCGTTTGGAAGTAAACGCCAACCCGGCTTCCTGCAGTTCAAATTCCTCCAGATCAGCATCGCTTGGGCTGTCTTCCAATATCAAGATACGAATGGCTTCTGCCATATGAAGTTCCCCTTGCAGACAATAATATTGTTCATTTTATTACATGTATATTTATGAATTCATTATTTAATAAAAGCAATGATGATTAAATGGAAGAACTATGGTAGGGGGTATCTGCTTATTCAACCACCTCGCAGCTACTGTCAAGGTATGAAATGAACGTCATTATATCGCGAGCGAGCTCACGAGAATTATCGCTCGTCCCGCGTGAGCGGGATTGAAAAAGCAAATGTTTTCGAAATATTAAATCATTGCCAAATAATATATAGGAGGAGCCGAACATTGGTCGACCTCCTCCTATTATCTGAAATATATCAAAGATAAAACAACTGATGTATTTTTGGTATCCTCAATGTCCAGAGATTATCAGACTGGCCGGGTAAACTATGCCTTAGAGGCAGACGTCTTTTCTTGTTTGTAAGCCTCTACGCCTGCTTCCAGAGCCTTCTTCAGTCTCTCTTTTTTCTCCGCGTACAATTCCTTCTCATCACCTGCCAGTTTCTCGATTGTTTTTAATGCCTCTTCACATTGTTCCTTTGCTTTCACTAAAACTGACTCCGCTGAGTTGAATATTTTTTCTCTTGTCTCTTTTCCACTTTTGGGAGCATATAGTATTCCCAAAGCAGCACCTATCAAACCGCCGATGATAAAGCCTTTGATACACTCATCTGTTGCCATGTTATTTTCTCCTTTCCAATATTTTTATATTTATTCATGGATAAAACGATTGTAAAATATGCCATGAGCACTAAAATTGCAATCCATAAATTACCGAAAAATCAGGTTGAGAAACTTTTGCAACTCGGCCCATGATTTCTTATCAGCGACGGCATTATATCCAATGGGAAGCTTGAATTTCTTGGCATACCTGTCGGCTTCCGGATTGGTAAAGCTGTGCTGTGCTCCGGGATACGAAATAAACTGAAAATCAGCACCAGCATTTTTCATTTCCTGCTGGAATGATTCAATCTGTTCTTTTGTGGTAAATTTATCCGCAGCGCCGTGCAAAACAAGTATTTTCGCCTTGATAATGCCGGGCTTCGCAGGCAAAACAGGGGCAAGACTTCCATGAAAGCTCGCTACTCCCTTCAGATCAACACCTTGCCTGGCCATGTTCAGCACTATACCCCCGCCAAAACAATAACCGATAGCGGCAATTTTTTGCGAGTCAACGGTTTTCTGCATTTTGATAAATTCCAGGGCAGCTATGAACCTGTCTTTGGCTGTATCGAAATGCGAAACGAGTTCCGCAGAGAATTTACCGGCGTCATCAGGATGTGCTGCCTGCTTTCCATTTCCATACATATCCACCGCCAGCGCCGTATAGCCCATTGCCGCGAGCATCCAGGCACGATGGCGGGCATAATCATTGAGCCCCCACCATTCATGTACCACAAGAATTCCCGGTCTTTTACCTTTTTTATTCTCGTCATAGGCGAGATATCCCTTCATGGTTACGCCGTCAGCACTATAGGTTACAACTTTGCCTTCGATTTTCTGGGTGGAGACGGCCGTGGGCATAGATGCCGCGACTAACATATAAGCAACGGCCTTCCCATCAATATTTTGGTTTCCCTTAGCCGGAAACGGCAAAGCCGACAAAAATGAGAGCATTATTGTCAGGACCATTATTTTTTTCTTCATATTAAACTCCATTGATTTAATTTGCTGCCGCACTCGAATAAGATGTCTGGAGAACACCCGCGGTCATTGGATTCTCTCGTACTTCAATGATAAAACTATCTCCTAGTATATCCAGCGGATCAACAAGCAGGACAATATTACAGGCAGGGCACTGATAATGAACATGACCGGATGAAGGGTCATGACCAAGATATCGGAATAATCTGGAGGCAGGTAGCTCATATTGTGCGCCCAAAACTTCCAGAACTCCTTCAAAATCACATTGAATACATCTGGCATTAAGCATAAACATGTAAGCGCCCCAATAATGATGATGTTAATACTTTATCGATTTTGTCATTGACAATTTAATGTCTTTTATTACTGAAAACAATAGGGATTAAACAGTCGATTACTGATAGGCAATAGCTACAACTCTCGGAATGAAAGCAATAGTAAATTGAGTCAGCTTTTACGAAGTGATAAATCAGGATTCTGCTTATTGTGGATTAATCAGCAAAGAAGCATAATAACGATGTATTGGGAAAAGTACATTCACCAATCCGTTCATTATTAATCTATACGGAGGATGAAAATGAAAATAACAACAAATTATTTTGCCGCTATTATCATGGCTCTGATTGTTTTATTCATGACCGGCATGACCGTATATGCATCCGGCATGGACGACCGCATCGAGTCAGCGGCCAGGAATTCGCATGTTTTCAAGACTTACTTGAGTGCTGATGATATAAAAATTAAGTCCGTAGATGGTGTCGTTACATTGAACGGTACTGTTTCCGAAGAATTCCACAAATCATTGGCGCGCGATACTGTTTTGGGTTTGCCCGGAGTTAAAAGCGTGGACAACAATCTGCAAGTCAAAAGTTTTCCTATTGCCGCAAACCCGGATGAGCGACTGGCGGCAAAAGTGAAAGCAAAACTCTTATCTCATCGGAGCGTACTTTCCGGGAAGACTGATGTTTCTGTCAAAGACAGTATTGTCACATTGACAGGAGAAGCCGATAACCAGGCGCAAAAGGAATTGACCACCGTATATGCCAAGGATG
>JANYAY010000020.1 GCA_025361065.1 Deltaproteobacteria bacterium
TCATTGACCATCTTGAAATGATCCAGATCGCACATGATGAGAGAAAAAGGTCTATTGTAGCGTAAGGCCTTTTTAATCTCCTGGGGGAGGTTTTCGATGAGATATCCCCTGTTGAAACAGCCTGTCAGCGGGTCTGTCCGCGACAGAAATTCGATTTGCTCCGTCCTGTCCCTGACCCTCTGCTCCAGGTTCAGGTTGAGATTGTGGAGATCATCCCTGTATTTAATGATTTTATGAGCGGCATGATACAGACCAGTGGCCGTGTTGATGAATTCCCGGTCAATGCTGCCCGAGATAAATCCGACTCGCTGAGAGTCGCTCAGTTGGGTGGCTGTCGTTTCGATCTCCCGCAGGGTAATCAGGATGGATGTAAAGACAAGGATGCACATTAATACGCCAACAACAATATTCAGGACTGAAAAGATGATAACGACTCTGACTGGGGAAGAAATGACCGTGCTGGTGGAGATACCATGGGTGATGATCATACTGGCGAACATCAGAACAATGATGAAAACGAACTTGATCATGAGGGTTGTGGAATGCTGTGCTCCTTCCCAGGCATTACGATCGGCGAGAATAAGCCGTGTTTCGCGGCGGAGATTCGAGGTGACGAGTTCAGTGATGAGATATGTGAAGATTAAGTAGGTTATCACAGCTATGATACCACCCCTTAAGACAAAAAACGCTTGGAGAGTCTCTCCGGAAAAGATGTAATTTTGCATGACCCCGATGATCAAAACCGGCGAGGAGAGAAGCAACGCTGTCCGGAAATTCTTGCCCGGCAGTGTCTCCAGCAGGCCGGATATCTCCTGAAGAATTGCCGTGGGGATATCCGGCGGTATTCGAGATTCCTTAACATAATCGTTTAATATTCGCAGATCTCGGAGTTCCCATCTTTTTCCCCATAGTCGGCCGAGACCATAGCAGAAGTAATGAATAGTGGCGAAAATGAACAACATTATTATACAAACGATAACATCCCTGTAAAAATCGAAGTCGGTTTTATAAGGAATGGTTGCCCACATGAAGATAGCTGCCGGCGCAGCGGAGGTTGCCCCGATGATGGAAAAGAAGCTGACGGCAAAAGTGAAGCATACCTTTCGGGATAGATATTCAAAGAGCCTGTTGGTCCGGGTATTTGAGCGAAGCAAAGTATCTTTTAGTTTTTTAGCCACAAGAACTCCCTTTTACCTGGATACCATATACGAAGAACATAATTATAATCTGTCTGTAAATAAATTCGGCTTTTACGGATGGAAAGTATGCAGAAATTATTTGTGCCTGTCAACGAAAAACGGACAATTATTTTGCAAATTTATTTGACATTATCAGGAGTTGCGGCGTATAGCTATATCTCATTACATAAGACCATTATGAGGGTAAAATATGCAGCAGCAATCAGCAAAGGTAAAAATTGGTGTTTTATACGGAGGCAGATCGGGCGAACACGATGTCTCGTTATGCTCGGCGGCATCTGTAGTTTCCGCCCTGAACGGCAGCAAATATGAGATCGTGGCCATAGGTATAGACAGGGATGGTAAGTGGTATGTTCAGGATAAACCGGAAATAGTCGGGCATAAAGATTTCGGTCAGGTTCTTTCTTTGAAAAAACGGGGATCATGGCTGGTCAATCATTTTGAGGAGGGGAATCAGCTAATTCTCTATAATATGGAAAACGGCGGCGAAAAAGTTGCCGTAGATATTGTTTTTCCCGTTTTGCACGGGACATTCGGCGAGGATGGTACATTGCAGGGATTGCTGGAATTGGCCATGGTACCCTATGTCGGTGCTGATGTGATCGGCTCTGCGGTGGGTATGGATAAAGATGTGGCTAAAAGATTATTGCATGAGGCCGGTATCCCGGTAGTGCCGTCTTTAACCATTAATCAACAACAGTGGCGGAATAATCGAAAATCTATTATCGAGAGCGCCATTGATAAACTGGGATTGCCGCTTTTTGTTAAACCAGTATGTACCGGGTCTTCGGTCGGAGTAAACAAGGTAAAAGAGAAAGTATCATTTCCGGAAGCGATGGACTTTGCTTTGCAATTTGACACACGCGTGATAATTGAAAGAGCTATTGATTGTCGGGAGATTGAGTGTGCCGTGCTGGGTAATGAAAACCCTGAGGCCTCCATACTGGGGGAGATAATTTCCAGTCACGAATTTTATTCCTATGAGGCTAAGTATATTGATCCCAAGGGCGCAATACCGAAAATACCGGCACAAATTGAACCATCTCTTGCCGATTTAATCAGGAAAATTGCGGTTGCCGGTTACCTGGCTCTGGGCTGCAGCTCTATGGCCAGAGTCGATTTTTTTCTGGATAAAAAAACCAATGAATTTTATTTAAACGAAATAAATACACTTCCCGGTTTTACCAGTATCAGCATGTATCCGAAACTGTGGGAGGCTACCGGCCTCAAATACAGCGAACTTCTGGAGAAGCTGATTATTCTGGCACAAGACAGGCATAAGAAGAAACTGGCAATCAAGACGGAGTTCAGTTAGTTCCAAAGGAGGGAGGCGGATAATTCCATGAAGCGCAAAATAATTACAATCGACGAAAAAAAATGCACCGGTTGCGGTTTGTGCATACCAAACTGCCATGAACAGGCGATAAAAATTATTAACGGGAAAGCGCGCCTGATTAATGACGCCGTCTGTGACGGCTTGGGTGCTTGCCTGGGCGAATGTCCGGAAGGTGCACTGACTCTGGAAGAACGGGAGGCAGAACCGTTTGATGAAAAAAAAGTATTGGAAAATCTTCTGCAAAAGGAAGCGGTAGTAAGTGGGGATCATTTAAAAAAGCTGGCCAAAAGCGGTGATACGGAACTGCATAAAGAATCCGGCAATTTTCTGAAGTTAATCAAAAGTGAGCAGGCCGGCCGAAGCTGTCCGGGTTCGGCGCCTGTTGTTTTTGAAAAAAAGCTTCCCGCCACCACCGGTTTTCCCAAAGAAAATACGCAGCAGTCAGAGCTTCGGCATTGGCCGATTCAGTTGCATCTGTTAAATCCGGTGACGAATTTTTTCGTCGGCAGTGATGTTGTCCTCGCCGCGGATTGTGTGGCTTACAGTCTGGCAAATTTTCATAACAGGTTTTTAAAAGGGAAGAATCTCGCCATTGCCTGTCCCAAACTCGATCGTGATCTTGAGGTTTATACGGAAAAGATTCGCCGGATGGTGGATGAAGCGAAAATTAATACTCTGACAGTCATTATGATGCAGGTTCCCTGCTGTCGCGGTCTTCTGCAAATAGCGCAAACCGCCCTGCAAAAAGCTGTCAGAAAAGTTCCCCTGAAAGCGATAATCATCAGCACTCAAGGGGAAGTGCTTTCCGAAGAGTGGGTTTAATTCCAATTCCTTATCTTTCGTGGCCTTTGTTGTGGCAAAGCCTGCCCTGGCACAATCCGGGGCTGTCGGCTTCCTCGGCATATAATCTAATAACTGGGAGGTCAAGCGAGGTCACGTGTGTATAATACACCTCGTCACCTCCGCCTACCGCCGTTTAAGCGGGATAATCCGGCTGACCAATTTCAACTTGTGACATTACGATTATGCACGTCGTTTTTGAAATTGGAGTCTCATTGCCGCTGTGGTATCATCTTTGATTTGGAAATGGAATAAGGCCGGCGTGACCTTGGATTGTCTCTTCCCTCTACAAAGTCTCACTAACGCTTTATGTTGGAGAGCAGGAATTACGGTTTGAAAGTGAGGGTAGTGATTGTCGGAATTCTTTACAACTCAATGCATATATACTATGAGAAAAACAATTTATCTGTATCATCATAAATGATTTAGTTGATAAAATGACAGTGATTGCGAGTGGTATCATCAATTACAAGCTGGGGGATGATTTATTAGGTACGGTTTATGCTCTTCTGAATTGAAATTAGATATTTATTCAATATTAGGATATCATGACAAAAGACAGCCACATATGTTTTCGTACCAGTAAGGCCTTACATGAAGCCATCTCTCAAGTTGCAAAAGAAGACCGCCGGTCTTTATCATCAACGATTGAAATAGCCCTAACTACCTACTTGAAAGAAAAAAAAGCATTGCAGGATGTCGGAAATGAAAAACGTCAATATCCGAGAAAACACCTTTCTGTTCCGGCTGTTATTGATCAACGGGAATCTGGACAAATGGCAATAGGTACCATCAAGGATATTTCCCTTGGTGGAGTAAGAGTTTTTATTCCCAAAGATTTCAAACATCAGATCCTGATTGATTCACAAGGTTCAAGATTTGAGATTGTTTTCAATTTGCCTGCTGAGAACAAGCCTATAAGGTTGTCCTATGAGTCGAAAAGAGTGGTTGATAACGAAGACAGTGTTAATGTCGGAGCCATCATTGTTGATGCTGATTTTAAGAACTATAAAGCACTCCAGACCTACCTGATGTAATACATTGCAATATCTATATATTATCACCTAATAATAGCGAAATACGTATGGCTTGGACATCATGGCTCCTTTTACTGTCGGGTTTATTTACAAAAGGTAAATTTGCGTAAGATATTGTAATGTCAATATATAGGTTTAAATATTCTCTAAATGCTTATTAAAACCGTCGGAATCCTTTACAATCTATTGTATATATAAAAATCATCTCATCTTCTCTTAATATTTAAGCGTAAGGCAATGTAGATATTCATATAGCAAATCAATGTGTTACATTAGTCATAGGCTCGCGATATAATTGTAATACATTGTGGTACAATAATTGCTTGTGTGCTATATAAGAGAAAATAAACCCTTGTATTTGTCTTGCGGAGTGAATTTGTGTTGGTCGGTGTAACCTGTAAAGTTCTTGTCGGTTTTCAATAAACAAAGTGAAGTGATAGACAAAGGAGAAATTAATGGCAACTAAAATAGGTTTATGGTTGGACGAGCGGCAGGCGGTGATAGTATCGGTAACAAACATGAGCGCAGAAATAACAAAGGTTAAATCAGCCATCAAAGATGAAATTTATGCCGTCAATCCTGTTTACGGTGATTCGGGAGCAGTG
>JANYAY010000043.1 GCA_025361065.1 Deltaproteobacteria bacterium
TTTTATGGCCTAAGTTTGCCTGAAATCTTCCGACAAACATTATCGCTATGTCAAATGGCTCTTGCTTTTACTCCCGAACCAAATCCTATCTCTCTTTTCATTTATCCGTGCTAGTTTTCATAAAACTTTTGACACTACCCATAGAACATTAATTATAGCCGGAAGTTAAAGTAAAATACACACTTTTCCTGCCCGGTTAAAATGATCGCCGCCAAAAGCAATTTGGCCTTTACAAAAGTCTGTGATCCTGATTAAAGTCTGGAATCAACCACCTCGCGAGCTCGCTGTCGAGGTATGAAATGAACGTCATTATACCGCAGCAAGCTGCGGAGAATTAACGCTCGTCCCGCAGTAGCGGGATTAAAAGATATCGGAGATATCCATGAACAACTCAAAATTACCGCAATATGATTACGATATAATTATTATCGGCGGCGGACCGGCCGGTTTTACTGCCGGTATTTATGCCGCCCGGACCGGATTCAAAACGCTGCTTCTGGAAGGTGCGTCCACCGTAAGTCAAATAACCATCACCGATATGATCGAAAACTATCCGGGCATACCTGACGGCATAAATGGCCTTGATCTCATGGAGCTGTTTAGAAAGCAGGCATTGAAGTTCGATCTGGAGATAAAAGCTGAAGATGCCACGGCAATCAAAAACAATGAATCTTATCCGCATATCTGGGATGTAACTGCCGGGAGTAAGGTTTTCCGCACATTCAGCATAATTGCCGCCACCGGAGCCCGCTGGCGCAACCTGGAAGTCCCCGGAGAACAGGAATTCGCGGGGAAGGGAATTTCTTATTGCGCCACCTGTGACGGACCTTTTTACCGCGACAGGGAGGTTGTTGTCATCGGCGGCGGCGATTCGGCAATTCAGGAAGCTCTCTTTCTGACTCATTTTGCCAGTCGCGTAACTGTCGTCCATCGCCGGGACCGCTTGCGGGCGGCAGGAATTTTGCAGAAAAGGGCGTTCGCCGAAAAGAAAATTGAGTTTGCGTGGAATGCCACGCTGGACGAAGTTGTAGGCGGCGAATTTGTCACCGGTGTAAAGGTCAGGGACGTAGTATCCGGGGAACAAAGAACAATTGACGCCGAAGGGGTTTTTATTTTTGCCGGCCGGCTTCCCCACACCGGCATTTTTCAAAATATTTTACAGCTGGATAAAACCGGTTACATTATCACAGATGATGCCATGAAAACTTCCGCCGCAGGAATTTTTGCCGCGGGCGATTGCCGGGCTAAACTTTTCCGGCAGGTGGTCACCGCCACCGGTGATGGAGCAAATGCAGCATTCAGCGCAGAGTTGTATATAGACAACCTCAAAGAGGAAGCATATTAATTTTATAGCACGGGAAATGGAATAAATTGATCATGGAATCATTTATCAACGTCTGGCAAAATTTGCCTGCACAAATCAGCCCGACCCTTTTCGGTATCGGATCATTTCAACTGCGCTATTACAGCCTGATGTATATTGTTGCTTTTGCCGTAGTCTATATGATCGTTCTTTACCGGATTAAAGACGAAAAGTACGAATACACGGCCGCAACAATTCAGGACTATATGGTCTGGGCAATGCTGGGCGTCATAATCGGCGGAAGGCTCGGCTATGCGTTGTTTTATAATTTTGGTTATTATTGGCAGCATCCGCTGGAAATAATTTTACCTTTTGATTTTTCCGCCGGAATCAAATTTACCGGACTTTCCGGCATGTCTTATCATGGAGGCGCGATCGGAGTTATTGCCGTTTCGGCTTACTTTTGCATCACCCGCAAAATCAATTTTTGGCGCTTTGCCGATCTCTTCGCTCCGGCCGTGCCCTTAGGATACACTTTCGGCCGGATCGGCAATTTTATCAATGGTGAGTTATTCGGCAGGGCTACCACGGTACCCTGGGGAATGTATTTTCCGCTTGATCCTACGCAAAAGTTACGTCATCCCTCGCAGCTTTACGAAGCCTTCTTCGAAGGAATCGTTTTGTTTGCTCTGCTTTGGTTAATTCGGAAAAAGAGCCATTTCGACGGATTTCTTCTGGGAATTTATATTTGCGGGTATGGTTTTGTGCGTTTCATTATTGAATTTTTCCGCGAACCGGATTACCAGCTGGGTTTTGTTTTAGGATTTTTAAGCATGGGACAGGTATTATGCCTGTTGATGATTTTAGGTGGCCTGGCTATTATGGTCTGGAGCAAAAGAATGTCTGCAGCGAAATAACTGTTGTTTCCAGTAAAATTTGAAGGACTTTATAAAAATAACCGTTGCGGAGGTGTTTGTGGGCAGGAATCTGGTTATCATCGGCGGCGGAGCAGCCGGTCCATCAACTGCGGCTGAAGCCAAGCGCAATGATCCTTCTTTAAATGTAACTATTCTGGAGCGCGGAAAATTTGTTTCTTTCGCGTCTTGACCGACGCCTTATTACATCGGCGATGTAATAAAAAGCGCAGAGAAATTAATTGCCCGGACACCGGAAAAATTTCGCCAGACGGGAATTGATGTCCAATTAAACACAGAAGTATTAAATGTAAATTACGAAAGAAAAACTATTGAACTCCGGGACGACAAAATAATCCCCTTTGATATTTTAGTTATGGCCACAGGGGCTAAAGCTATTTTCCCCGATCTTCCCGGTGCACAAAAGCCGGGAATCTTCACCTTAAAAAATCTGGAAGATGCAATTAAGATCAAGACTTATCTGCAAGAAAAAAAATGCCGCCGGGCGATCATTATCGGCGCCGGTTTCATTGCCATGGAAATGAGTGAATCCCTGCAGAGAGCAGGTATCCGGACAACTGTTTTTCACCGAGGGACTCTGCCGGCTAACCGCTGGGATCCGGAGCTGTCAAAATTGATGCTGGAAGAATTAAAAACCAACGGCGTGGAATTTATACCGGAAGTTGAAACCACAGCCATTGAAGAAGGAAAAGATTTTCCCCTTTGCGCCGTCACTGACAAGGGCAGATGGGAGGCTGATTTGATTTTGTTTGCCGTTGGTATTAAGCCAAATGTCGAACTGGCCAGGACAATGGGACTTACTATCGGCTCAACCGGCGCTGTTGCGGTCAACCGTTTTCAGCAAACTTCTCAGGAAAATGTTTATGCTGCCGGTGATTGCTGTGAGTCTTATCACCGTGTAAGCAAACGCCAGGTTAGTATTCCCCTGGGCGATATTGCCAATAAGCAGGGACGAGTGGCCGGACGCAATATCGGAGGGAAGCCGCTTCTTTTTCCGGGAATAGTCGGAGCGCAATCCTTCCGGCTCTTTAATCTCGAGGTGGCGGCAACCGGTATTGATGAAAAAGAAGCGATCAAAAGCAACTATGATCCGGTCAGCATTTTAGTCTGGGGAAATGCCATTATGGGAGCACTGGGTGATCAGAAAATCGGTCTGAAGCTTATTGCCGATAAATCTTCCGGAAAACTTCTGGGCGCACAGGCTGTGGGCTTTGCCGGAGCAGTCAGCCGGATTAATGCCTTATCGGTTGCGCTCTGGTCGGAAATGAATATAGACGAAATCGGCTATCTGGATCTGGCTTATTCTCCTCCCTATAGCGGAGCGTGGGATATCATTCACAACGCCGCCCAGGCCTTGCGCCGGGCAATCTGAACAAGAGGGAAATTTTATTATGATTTTATGGTGGGTCATTTTCGGCGTTTTCATCTTCGCCATGCTGGCTCTTGATCTGGGTGTTTTTAATCGTAAGGTTCATGTTATTAAAATGAAGGAAGCCCTGCTTTGGACGGCTTTCTGGTTAATTCTGGCCTCGCTTTTCTGTGCAGGCATTTACTTTTTCTACGGTCATTCCAAAGCAATGGAATTTACTGCTGCGTATCTCATCGAATACTCTTTGAGTATAGATAATCTTTTCGTCTTTATGCTGATCTTCCGGTTTTTTAATGTTCCTGTTGCGTATGAACATAAAGCTCTGTTCTGGGGAATACTGCTGGCTCTGGTCACCCGTGCGGCCTTCATCTTTGCGGGTGTTGCGCTGATCAATACTTTCAGTTGGGTCATGTATGTTTTCGGCGTTTTCCTCATTTTCACCGGTATCAAAATGGCGCTCAACAAACACTCAGAAGTCCATCCGGACCGGAATGTTGCGATAAAGCTGCTGCGTTTTTTCATCCCCCTAACAAAAGAATTTTCCGGAGCCAAATTTTTTATAATACAAAACGGCAAACGCTTTGCCACACCAATGCTGGCCGTTCTTGTGGCGCTGGAAACCACCGACATCCTCTTCGCGATTGATTCGATTCCCGCGGTGCTGGCGATCTCCAAAGATCCTTTTATCATTTATACTTCCAATGTGTTTGCCATTTTAGGGCTGCGCTCTTTGTTTTTTGCCATTTCCGGGTTAATGAAGCTATTTCATCTGCTGCATTATGGCCTCGCGGCAATATTGAGCTTTGTCGGTGTAAAAATGCTCATTGAAGATTTTTTCCACATAACGGTTGCAGCCTCGCTAATGGTAATCACGTCTATTTTGGCTGTATCCATCATCACGTCTGTCATTTGGCCGGATAACGGGAAAAATGAAATTCCTCCGGTAAGAGCGAAGGAGTAAAATTCTGATGCAACCCGAGTTTTTAAGCGCTTCACAAGCACAGTTGAAAAGATGGGCAAGACTGCACGATAATAAATTCCGGCATACGGAAGGAATTTTTCTGGCCGAAGGGGTCAAGGTTGTCGAAGAACTGTTATCGACTGACTGGCCGACAGAAGCCATCCTGGTATTGCCGGAAAAAATAAAATACTGGGAAAAGCTGACAGCAAAAGCTCATAACAATATACCTGTTTATCAAATCACCGGCGCCGACTGGAAGAAAATCAGTCAGGATAAGGAACCGGAAGGAATAATGGCTTTAGTTGCCCTGCCTGCCGAGGCAAAACTTGCCGATTTTTTAGCCTCCGCTTCCGGCAACATCTTAATTCTGCATGAAATCAATAATCCCGCCAATCTGGGATCATTGTTGCGCAGCGCTCTTTGGTTTGGCTTTACCGATATTATTATAAGCGCCAACTCTGTGGATTACACCAATCCCAAAGCTATTCGCGCTTCCATGGGCGTCCTTTTTCATTTGAACATCGCCTCTGATATTGATTTGACAGTGGCATTGCCGCAAATAAAAAAAACTCATTATCTTGTAGGAAGCAACGTCCGCAAGGGACTGCCGCCACACCCACTGCGGAGGAAAATTGCCCTGCTTTTAGGCAGCGAAAGCCATGGAGTTCCGGATGGTTTGTTATCCGGAGCCGATGAGCTTTGGTGCATTCCCGGGGGCGGCAAAGCCGAGTCCCTAAGCTTGCCGCAGGCCGCAGCAATAATGATGTACGAATGCACAAAAAAGTAAACGATTCCGGACAATACCCTGGTCACCTCCTTCATTAATGGGCTTTTTATACTAATATTTCTGCTATTTATGGAGCAATTATTGATAACTATTGCCTTAATAATACTTATGACATAATATGCGCACCAATTTACACCCACTTGAAAAGGAGGAAAGCATATGTCCGAATTAGGAAGAATCAACGACCTTGAAGAACAGTTTTTTTTAAAGGAAAATCTGCAGTTAAAGGAGAAGTACCGCGCAATGCAGCAGTTAAAGGAAACCAAGGAGGCGCTAGCGGCAGCGTCCGGAATTGTTGATGATCTGGTGCTGGAAAAATTAGTTGCCCTGGAAATCCGCCCGGAAACTATCACCTCGATTTCACTGGTACCCCTTATTGAGATTGCCTGGGCCGACGGCACGGTTGATCAGAAGGAAAAGGAAGCTATCCTTAGTGCAATAGGCAAATTCGGTTGGACAAAGGATAGTGTCAATTATGAGTTACTCAATCAGTGGCTCACGAAAAAGCCGGCCGCAGCACTATTAACGGCATGGAAACACTATGTGGAGGCTCTCTGCCATAAGATGGCGGATGAGGAAGTTGCTAATTTAAAAAAAGAAATTATGGAGCATGTTACTGTAGTAGCTGAGGCGGCCGGTGGTTTTCTGGGGTTCGGTAAAATCTCCGCAGAAGAACGAAGCATGATTACGCAACTGGAAAACACATTTTGCAAGTAATAAAAAACGAACAATAAATTGGGAGACCGCATGCAGGAAATCAACAATATGAAATTTCACAGCTTTAGTATCGCTGACGCTTTTTCCCGGCTCGACTCGACAAAAGAAGGATTGTCGGAAGAAAAAGCCGCCGACATAATTGAAAGCTTGGGTTTTAATGAAATTACCGAAACCAAAAAAGATCCGGCATGGAAAAAGCTACTGGGACAATTTGCCAATTTGTTGATTTTGATTCTGATAATCGCGTCAATCATCTCTGCTTTGATGGGCGATATCATCGAAGCCCTATCGATTGTTGTCATTGTCCTCCTGGCCGGAATACTGGGTTTCGTACAGGAGTATCAGGCTCAGAAGGCAATCGAATCACTCAAGAAAATGGCGGCGCACAAAGCTTTGGTACTGCGCAACGGTATAGAGCACATGATTGAAGCACGGTTACTGGTGCCGGGAGATGTTGTTGTACTGAAAACGGGCGACACAATTCCGGCGGATGCCCGGTTGATCGAAGCAGCCAACCTCACACTGGAGGAAGCGGCCCTTACCGGTGAATCTCAGGGCGTTGTTAAAAATGCAGAAATGACCTTCCCCGAAAATTGCACGGTGGGCGACTGCCTCAATATGGTGTACGCAGGAACATCCGTATCCAACGGGCGCGGCAAGGCACTGATTTGTGCAACCGGTTCGCATACCGAATTTGGCAAAATTGCCGACATGCTGCAGAAAGAGCCGGAGAAGAAAACCCCTTTGCAGCAGAATCTCGATGCGCTGGGCAGTCGGATCGGCATATTTGCGCTGGTGATTGCTGTTTTGATGAGTGCCGCAGGAATATTAAAAGGATACGAACTGGTAAAAATGTTTATTTGGGGCGTTGCTCTGGCGGTGGCAGTTATTCCCGAAGCATTACCGGCGGTGGTGACTATCTCGCTGGCCTTGGGTGTACGCCGTATGGTGAAACGCCGTGCTCTGGTGCGCAAACTTCCGGCAGTGGAAACACTCGGTGCGGTTAATATTATATGCAGTGACAAAACCGGCACGCTAACCGAAGATCAGATGACGGTGCGGAGTCTTTATGTTGACGGCGCGATTGTATCTGTTACGGGCGCAGGGTATGAACCGGCAGGTGAACTAAAAAGCAATGGAGCGGCATTTGACACCGGCAATGCGGTGTTTGCACAACTCGTGCAGATAGGGTCGCTGTGCAACGATTCGCATCTGGTGAAGAAAGATAAATGGATCATTACCGGAGATCCCACCGAAGGAGCGCTGGTAGTGCTGGCAGCAAAGGCTGGTTTGAACAGCGATGAGCTGCGGGGCCAAATCATGCGTATCGCAGAAGATCCGTTCAGCTCGGAAAAAAAGCGCATGACCACCTATCACTCAATTAATAATGAAACTTTTGCCTACAGCAAGGGAGCCGGCGAAGTAATGCTCGGTTGCTCAACGCAAATCATGACATCACAGGGGGTCATTGCGCTCACCGATGAAGTGCGGATGGATTTACAGCACACAATCAGGCAGTTTGCCGAAGATTCTCTGCGCGTGATTGGAGTCGCTTATAAGAAGATAGGTTCGTTCTCAAAAGCGCAACCCGAAGAAGGGATGACGTTTGTCGGCTTTGTCGGAATGATCGATCCGCCGCGCCCCGAGGTCTTTGCGGCGATCGGCCGCTGTGAAAGTGCCGGTATCCGTCCGGTAATGATCACCGGCGATCACAAAATTACCGCTGTTGCCATTGCGCGGGAAATCGGCATATTGAAAGACGGCGCCGCCTATTCCGGAGAAGAGCTCGAATCAATGAGTGACGATACTCTTAACCGCGTTGTCAATGAGGCAAATGTTTTTGCCCGCATCTCACCTTCGCACAAATACCGCATTGTCGAAGCGCTGATGGCGCAGGGCAATATCGTAGCAATGACGGGCGACGGCGTTAACGACGCACCGACTCTCAAGAAAGCTAATATCGGCATTGCCATGGGAATTACGGGAACGGATGTGAGCAAAGAAGCAAGCGACATGATTCTCACGGATGATAACTTTGCTTCCATCGTCTCGGCTGTGGAAGAGGGGCGAACGATATTTGAAAATATTCGCAAATATCTTGTTTATCTGCTCAGTGGAAATATGGGAACGGTGATCGGGATTATAATCGCGATGGCGGCGGGTCTTCCTCTGCCGCTGACGGCGGTACAGATATTATTCATCAATTTTGTCATGGATGGACTGGTTGCCATTGCACTGGGTGTTGAAGCACCGGAACCGGGGATAATGGACAAGAAACCGCGAACAGTGAAGGAAGGTATACTAAATACTGCGGCATTGTCAGAAATTCTCCTCGTCGGCGTGTGGATTGCTCTCCTGACAACGGCAGTTTACGCCTATGCCCTCCATACCGGCGCGAGTGATCTAAAAGCAGGGACTCTTTTTTTCACCGCACTGGTATTTGCGCGACTGGTAAACGGCTTTGCGTGCCGCTCTCTGCATCAGAGCATTTTCTTTATGCATCCATTCTCCAACCGTGCGCTTGTGGCCAGTGTACTCGTTACAATAACAATGGTGATAGGCATGATTAATCTGCCGGCATTACAAACCATATTCGGCCTGACATATCTTGTCAATCATGATTGGATGCTGGTAACGATTATGCCCTTGACGCTCCTGGCATTTACTGAAACGGTAAAATGGATAAAGCGTATAATGGCGAGAGGAAAATAGTTTGAAACAATGACTTCTTACATTGAGATAAAAACGACGACGGAAACCAAAGAGCAGGCGCAAACCATCGCCCGGTACCTTGTCGGCGAAAAGCTGGCGGCCTGCGTCCAGATATCAGGACCGATCACCAGCACATATCGCTGGAAGGGCAAGATAGAGACCGCCGAGGAATGGCTTTGCCTCATAAAAACCCAAAAAAGCCTTTATTCAGAATTAGAAAAGGCAATTATGAGACTGCATTCTTATGAAACACCGGAAATAATAGCCGTACCGATTGTTAAAGGCAGCAAAGATTATTTGAAATGGCTGAATAATGAAACAGGAAACAAAGCTGGCGGCTAGCTTAACAGACTCTTCTCCGCCTCTTTCATTTGTACGCATCTTTTCTATGATCCAATGAAATCATGCTTATTACTTGTTTTTCGATAATATAGAATATCCGATACTTACCAATTCTGTAACGCCATGTGTCCGGCTCATAGCCATGCAACTTTTTTATGTTTGTACCAAAATGAGGCTCTTGTTTTAATTGCGGATATACATAGCCCAATAGTTTCTTTTTTATTAATTCATTATCTTTTCGCGGCAATATTTCAATGCATTTTATAAATTCATTAGTTTCAAATATCTTATAATTAGACAATATAACGGCCTTTTTTGTTTTTAGCATCTTTATATCCACGTTTAAGGCTTTCGTTTAAACCAGTGTTATTCTCAATTTCATTCATCTCGTATTCATCTGCATACTCAATATTCTGTTCAATATATTTTTTCGCCGCAGTTTCAATAAAATTGGATAGAGTTCGATTATCATCTTTCGCATAGTGGCTAAAAAGATGGTAAACATCGTCATTCAGTCGTAAAGTAACTACCTTTGGCATATATTCACCTTTATCGTTATTTTGAATACAACATATTCGTTTTGATGTATATTGTCAAATCAATAAATTTACCTGTCTCCTTTTTCTCTCCTGCAGAATGAATTTTCAAAAAACTCAAGCTCTTTTTGTAAAAGGGGAAAAGATGATTTTTCATTGTTAAATGCCTTTATCAATTTACCACATGGGGCTGTTCCAAAAAGAATAATTGACGAAATGTTACTGTGGCATTCTTGATAATAAGATTCAATACCAATTGTGCCAGAGTTCTCATCAGCATTATATCCCAACACCAGAAATAGAACTGTTGGGCATGCTGCTGAAAGCGCATGCAGCTGTTTGCCTTTTGATAGTTTTTCGTTCAATGCATCGTAAATTTGTCTAATCATGCTGTCGACAGGATGATGTCCAACGTATCCGCTATAAGGGGAAACAATATCGTGACTTGAATATGTTAAAGCCTTAGCTTCAATATATATAGGCCACATTAAGTGGACTTCTTTGAGCACTACACAACGGCAAAACATCTGCTGCTTTTGAGAACTATGTTTCCTCTAAGTATAAATATTATAGTAAATTATTGTTTTTAATATATAATTTTTTGAAGCTGCTTTTACAATATTTTTAATTTTTCCTTAACAATTTATGTTATAGAAATAACAGCTCATGATTATTGAGGTGAGACATGAAAAAGACAGATAAGAAAAATTTTATACCGGCAAAGCAAATTATAAATTTTTTTAGTGCATTAACTGAATGTTTGTTTTAAATGAACAATCTTTTATTTTTAAGGAGATCATATGTCCGGAAAGCAAGAATTGGAAAATAAATGTATAAATACAATCCGCTTTCTGGCGGCTGATGCTATTGAAAAGGCGAAATCCGGTCATCCCGGTATGCCGCTGGGCGCTGCGGCCGCCGCCTTTACACTCTTTGCACGTCACCTGAAACATAACCCGAAAAATCCGCACTGGCCGGATCGCGACCGGTTTGTCCTTTCCTCCGGACATGCTTCCATGCTTTTATATGCGCTGCTTCATCTCACCGGCTATAATCTTTCTCTGGACGATATTAAAGATTTCCGCCAGTGGGGAAGCCTCACCCCCGGCCATCCGGAATTCCACCACACTCCGGGCGTGGAGGTAACCACGGGTCCGCTGGGACAGGGTCTGGCCAATGCCGTGGGTATGGCCATTGCCGAAGCCGGTCTGGCGGCGCGTTTTAACCGTGCGGGCGCAAAAATAATCGACCATTATACCTACGCAATGGCCGGTGACGGCGATATGATGGAAGGCGTTACGGCGGAAGCCTGCGCCTTGGCCGGTCACTTGCGTTTAGGCAAATTAATTGTTCTGTATGATGATAATGCCGTTTCCCTGGCGGGGTCTACGGCACTGTCCTTTACCGAAAACGTGGAAATGCGCTTTAAGTCTTATGACTGGCATGTTCAGAAAATAAAGGACGGCAACGATGTAGCGGCAATCGACAGGGCGATAACAAAAGCAAAAAAGGAAACGAGGCGACCTTCCCTCATTTGCATAAAATCGACAATCGGCTTTGGCGCACCCTGCAAGCAAGGTAGTTGTGAAGCCCATGGAGCGCCGCTCGGCCCCGCTGAACTTCAAGGGGCTAAAACGGCTCTGGGCTGGCCGCAAGAACCGTCATTTTATGTGCCGGAAGATGTACACAAATATTTTCATAAATCACTTAACCGCGGCAAAAAATGGGACCGGCTATGGCAGGAAGAATTACATAATTATCAGGGAACTAATCCGGAGCTGTTTTCTGAATTTTCCTGTACTATCAGCGGTGAGTTACCTCCGGATTGGGAAACTGCACTCAGCTCTTTCCCTGCCGGCTCCCAAGACATAGCCACACGTAAAGCTTCGGAAACCATAATGCAGCTGCTGGCAGCGAAGATTCCCGAAATGGCAGGGGGCTCCGCTGATCTTAACCCATCGACATTCACCTGGCTTAAAGGCTGCGGAGATTTTCAAAGTCCGGCCACTTCCTCCCGGGGCCTGCACGGGCAGGTCGGAGGTGTTTGGAGCTATCAGGGACGTAATATTCACTTTGGCGTACGGGAGCATGCCATGGGTTCTATTGCCGTGGGTATGGCTCTGCACGGCGGGTTCATTCCCTATACCGCAACCTTTCTCACTTTTGCCGATTACATGCGCCCACCCATACGTCTGGCTGCCTTAATGGGTTTGCGGGTGATATTTATCTTCACCCATGACAGTATCGGCGTCGGCGAAGACGGCCCCACTCACCAGCCAATAGAGCAAATCATGAATATGCGCCAGGTTCCCAATCTCACGGTAATCCGGCCGGCAGATGCCAATGAAACTCTAGAGGCATGGCGAATGGCATTATCAAAAACCACCGGGCCGACAGTGCTCGTATTCAGCCGGCAGAATTTACCGGTGCTGGACCGTACCATATGCGCCGAGGCTGCAAATACTCAATATGGTGGTTACATTTTATGGGAATCGGCAGCGGACCCGGAAGTAATACTGATTGCCACTGGTTCGGAAGTCCCTATTGCACTGGAGGCAGCCCATAGACTGGCTTCAGTAGATATAAAAGTCCGGGTTGTCTCCCTGCCCTGCTGGAATATTTTTGACCGGCAGCCGCAGGAATACCGCAACAAAGTTTTGCCGCCGCAAATTACGGCACGCATTGCTATTGAAGCCGGGGTCAAGCTGGGCTGGGAACATTATACCGGACTTTCCGGAAAAATTATCGGAATGGAAGGTTTCGGCGCCAGCGCGCCCGGACCGGTTCTTTACGAAAAATTTGGCATTACGGCGGCAAACATTGTAATTACGGCCGTGGAATTACTCAGCTAAGGAGCATAGGAAAAAGCGATGGCTGGTGCGAATATTAATTTTTCTCTGGGCATTTACGAAAGCGCTGTTATCCATACAATAAAAGCCTTGCAGAAAGGCAGGATTATTCAGCGCATCCGGGAACAAGACTATACTGTCTGGAAAGCAAAACCGGATAACATTATAAATCGTCTGGGCTGGCTTAACGCTCCTGCCGATACCCTGAAGCAACTGTCTTATATTCGCCAAATCCTCGATCCGGTTATCGCCGAAGGTTATAAAAATGCCGTCCTGCTGGGTATGGGCGGTTCCAGTCTGGCCGCTGAAGTCTTTGCCAAAATATTTGGCCGCCGCGATGGATATCCGGACTTACACATTATAGATACAACCGATCCGTTTACTATTTCCCGAGTTTCGCAGGAATTGGATTGGACAAAGACTGTTTTTCTCGTATCTTCCAAATCGGGCACAACCCTGGAAACAGTTTCACTATTTAATTACTTTTATAATTTAGCCCGAAAGAAACTTGGGAAGCGGGCTGGCCGCCATTTTTTAATTATTACCGATCCCGACAGCCCACTGCAGGAACTTGCCTGCCGGATGTCATTGAGGCATGTCTTCTTAAGTAATCCGGCTGTCGGCGGTCGCTATTCGGCGCTTTCCTTTCCGGGGATTATTCCCGCAGCTGTTCTGGGTATTGATATTGAAAGCCTTCTGGAAAATGCCCTGGCCAGCGCACAAAAAGAAGAAGCTGCGCTTTTCAACAGTGCATCTTTGCATCTGGGCGGCAGTGTTTTAGGCGCTGTTTTAGGTACTCTGGCCAAGAGGGGTCGCAACAAACTTACTTTTATTTCCCCGCGGTCCTGGGCGCCGTTTGGCAGTTGGCTCGAACAGCTTATTGCCGAAAGCACCGGCAAAGAAGGTAAGGGAATTTTACCTGTCTGCGCGGAACCGCTGAATGCACCCGCAGCCTATAATAACGATCGTTTATTTGTCATCTTTCGCAACAAAGAGAACACAAACTCTCCTGAGGTTACCGCCATCATTGCCGCCGGCCATCCGGTAATTACAATCCGGCTGCAAAGCAAATTCCATCTGGGCGGCCAGATGTTTCTCTGGGAAATGGCAACCGCTGTAGCCTCGCACATTTTAAGTATTAATCCTTTCGATCAGCCGGATGTGGAAGCTACTAAAATTAACGTCCGCCGGATTATTGACCTTTACCGAAAAGAAAAAAAACTACCGCAAGAAGATGCTGCACTGACGGCAAAAGATTGCCGCGTGTATGGTTTTACAACGGCTGCAACACCGGCCGCTGCTTTAGCCGATTTTCTGGCCGGAGCAAAGGGCAATGCTTATGTCTGCCTGCAGGTTTATCTGAAATCAACTCCGGCAGTGAATGCAGCGTTACTTAAATTGCGGGCGGCAATCAGCAAAAAATACCATCGGGCGGTAACAATCGGTTATGGACCACGTTATCTGCATTCGACAGGCCAACTGCACAAAGGCGATGCCGGACAGGGATTGTTCATTCAACTCACAGCCAACGATTCGGAGGACCTCGATATTCCTGATCGGCCGGGTTCTTCCGATTCCACACTTACCTTTGGAGCGCTGAAATCAGCGCAGGCCATAGGAGACCGGCAGGCGCTCATCAAACTTAAGCGAAAAATCATCCGTTTTCATCTGGAAAGAAATATTATTGCCGGCATAAAAGACATGGCTCTTTCTCTTCAGGGAAATTAGTTGTTTATCTTCAATTAATCAATTTACTTCTGCCTCGCCGGAGAGAAAACCATAATTATGGTTGTTTTCTCCCACTGATCCTGATAATTAGTAACCGCTATTTCGATATTGTTTCAAGTGAGAGCTTTGGACAAGATACTGGCACCTCAAATAACGGGAGAAGTTAGATGAATGCCACACGAGAAAAGCAGCTCCAGGAAAAGATACAGTTTTATGAAACCGTTCTCAATAATATTTTAAACGGCGCAATGATTACTGATCCGGAAGGAAAAGTAATTTTCTTTAGTGAATCTTACGGACGTTTTCTCGGCGTCGATCCCCAAAAGCAGATTGGCTTACACACTACTGAAGTAGTCGAAAATTCCCGAATGCACATCGTCGCCCAAACCGGGATACCGGAAATAAATAATGCCCAACGCATCATGGGTCACGATATGGTTGTTCAGCGGATTCCCATAAAAACCTGTTGCTGGCTATGGGCGCTCGATTTGCGGAAAACGGTCTTTTCTATATTTACGCCGTCTTCTCTCTCGTTTATGTCACAACAGTTTTAAAAATGCCCCGCATGTCGATTCTGACGGCAATTTTAATTGCCGCCTTTATAGAAAGTTTTACAATTCCTCTGTTCGGTTACTTGTCGGATTTATGGGGCCGAAGACCGGTTTACACGGGCGGCGCCATCTTCTCCGGAATATGGGCGTTCCCGTTATTCTACTTCCTGGATATGAAGTCGCCGGAATGGATGATCTTTGCCATAGCCATTGGTATGGCCGTCGGGCATTCTGCCATGTATGGTCCCCAGGCATCGTTTATGTCTGAGCTTTTCAGCGCCCGTGTCCGCTACAGCGGTGCATCGCTAGGTTATCAGTTGGCCTCAATTTTTGCCGGAGGTGTCTCTCCGCTCATTGCCGCATACCTGCTCAAACAGAGCGGTGGCAATCCCACACCAATTGCCTGGTATATGATCGGCCTGGCGACAATTACGGTTATCTCGGTATTCCTGGCTGCGGAAAGTTACAAGACCGGTGGAGAGCAGTAAAGTCTTCTTAACATTGTAACGATTTTTAAACGTTTTCATTAGCAAAAAGGGGTAAACGGAAGCCGTTTACCCCTTTTATATTTTTCGGTATCACAAATTATTTATAATCATAAACTCCTTTGCCGGCCTTCCTCCCCAGTCGGCCGGACTTTACCAGCCTGGCAAGCATTGGCGCAGGTCGGTATTTGTCACCCAATTGTTCCTGCAGGCTTTTGATACAGTTATATACCACATCTAGACCGGAAGCGTCCGACGCTTTGAAAGGCCCCACAGGGAATCCGAGGCCGCGCTCGCAGGCTTTGTCAATCTCCTCGGCAGTGCCGACCCCCTCCTGCAACAGAAAGAATGCTTCATTAAGAAGTGGAATATAGAGGCGATTGATAACAAATGCCGGCGCATCTGTGAACGTCACGGTATCCTTTCCACAAGCCTTGAGAACTTCGACAACGGCATTGTGGGTCTCATCCGCCGTTTCGATGCCGCGGCTTACCTCCACAAGAGGGGTTAAGGCAGCCGGAATTAAAAAATGAGTTCCAATACATTGTTTCTGCCTATTTGTGGCTGCTGCTATTTCACTCACACTGAGGGTGGAAGTGTTGGTAGCAAGAATTGTATGGGCCTCACAAACACGATCCAAGTTCCGGAACACATCCCGCTTGACTTTGATATCTTCAAAAACGGCTTCTATAATCAGGTCCGCATCCGCCAAATCGGCAAGTGTTGACGTGGTGCGAATTCTTGAAAGTACTGTCAGTCGATTCTCGTCGCTCCGCTTACCTTTGACAACCTGCTTTTCCAGGAGATTTTTAATAGATTTGATGCCCCGGTCAAGTCGCTTATTTGTCAGGTCATATAAGAATGTCTGCAAACCACCTTCCGCAAAGACGAGCCCGATCTGCGATCCCATCGTACCCGCACCTACGACGCCGATTTTCTTCATCGCTCTGCCTCCATGAGTGCTATTTTCGTTTCACTTGCCCCGGAATTTGGCATAGTTCGGCTTTCTTTTTTCCATAAAGGCTCTCTTGCCTTCCAGTGATTCGGTCGTTTCATAGAACATGCTGAGGCCGCCAACACCCAGATTGGAAATGCCCATCACGCCGTCTGTCTCACCATGGAATGCATACTTGAGCATTTTCAAAGCAGTGGGGCTTTTTTCCAACAACTCCCGGCACCAAATCCCTACTTCTTTGTCCAGTTCATCCGGTGGCACGACAGCGTTGACCAGGCCCATCTCCAGCGCCTCTCTGGCTGTATAACGCCGGCACAGATACCAGATCTCCTTGGCTTTCTTCATCCCGACAGCCCGGGCGAGGTCCCCCGTGCCGTAGCCGGGGTCGAAACTTCCTACCCGCGGACCGGCCTGGCCGAATTGAGCTGTCTCGGAGGCGATGGAGAGGTCACAAACGACTTGGAACACATTCCCGCCACCGATGGCAAAGCCATTGACACGGGCAATAACCGGTTTGGGAATCGTCCGGATTAAAAGCGATACCTGCTGCCATCCTACTTCCAGGGGCAGGGAGGCAACCGTCCCGGCGTAGCCACCTTTGTCGCGGATCGATTGATCACCGCCGGTACAGAATGCCTTATCGCCGGCGCCGGTGAGTACAACCACGCCCACGTCCGTATCAACCCAGGCGTCGGTGAGAGCCTGGGTAAGTTCGTAGATCGTCACCGGTGTGCAGGCATTATACTTTTCCGGACGGTTGATCGTGATGGTAGCAATGCCTTCTTTCTTGACGTACATAATCTCCGTGAATTGCATATCGCACCTCTGATTTTATCTTATTATTTGCGAAATCAATATTAATGGCAGAGAATTTGACAAACTATTTATCCTTGATTTTCCCGGGTTCATTTTGTTCCCGGAGTTCTGAAAATGTTGCCTCAAGGGAGACCGGCGGCATTATAAACCAGCGTCACATAATTTTGCCAGATAAATAAACTGACCGAAACAATTGATTAATGTATTATTATGATATGTCAAAGTGTTTTATAATTATACATCTCTTGAAAGTATTTATCGGAATTTTTTTATCATGTCGCTTTTTTTCCGCAATATATTTTATAATGATATATGGAGAAATATATTGAGTATAGCTTTCATCATAATCTATCCGGCTTGGCTTTTTTACTTATTACCTGGCCCTGGCCTGATAATTGCCGCGATTTGTCTGCATTTAGCAATACTTTTTAACGCAACAACTGATGGGGGAAAGAGGAAAATTTGACGAATTCTTCCATTGGATGGAATAGCCAAATATTCCGAAAACCTCGGCAAACTTTAAAATTAGTGGGGATAATCATGAGCAGGTCTATTGACCTTTCATCAGTAATTGAAAACAAGCTGAATTCTAACTTAGCATGTGGTACAAGTTTCGCTGGCTGCTCAATGCTGACTCGCGATATAGTCAGTGCATCATTTCTGATTATACTGTTCGGAGGCCGGTTGTTGCCTGAACAATCAGATGCCGACACCAAGAAAATCTACTGCCAAAGGAATTTATTATGATTACAGCAATCGTTATCATCTTCGTCGTCGCCTACGCGGCTATCGCCCTGGAACATCCGATCAAAGTCAACAAATCCGCCTCGGCACTGATTGCTGCCGGCCTGCTTTGGACAGTCTATGCGATGATGGCCGGCGACTTCAATCTGGTCGGGAAAAACCTGACCGAGTCTCTTGCCTCAACAGCACAGATCGTATTCTTTCTGATGGGGGCGATGACGATCGTCGAGCTGATCGATTCCCACAACGGTTTTGAAGTCATCACCTCGCGCATCAGCACTAATAAGCTTTCCACCCTGATGTGGATGGTCGGCTTTGTCACCTTTTTTCTCAGCTCCGTTCTCGACAACCTCACCACCACCATCGTCATGATCTCACTGATGAAGAAACTCCTCAAAAGCCATGACGACCGCCTCTTTTTTGCCGGCATCATCGTTATCGCGGCTAACGCCGGCGGGGCCTGGACACCGATCGGAGACGTCACTACCACCATGCTCTGGATTGGCGGGCAGATCACCACTCTGGCCATTATGAAAGGGCTTTTCATCGCTTCGATGATCAACATGGTCATACCACTTCTGATCGTAAGCTATATGCTCAGAGGAAAGGCGATCGTTCCCCCCAAGAATGTCACTGATACCCGGGGAAAAACGACCACCTTCGAGCGGAATCTGATGTTCTTTATGGGAATGGGCACCCTGGTGGCGGTACCGGTTTTCAAAACCGTAACCCATCTTCCCCCCTTCATGGGAATACTCTTCGGCGTCGGCATTCTCTGGCTGGTCGGTGAATTGATCCATCGCTCCAAGGCGGAAGACCAAAAAGAAAAGCTGGTTCTAGCCGCCGCCCTCAAACGCATCGACATGAGTTCGATTGTCTTTTTCATCGGCATCCTC
>JANYAY010000044.1 GCA_025361065.1 Deltaproteobacteria bacterium
GAGGATGCCGATGAAAAAGACAATCGAACTCATGTCGATGCGTTTGAGGGCGGCGGCTAGAACCAGCTTTTCTTTTTGGTCTTCCGCCTTGGAGCGATGGATCAATTCACCGACCAGCCAGAGAATGCCGACGCCGAAGAGAATTCCCATGAAGGGGGGAAGATGAGTTACGGTTTTAAATATCGGTACCGCCACCAGGGTGCCGATTCCCATAAAGAACATCAGATTCCGCTCGAAGTCAGTTGTCTTTCCCCGGGTGTCCTTGACATGAACAGGGGGAACGATTGCCTTGCCTTTGAGGATATAGCTTACGATCAGAAGTGGTATGACCATGTTGATCATCGAAGCGATGAAAAGCCCTTTCATAATAGCCGGAGTGGTTATCTGCCCGCCAATCCAGAGCATGGTAGTGGTGACGTCTCCGATTGGCGACCAAGCCCCGCCGGCGTTAGCCGCGATAACGATGATGCCGGCAAAAAAGAGGCGATCGTCATGGCTTTTGAGGAGTTTCTTCATCAGTGAGATCATGACGATGGTGGTAGTTAGGTTGTCGAGAACGGCGCTCAGGAAGAAAGTGACGAATCCAACCATCCACATCAGGGTGGAAAGATTTTTAGTGCTGATACGCGAAGTAATGACTGCAAAACCGTTGTGGGAATCGATCAGCTCGACGATCGTCATCGCCCCCATCAGAAAGAATACGATCTGAGCTGTCGAGACAAGAGACTCGGTCAGGTTTTTTCCGACCAGATTGAAGTCCCCGGCCATCATCGCATAGACAGTCCAAAGCAGACCGGCAGCCAGCAGTGCCGAGGCCGACTTGTTGACTTTGATCGGATGTTCCAGGGCTATAGCCGCATAGGCGACGACGAAGATGATAACGATTGCTGTAATCATGCTAGGTTCCTTTGGCAGTAGTTTTTTTTGGTGTCACTATGTCAATTTTCAGAGTTTTTCTTATTAAGTACAACGCTTGTCCGTGTCTCGTTAGATTGTTTTTTGGTTGATTCATTTGTAGAGAAACCTTTTGCCATGAAAAAAAGCTGTAATATGACCGCAACAACTACAAGTAAAACAGTAATCAATGCAGGTAAGTCCATCATCTTGATACCCATAATCACTGTAATGGTACAAATTAGAGAAAAGATGCTTATAGCTATGCCTTTCATCATTTGCCTCCTAAAATAATAGCAATCTCTCGATATTTCTATGTGCTGCATATTTTTATAAGTAATAGATAACTTACATGGTCTTTTGCAGGAGTGCATAAAGCCGGAAATTATGTCACACGCATGATAATAAATGCCAGTGGTCTACGTAGGAAATGCCTCAACTTGTAAGATGATAATCTTTTATAACCTCAGGCAAACGGAAAAGCGAAGGCACGAAGAACGACTGCTATTATGGCATGGAGACCGGCATTGAGATGAAACATCATCTTGGCAACCGTTGGTCATTCAATTACTGTGCTTGAACATGGCGGCTTAACTTGCCCATGAAGGGAAAATAAACAGCAAGGTAAAGTCCTATCCCCCAAAATTCCTCATAATAGCAGCTACGATCACAGCTAATATTAAAATACCCCCAAGCCATGCAAAGGCTATTCTTGCATACTTCACGGCCTTACTTTCTTCCTTTGATTGCGCAATATCTATCTTGTCTTCTAATAAATGCCCTTCTTTTTTCATAGAGCACCTCCAAAAACAGTTACCATTAATTTTGAATCATGCCGCTTGTTCAGAGATATATAAGTAATTGATCACTAACTTAGTAGTGAATGATAACTAACTTGTCAAGGGGCAAATTTGTACAATAAAAAAATGCATGTTTTTGCAGGATGGGAATCGATTTCAATTCAATGGAGAATTTTCACGTAACGGTGTGAATAGCAGGACTAATAAATTCTACATGTAGTGAATTATATCCGAAGGCGATACCGGAACTAAGTTTTAGCGCGGTGCGACTGCTTCGCGGTAGATCTTCCAGAGGGATGTAAACTTCTTAATCAGATTGAATCCGTCGTCGCTCAGCGCCCAGATGTTCACAAGTCCCTGGATGAGGGCAAAAAGCAATGTTGCTGATGACTCCAGGTCGACGTCGTGGCGGACAGCGCCGTCCCTGACCCCGTAGGCAAGAAGTTCCTTGAGGCGAGAAATGTATTTATCGATTGTCTGATAGGCCTGCTTGTTAAGCTTTTTGTCGCCAAGGCTTATGATTTCGGCAATGATCTGAAAGGATATTCCTTTGCGAATGCTGATCGCGGAAAAATGATTTCTGATGATTTCCTCGATAACTTCGAGTGTAACTGGTTCGCTACTTGTGGATGCCGATGATATTTCATTGAGGAGGGACTCTTCTATATAATTTAGCAAAAAGGAGAGTATGCTCTTCTTGCTCTTGAAATGACGATAGATTGCCGCTTCGGTGATGCCAACCTCTTCTGCAATTCTCTTTACAGTCAGATGTTCGCTGCCGTACTTGGAAATAAGACTCCCGGCGGCATCAATTATCTGCTGTTGTCTTACTTCTGTCGTTTCCCTTTTTTGTACCACAATCTGTCTCCGTTTTTAAAGATACTCCGACTGTTTCAGAACAGGCAAGGCTTACTCGACCATTAAAGATGGAATGAAATTCCGCTCCACAACTTGTCAGGTCATTAATTTGGTTGGTACTATATAAAGATGGTAATAAAAAATCAAATGAAATTAAAAAGCTCTGTTATTGGAGGAAACTTTCCCTTATCGCGCAGAAAAGTCTTTTCGCTCTTATAATAATCGTATTAGATAGGACTATGTGTCGCTAACAACTGGTAAGCTTCACTGCATCATTGATAAGGTAGGTGCTATAGTTACCAAGATATGACTTAATTGGATATTGCCTGTAAAGCCGAGTATAGGTCGGGGCAATGATTGAGAATTCAACTGAATCTTACGGGAGACAATTGATTTGAGTGAAATCGCCTTTAACCAATCTTTGCCGCCATTTGCTCCTTGAGCCATTCAACCCAATCAGGGATTCCTTCCCCTGTCTTGCAGGACACCTCGAAGATGCTGATCTTCGGGTTGAGTTTCCGGACCCGCTCCCGGAAAACCTGCATGTTGAAATCCGAAAGACCCAGATAATCGATCTTGTTGACCACCAGGGCATCGCAGACAGAAAACATAAGCGGGTATTTGAGCGGCTTATCATCGCCTTCCGGGACGCTCAGGATCATGGCATTTCTCGCTGCACCCGTGTCGAATTCTGCGGGACAGACCAGATTGCCGATATTTTCAATGATGACAAGATCCAACTTGTCAATATCCAGTTCATTTAGCGCCTTCTCAATCATAAAGGCGTCCAGATGACAGGCGCCCCCTGTCCTCAGTTGAATGGCCGGAATTTCCTCCTTGGCAACCTTTTCGGCATCCACGCTGGAATCGATGTCTCCTTCGATCACGGCTGCCCGGCTATGACCTTTTAAACTGCGGAGCGTCTGGAGGATCAGGCTCGTTTTTCCGCTTCCGGGTGAGGCCATGATGTTTAACATAAATACGCCCTGCTTATGCAAACGCTCCCGGACGTCAGCGGCGCGTTTGTCATTGTCGGCTAAGATTTCTTCCTTGACTTCTATAACATTGACTTCCTGCATCACATTACCTCTATGTCCTTGATAAAATATTCACGACCCGAAATCAACGTGACTTTGGATCCCTTGCACTGAGGGCACTGTATATTGCTCATTTCCCGAAGATTGAAAGGAAAGGATTCGCCGCAGTCACCGCAGCAAAAGACGGCGGGAACGTGTTCGATGGAGAGTTCGGCTTTTTCGGCAATCGAGTCCTTGCTGAGAAAATCGAAATAGCGCTGGAGCCATTCATCGGAAACATCACTCAAGCACCCGATTCTCAAATGGATGCGGATGATCTTTTCCGCTTTTGCCTCATTCGCATGACGCAGGGCGACCTTGAGGATGCTTTCGGTGACTGCTAGTTCGTGCATTTCGCCAAACACCTGTTCCTGAAAAGTAATTATACCAATTCTACTTCTTCCACTGACTTTGTCGGCAGCGTCGTTATATTTTGCAAGCGAAATGGTATTAGCCGGAAGCGCGCTCCAGGCGCTCTCCGGAACCCCGAAAGGTGATCCGGGGACACGGCCATGAACGTCATACCCCAGCCTGTTGGCAAAATACATTATATGAACAAAATGTCAATTTATTTTGCGGGCAAAATCTATTATATGGCTTGCGGCCTGTTATAAGGACAAAGACACAAGACCGAATTGCAGATAGTTCCCTTGTTGCCTTTTATCCTCTCTTTGTTCGTTTTGCATTCTTATCTCCTGCGGATTCTATCCCGGGGAAAGTCATTCTTCCCTGCTGAAGCGAGTTCTATGCAGGATTTTTCCATTTTTTTTGAGGTTCAACGGACATCGGCGCCGGCTGCGGGCCACTCGACGGCGCCAAACTCGGTTTCTCCGAGATAGGTATAGGCGATGCTGACAGTTCCGATATTCTGATGTCTATCCGCAATGTCGGGATAATGCGCATCCCGCTGCGACACCACGTACTTGATCCCGACGGCGTGGTGGCCGGATAGGCGCACGGTAAGCGAAGCCGTACCTCGGGCGATGTTCTCTGATCCCCGGCTTTCGGTGGAACCAACGCCGCTGACATAGTACTCTTGCCCTGTTAAATTGAGCATAACCTTGTTGCCGAGGATGAGGCGGAGATCGAGAACCCCCTGCGGAGTAGCACCATAGTGGTAATCGCGTTCACCCGTTCCGTGGATTGTGCCGGCTGCACCGTAACCAACGCCGGCAAGAGCCGTTCCTTGAAGCGCCACGGAGGGTGTGAGCCACCACTGAGCGGTGGTACCGAGAGAAAGCGCTGCGCTCGAGACGCGGAAGATTTGCGGCGCTATGTAGTCATAACTCCCGTAGAGTCCCCAGATCCCGCGATAGGAGTCTCCCACCGCATATTTCGTTCCGTAGAGTAGGCCGCGTGTGATGATATTCTCGAAGACGTTGACGGTGGAGGCGGTGAATTGGAAGCTGAAATAGTCGAAAGGACGCGTATAGAGATAGCCGGGCTTCCCGGGGAGTCCGTAAGCGATGGAGAAGTCTGCGGTTCCCTCATTATTATCGGCAGGTTTCGTGACACCCTGATCGGTTACATGCGCAGTCACACTCGCACCGAGCTGAAAGCGTGTGGAGATGGCCGGATCGCGGCTTGGGAAAACGGCGTCGAAACGATTGCCGAAGATGAAGCGATTAAAGCCGGTGGGCGGAGAAAGAACTGCTGCTCCCAGTTCACGCCAGAACCCGGGCGCACTGTTGCCGCCTTCGAGCAACAGGCTGGCCATCCGGAATAACGGTTCGCCCAGGAAACTCCCGCCGAGGGGTGTCGTGATCTGGTCATTGATGGAGGGCGGCCCGGTCTCACCTGCTATCTCCCAGAAAAAGCTGCCGGCGATAGAATATCCCAGGGACTGCCAGAAGTTGAGACCGGCCGATCGCGCGAATCCATAGTAGATGGATCCCTGATAAGGATGCATAAACTGGTTTGTGGCAAACGGATCGGTATCGATAATCCACGCATTGGTTAAGTTATCGCGGATCGAAGAAAAGCTGGTGCCATAAACCTCTTTATCAATAAAGTAGTAGTCATACCGATTCAGCAGGAAGTCAAAACCGATGATCTCGAGCGCTGGGATGACATAGCTTTTGCCGGTTCCCGTCTCCCAAGATAGAACAGGTTTCTTTATGGCGGAGGTGGATGCCGGGTGATCGGACTTGCGCAACATGGTTCCTTCGGTCTCGCCGGCCCGGTTTTCCGTCAAATTGTAGCGAGGCTGCGGGATGTAAAACCGGCGCTGCTCCACATTCTTATTGTTATCAAATAAAACCTCGCTCGCAGGAGGTGAGGTGAAGGAGATTTCCGGTTCGCCTTGGGCGAAGGCCGGCGCGCAAAAGACGATCATAAGAAGGATTGTCAGAGCAGCATAACTTTTTTCTATTAAAGATCTATTTTTGCAGAATATGCAGTAAAAAAGTTTTTTCAACATATCAGTTTTTCCTTCAGACTCAATATTATTGATTGACCGGCGTTTCCTCTTTAGGCTTTACGAAAACTGGCCAGGTCTTCTTTGAGGGTTTTTACTCCTGCCTCGATAGATTTCTTCAGCTTTTCCTTTTTTTCAGTGTATTGATCCGATCCCTGATCCACCATTTCCTCAATTTTTTTCAGGCCATGTTCATAATGGTCCTTGGTTTTATCATATAAATCATCGGCAGATTTACTGATATCTGCCCGCGTTTTCTTTCCGCTTTTGGGAGCATAAAGAATGCCCAATGCTCCACCGATGATGCCACCTACAACCAGTCCCTTGATAAAATCGTCCATTTCCATTTAGTTTATTTCCCCTTTCTGATAATTTAATCCCGCTCACTTGGGGACGAGCGTTAATTCTCGTGAGTTCGCTCGTGATATATGACGTTCATTTAATACATCGACAGCTTGTCGCGAGGTTGTTGATTCGATCAAGCGGGAGCCCTGTGCTCAAAGAGCGGGGTTTCCCGGCACCGGGCAATTGATTTGTCCATGCCCGGCTACTTTCTATGTCCTTCATCACCTCTTTCCGGTTTTTCCTTAGACTGCTGGTGTTGTGATTTCTCCTGGGATTGTCTTTGTTGTTGTCCTCTTGGTCCCTGCTCCTGCGGTTCACGAACCTGAGGCTGTCTTTGCTTTTGTCCTTTTTGTTGCTGCTCCTGCGGTTCACGAATCTGAGGCTGTCTTTGCTGCTGCTCTTTTGGTTGCTGTACCTGCGGTTTCTGAACCTGAGGCTGTCTTTGCAGCTGTTCTCTTGGCTGTTGCACCTGTGGTTTCTGAACCTGAGGCTGTTTTTGTTTCTCTTGTATCTGTTGCTGATGTCGCTGAACCTCGGGTCTTTGTTGATATTGCTGCTGCCTTTGTTGTCTTAATTCCTTTATCTGATTATGCGGTCGGGGTTGATAGTTTTGGACACCCCAGGTGTCTTGCTTTTCCCAATGGCGATTATTTTTCCAGCCTTTCCAGTTCTGTTGAACTTGCCGGTAAGGAATCCGTTCATAGCTCCACCTATGTCCGTGCCAATTACGGTCTCGATAGTATCCTCTCCAACCCGGGTCTATATCAAAATAAAAGATGGGCACACTGCTGTAATAGGCCCAACCCCTGTCGTAATAATATGAGCGATACCAGCGACCTTCCCAGTGACGCCACCAACGGCCGTTATAGAAAAATATTTCTTCTTGAACGTCCGGGACGACATAAACATATGTATCGGGAATAACCACCATTGACGGCGGTGCTGGAAATATAATAAGCGGGGGCAAAGGAATATTAACTTGTACACTTACCTGGGCCATCGTTGTAAGCGGAACAACAATTAACAGGGCCAAAAGTATTGTTCCATAAAGCAGCTTTTTCATTTTCTGACTCCTTATTTTGTTTTTATCCGGAAACGGCATCGTGGGCTTAATCCCGCTCACGCCCGACGAGCGTTAATTCTCGTGAGCGAGCTCGCGATATAATGACGTTCATTTCATACCTCCGCAGCTTACTGCGAGGTGGTTGATGGAGATCACCGTTTTGCCGTCCTTTGCCTAAAAATGACTTCGCCGGGTAGCGTCAGGCCAATTTTCTCTTCAGCCAAAATGGATTTGTGAACACTTTTACCGGAATGTCCCATCCCGTTATTCATTGCAAGATGCGAGTCGGGTCAGGTTTTGCACCGACTCGCATCCTGCTTGCTTTTCCTGATTCTCAAATTGTCTCTTTCATCACTCTTCTCTTTAGTGATACCCGCTTTATCACTTCCCTAACGATGAATAATGATAGGGGGGGCGAAGATAGTAACGCCCCAGGGTGGTGGTGGCGGTGGTTCATAGTAGACCGGCGGAGGCACATAAACACGTCGTGGTTCATAATGCGGTGCATAATAATGCCGCCGGTGTTCATACCGCTTGTGATGTTTCTTGTAGCCACGGCCATCCTTGGGTTCAGCCCAGGCCGCAGCAGACATGCCGCTGATCAGCACGGCAAGAAACAGGGCCATAATAATCTTACCGATTAAGGATCTATATTTCCTGACTCTTGCGAATGAGGTTCTCATAAAAATTTCTCCCTTCTGCTTTAATCCCGCTCACGCGGGACGAGTGTTAATTCTCTGCAGCTTGCTGTGACATAATGACATTCATTTCATGCCGCGACAGCAAGCTCGCGAGGTGGTTGATCGATCAATCCCTATTTACCGGATCGGGTGTTCCTGATATTGGAGTGAACGCCGGCCGACTATTTAGTCCTGGACTTTCCAGGCTTTCCATGCCTATGGGTTTTGAATAGAACATCGGCATTCTTTTTTTGTTCATCCGACATAGTGTCATAAAGTTCCTCGAAAGCCGGGATGAAATTCTTCATGCCTTCGGCATGGGCATCGAGGATTTCACCGTAAGATTTGAGATCCTCAACAGCGTTCAGGGGTTTGGTTTTATCAGACCTGGCTTTGGTGAGTTCGTCTATTTTTTCCGCATTCTCGTTCATCACGTCTGTGAGGGCATTCCACAACTCTTTCTGGTCCGGGGTAATCTTCAGTGATTTCTCCATCTTTACAACACGGGCATCGTTACGATCCACCGCTGAAACTTTCGGGGCGGCCAGCAAAAGATTCGGACTGGCAAAAAAGATAACGGCTAGAAAGGCCGTCATCAGCACCACTGTCTGGGAAAAAGTAGCATTAAAAGCTGTTCGTTTCATAATTTCCTCCTCCTGTGTTAATACGTAATGTCAAAATTTCTTTAATATTTTCATTGAAACATCTATATTATTAAGCTGTTATCAGAAGAAAGTTTCCCTCCCCCATGTGAGAGTTATCCATAGCCATGCCTGCGGCCCATCTAGAGCCAGGC
>JANYAY010000048.1 GCA_025361065.1 Deltaproteobacteria bacterium
GAGACTGTGTTGCAATTGACAGATGCTGATTGCAGTCTATTCGTAATGTCCCCCGCTGGCGGGGGCAAGGGGGTGGATGTTTTTTAAGTGGCTGTAATATTAATAAGTTACACATTGGCACTCCTTAGTCCACCTCCGTCACATCGTGACACCTCCGCCAGCGGAGGACACGAAATGGCAATTTATCCTATTACGACACAGTCTCGAAAGTCGGGAACCAGATATAACTACAATACCGGATCCCCCCGCATCTAGTAAGGGGCAGGCACTTCGTCGCGCTTAGCCGGAATATAATCCGGCGTATGCTGGACGGAATGACAAAAAATGTTTTATAGCTTTAGCGCAAAAACAAGAAATAATATTCAACCATGGTCATCAGGATAATGATCGCTAAAAGCCGGAGACGATTTTTTCGTGTCCGCGTCTTTTCGTTGTTGCCGGGACGGGGATAACCGTCCGCGGAAGCTAACACGATAGAATCATCATTAGTCCGGAAACGGGGTGGCTCCTCATAATCATACATCTCACCCGCCAGATAAATATCCCGCCATTTCGGGTTGTCCTCGGCTTCCGTGAAATTAATGCCGCCTTGCATGCCGATATTTCGAGCCCGGCCCAAAACAGGCTTATACGAAATTAAGCCTAATTTCCCCTGCAACTTATCGAGGCCAATATCCCAACTGGTAAAAGACCAATGCTTTCTCACTTGCCGCCATTTATCTTTGGTAATCCCCCAGCTCCAGCCGGTGAATTTGGCCCTGCCGTTTTCCCTGTTTTCCAGGAGGTCATAAGGATAATCCTGCGGATGATATTTTTTTGCAGGGATGGCGCGTGAATCTATATTAAAACCGGTTACCGACAAAACATTTTTATTGATGAGGACATGGGCAAATGTCCACTGAAAGTAATTGAAGAAATCTGCGGAAGGAACAATATCATCTTCCAGAACAATAGCTCCACTGGCCCCAGTCCGGATGAAGGCAAACTCCAGCAGAAAATAGATATTGGTCGATGCCGCCGCCAGACTATCCCAGAAGTATGCCCCAATCCCCAGAAAAGGCCGGGTGTGGCAAATGACGATAGTCTGCGTAAAATTTATTTGCTCGATCATCTCCTTCACTTCCGGATTATCGCCGTCTTGGGAAATAATCAGGATTGTTTTGTCGATATCTTTCATTTCGGCCAGGGCATCGAGCACAGCCTTCAGATAATGCGGCCGTCCATAGACCGGCATTAAAATCGGGTAAGCATATGACTGCCCGAGCTGAGAGATCGCCGCCGCCGCCTTTTTTACTTCCCGCGCATTGCGGCGGCAGGTAATAATAGATGATACCATCAGGCAGCCAATCAGCAGAGTTAGAAATGTCAGCATAAAGCAATTCTCAGTATGGATTATTTCGTATAACGGGCAGAGAGTCTATCCACCAGTTCCACCTTTTGCTTTTTTAGTTTTTTTTCACGGCTATGGTCATAAGACGCATAAGCAACCTCATTCCAATCGGCCCCGAAGACCCGCTCAAAATATCCTTTATGCTCCCGGGGACAGGGAACGGATAATGGCCCGAATGGCCTGTCGGCCAGAGGAAAAAGCTCATCTCGATAAAAATAATTATGCGGCCATTCCAGACGCGCCAGAAGCCGGGAATAAACAATTCGCTCCCGTTTTGTTTTTACCGGCAGCAAATCAAGAAATGGATATAAATGTTTGTTGCCTTTTACCGGAGTACCCTGTTGAAAAAATATTTTATGACCGCCCCACCAGCGCGAGAGTTCGCAGCCTTGTTGCCGGAATTCTTCTCGTAACCGCCATATTTTTTTCTCATCATCCCGGAATATTCCGATATCCACATCATCGTCCCACGGTATAATACCCCGATGCCGGACCGCGCCCAAAAATGAACCCTCGCACAGCCAGAAAGTTATCTCATTCGTCCGGGCAATGCCGGCAAAGATGCCGAGCAACTTATAGAGCTGTCCGATGACATCAGGAGGAGTTCTTTTCAGGATCGCATCGGTATAGGCAAGAGAAGTCATTTATCGTTATTTCATCCCGGTGTATTGCAATATTTTATTTTGCTTCTTTTTTCTGCGGCATGTTCCAGTATGACCGGAAGTAATCAATAACCGCATCATTGTTGCCGCCGGTTTTGTTTTCATCATGATCCAGCGCCGGCCCGGCAAGAGCCGTAAGCGACGGAAGATAAACGTAACGTCCCCGGAAGGGTATCACATATTTGGGAATATTGCGCCTCGCCAGATTTCCGCAAATCCAGATGTCATCAACAAAAAAAGCCTGCTTCGGGGCGCCGTCATAAGCAAAAAATCCGGCATCAAAGAATTTCGGCTTCACCATAATGCCGCCGCAACCGGTGATCACATCCGTCAAAACCGGTTGGGATATTTCCGTCCCTTTGAATTCGCGGCTGTCTTTCCAGCGCAGCGACCGCGGCATCGGCCACCCCCGGAGACTCAAGGCGGCATCAGGCAGCTTTTGAGAATATTGCCAGAAGGTTTCCAGAAATTCCGCCGGATAGATATTGTCATCATCGACCGCGAGAATAATATCGTCCGGTTTGGTTTCACTATGGATGAGCGCCGGGATGAGCTTGCTTGCCGGTCCCCAATCTTTTTGGGCGTCGATTATTTGGATAGCCGGGCAATTCACCAGCGCCTCCGGTATCTTGTATTCTTTTTGCTCCCGGACGGAAAAAGGAGGGATGGCCAGATAAATACGGCGGGGAGCCATGGTCTGATCCATGATGGATTTCAGCGCGGGATAAATCTTTTCTATCCTGCTGGGAATCGTGGTGAGTGTTACGATAATATCCGCCTTTGCGGAAGCAGGTTTGCGCAGGTATCTCGCGGCATAATGTGAAAGCGAGCGGACATGCAGGGACGCATAACGATATAGTTCAGAAATTATTGACATGGGATGATTATCTTTCCTCTTCCCGGCATAAATAAATTTTATCCCGCTGTTGCGGGACGAGCGTTAATTCTCCGCAGCTTGCTGCGATATAATGAAGTTCATTTCATACCTCGACAGCTTGCTGCGAGGCGGTTGATTTGAGGTTATTGCTTATCCTGCAGAGCTTTTTTTCTCCAGAAATAAAAATCTTCCCGCCAGACCGGAGACGGCGGCAGTTTATAGTAAAGCTCCCGAATATCGCATGAGCGGAAGCAGGCTTTTGCTGTTTCTATCAGCCCATCGATAAACCTCGGTTCCCGAGAGCGACTTTTTTGGTGATTCCGGGCCTGACCGGAATGACCATTATTACTTTCATTCTTCCAGCTGCCGGAAAAATGATGTTTGGCATACATATGCAGATTAAACGGAAAAGAGTTCGGATAATCGGGGCTGGTCGGCGGCAGCCAGCAGATTTGCCGCAAAATATGCAGTTCATAAGGCCTGCGGTATTTTTGCACAACGTCCGTCAGCATTCCCGGTCCCGTAGTTTCGATAATCCCGCCGTGTGGATTATTGCCGTCGAGACGCCGGATAACTTCTTCCATGACTTTGTCAAAAATAGGGTGATTGCTTTTGGCGGCAAAGATGCAGTTGGCAATCCGTTCGGAGTGCCGGTGGTTTAATAGCCGCGTGTGATAAGGAGAAAGACGCGCTTCCACGCCAAAAACACATTCTCTTCCGGCAAGCAACGGTTCCATGTTTTTATAGCATTCCATATCGATGTCGGCATAAATGCCGCCGCAAACGCTGACAACAAGATAGCGAAAAATATCGGCGCGCTGCACGGCTGACGGACAACCGTCATAGAGAGCCAGCAGATCGGGAAAAGAGTTTTGCACGACGGCGCGGGCTGCCGCATCGTCATAAAAGCGATACTCCCAATTTGGATGATGAACAATCCAGGTCTTTTGATAGACACGGAAATTTTCCGGCAAGGTACTGCTTTTCCAGGTCTGGTGAATTATTTTCGGTATCATGACATATCCGCTTGTCCGCAGCTCCCAACTTAATCCGCCGGATGTACAGCCGCTGCACTCCTTGCTAATAAAGATCGGCGGGATCCGCCTTTAAGACTTTTTTCATGGCAAAAAAACTGGCGACAACGCACATCAGGACGGTCAGAACGAAAACGAAGAAAACTCGCAACGGTGTCATAAACATAAGTATTCTGGTAAAATACTGGATTATGAAATAGAGAATTCCCCCGCCGACAAGCCCCGGGATAAACCCCAAAACGGAAAGCAATATGGATTGCTTCATAACCAACTTGACCAGGAACTTTTTGGAAAAGCCGACCGCTTTCATAGTAGCATATTGCGGGAGGTGATCGGTTATCTCATTGAACAGAATTTGGTAACAGATGATGACGCCGATAATAAACCCGATGATAACGCCAACACCAAAGACCGAACCGGTCGGTGTTGACTGAATCGTGAACATAACCTCTCTTTTTCTGGCCTCTTCCGGTGTCATAATAATTGTGTCTTCAGGCAGGAGGCCGCGCATTTCCTGCTTTACCGCTTTTATATCGGCTCCGGGCTTTAAGCGAATCAGCCCCAGATTAATTTTATCGGCGCTTCCCGTGTTATTAACCCAGGTCGCCTCACCCATGATTATATAGCCGTCAACTTTAATATTGGGGCCGATCTTTACGGTACCGATTACATTTTGCCGTCGTCCGCCCAGAATTATTTCGTCTCCGGGTTTTATATTGCCGTAGATTTCCCGCGAAAGGCGATCATAAAGAACGTTCCCTTTGATTTTCAACTGCTCCCGGTATTTTTCCAAACCCTCCACTCGCAGAGGACTCTTTGTATCCTGCGGGAAGGCCAGAATCGAGATCGCCCGGATTCTTTTTTCCTGCGCATTGAACAGGGTATCCATGCCCTCATAAAAAGGTATTGTTTCGGCAACTTCCGGGAGGGCGCGAACCTGACTTAGGCGATCCCGCGGAATGGTGACCGTCTCCAGCATGGAATAGCGCCGGTGATGCATGATCAGCAGATCGGCATTAATCAAGGGCGGCAGATTAGCCTGACTATCATTAATTCCGTTGAAAAAACCGATTTCCATAAACATAATAACAACGGAAAAGGCAATTCCCAGCAGAGAAAGAATTAAACGCCCTTTTTTATGGAGCAGCATCTTCGAGGCCAGGGGTATTTTTTGATGAGAGAAAATTTTCATATTAGAACAATTCCGCCGGATCGGCTTTTCTGACTTTTTGCAGGGCCAGAATCCCGGAAATAATGCACATTAAAATCGACAAAAAGAAAACAAACAGAGCCAGATCCCACGGCAAATACATGGGCAAACGGCTGGCCTTCTTGACAATGAAAGAGACTAGATAGCCCAGAGGCAGGGCCGGAATATAGCTCATCGCCGCAAACAACAGGGCCTGCGTTGCGCCTACCCTATAGATATAATAATTGCTGAACCCTACAGCTTTCAGGGTGGCAAATTCCCGCAATCGATTGGAAATCTCCGTGGAAAGCACCTGAAACAGGATGACCGCGCCCACCGCAAAAGCCACAAAAGCTCCCGCCTGGAACATGATCCCGATCGGCTTGACTTTGATAAAATAATTCTGCTCCGCCTCAATGAATTTATTGCGCTCGAAAACCAGCACATCATCCGGCAGTGTCGATTGCAGGTTCCGCCGGACCTTTTCCACATCGGCGCCTTTTGCTACTTTGATCAATCCGAAGGTGACCTCCCGCGGGTCGGTGCGGGTGATATTTTGAAAAGTTTCCAGATTAACAATGGCTGAACCTTCGGCATGAAAACTGATTCCCATTTTGTAGAGGGCATTGATAGTAACCGGCATATTATTGAGCGTGGCATTTTTACCGATGCGCTTCTCACCGTAATCGGGATGCGACCAGACATCGAGCATGACCGCATCCTTTTGTAATATTTTAGGCAATCCTTCCCGGGATTCTTCCTCCGGAATAAAATGCGCATTGAGATCAAACCCCATCAGCATGCATGATGATCCCAGATCATTGTTTGCCGGATCGCGCCAGCGCGCCCGGCTGTAATTGAGAGTGGCGATTTCCGCAACACCTTCGGCCACCCCGGCCTGCACCAGACGGGTTTTATCGAAGCTTCCCGCGGTGTTCATGCTCTCGTAGGCGGCGGAAGTCATAATGAGGTCATAATCAAAAAAGCTGTAAACGAGGCCGGAAGTAATGCGCGCCGTCATCAGGAAGCCCAGCTGCATTAAAATAAGCAACAGGGAAAAAGAGATACCGCCGATAGCGGCGAGTGTTCTTTTTTTGTTCTGAAAAGTGTTATACCAGGCAAGAGGTATTCTCAGAATCATTATAATTCCTTTGCGGCAGGACCGGTTAATGTTTTTGTGTATAGATTAAATTAGTAATGAAGTCAAGAACGGTACCCGGAAGGCCGACTGCACCACACCGCTCATTTTACTGTCAGTATTTAACTAATCTTTTACTTGACATTAATAAACATACTGTTTATTAAATAATCATGATAAAATCATTTCGTTGCGGGGAAACAGAGAAGATTTTTCATCGTGAATCTTCACGAAAATTTCCCCACAATATTCAGCAACGTGCTTTTATGAAATTAAATGCCGTCGATGCCGCAATCAGTATTGAAGATTTAAAATTGCCGCCGTCAAATCGACTGGAATCTTTAAAAGGAAAGCGCCGGGGACAATGGAGTATTCGGATTAATGATCAATGGCGAATATGTTTTATATGGCGCAATGGTAATGCTGAAAAAGCAGAAATTGTTGACTATCATTAAGGAGAATTACTATGACAAAAAAAAGTATTAAACCTGTGCATCCGGGTGTTTATTTGAAAGAATTGCTGGATGAATTGAAACTATCACAATATCGTTTGGCAAAGGATTTAGGTATTCATGCTATGCGTATCAATTATGTTATTAATGGGAAAAGGCCTGTCAATGCTGAGTTGGCATTAAGGTTGGGAATATTTTTCGGTCAGGAACCGCGTTATTGGATGAATCTGCAAAGCCGTTACGATATGGATATTACAGAAGATGCATTGTCTGACCAAGTTGCCCGTGAAGTGCACCCTTTAAGCATGGCTGTTTAGTATCAGTTATTATGAATAGAAAAATTAAATATACTGACGAGCCTATGGGAAAATTGAAAGTCGTGAAAGATTTTCTCCCGCCGCCGGATCAGTTGGTTTTGAAAGAAGATAATGTGAAGGTAAAATTGCCTTGAAAAAATCGAGTGTTGAATTTTTTAAAAAAGAGGCGGATAAGCACCATACATCTTATCAAAAAATGATTCGTGAGCTTGTGGATCGGTATAGTTCGCATCATCAAAAAAGCGCCTGATCTTTGCTCAGACAACAATGCGCAGCGACATTGACCCTATCCATTAATTGCGGAAGACTTCAGGAATTTCAAGGTGAAAACACAGCCCAAACCTCCGCATATCTTCCTGACCATCGACGTGGAGCAGGATTGTCCTCCCTACCTCAATACTTTCCGGGGAATTACCGAAGGAATGATTCCGCTTCTTTCTTTGCTGCGGCAGGAAGAAGTTAAGGCCACGTTCTTTGTCACCGGACAGATTGCCAAAGACTTCCCCGATGTTATCCGTAGCCTCATTACACACGGACATGAAGTTGGGAGTCATAGTTTCGATCATTGCAACTATACTGCCCTGGATCGTCAAAGCGCCCAGCGCGACATTGAGCGTTCGCTGGAGACTCTCCGGCAGTTCGGCCCCGTTTATTCCTTTCGGGCGCCCTATCTGAAGTTTCCGCAGAGCTATCTTGATCTTTTATCTCAGGCTGGCCTGGCGATCGATTCTTCGCAGGCGAAGTATAAACCGACCTACCTGGAAAATCCCCGGCCAACAACATTGCGGAGAATTCCGGCATCAATCACATCTTCTGTTTTGCGATTGCCTGACTGGATCAGAAATCCCTGGCTTGGCGCCTTGGCAAGTCCGGTAGTTTTATTTGTCCATCCCTGGGAATTTGTCGATTTTCGCCAGGCAAACATACCTTTTGATTGCCGCTTTAAAACCGGTACAATGGCGATTGCCTGCCTGCGGGAAGTTATTCATTTTTATCAAAAGAGAAATTTTCAATTCCGGAAAATGCGGGATGTTTTGAATGAGCACAGCGATGTTGAACAAGGGGTTGCAACCACCCATTCGGGTGGCAAGAGACCCTACCCAACTTAGATTGCCGCGTCGCTTTGCTCCTCGCAAAGACAGATAAATATGTTTTACAAAGGCAGCGATTTATTTGTGTTTGTTCTTCTTCTGCGACGCCAGCGACTCCAGAAAAGCGGTGTAACGGGTCTTGTGCTGCTCCAAACCGCAGCTCGCCGCATCAACGCAATCACCGTTGACATTCAGGAAGGGAATCCCCTTCCCGGCGAAGTGTTTTTGCAAAAGCGGTGTCGCTCCCGATGCCTGATGACAGCCCCAGTGCGAGAAATGCACAATACCGTCGGCGGCAGCATCCCTGTATATCTTTTCTAAATTATTCAAGCGCCTTGTCAGCGGGCCATTGCCGGGCGTACTGATCAGCCGCCGGGCAATAATTTCCAGAGCATCACAGCTCTTGATGTCCGCACCCAGAAATCCGGTGCATTCTTCCAGATACACCTTCGCGCGCACTCCGTCATCGATAAACGGCCAGACTTCGTTATATTGGAATACGGGGGCAATATGCGCCCAGATAATCTTGATCGTTTCTGCGGAAATATCCTTCGGGAAAGCCGCATTATAAATATTACTGTCGCCCAGATCGGCAATGATAGCCCGGCATATTTTTACCAATCGCGCGGAACCGGACATGGCGGTAAGCGGCAGCATGAAGTTGATCATTTGATGCCCGTAATAGACATTGCGCGAAAGCCGGCAGCGCAGCCGGTAAATTTCCTCCATCAATTGCGCGGTGATTAAGACATTACCCGCCGCTGCCTTGAGACTCGCCTGATCCAGATTTTTCCCGGTGAGCTCTTCGATCTTCTCAATCAGCTCCTGCAATTGACTCACCAGATAGGCAATACCGGCCTGATCATCATTCTGGGGAATATCCGGGAAGAAAAAAGGCACCCTTGCCTTTTCGGCGAGATGGCGGAATGTTTTGATGTTTCCGTCGCACAGAGCTGATGACGCCAGAACAAAGCGGGGCTTGGGTAATATCCCGGAGGAGGTAATGTCAATGGCCAGCCTATGAAAGTTGCACATTGTATTGGGAATGAAATGAGTTTCATGCCGGCCCAGAAAGTTTTTGGCAATCCCCATGCTGGCAAATAAAGCAGAAAGCCCTTCCAGAGATAAAGGAGATAACCCGAAAGCATAAAGAATTTCCGTGGGAACAAAGATCGATGTCCAGACACTCTTATCCGGCGTCAAACCCTCCCGGTAATAGGAGAGATATTCCCGCTCCAGAGTGCGGACAGACGGAACTTTACTGCGGGAAACGATCCCGGCTATCAACTGGAAAATCCGGAAAGCTGCGGGCAGCGGCAGACGAATCCCGGTTCTGGTCATACTGCGATAGAGCAGGCGGCGCAACTTGCTGTCCACAAGCGGGTTGTTCATTATCCACTTATCTCCCGAATATCTTCCCGCCGACTGCCAATCACTGCGGCTCCTATTGCCCCGGCAAGTTGCGCCTGGGGGAAAATTGTGACCCGGCAGCGAAGCGAATTTTCCAGTTCGCCTACAAATCCGGTATTGAGCGAAAGCCCGCCGGTAAGGATAAAGGGGGCCTCGCCTTGAATTTTCCTCACCAGAGAGCAGACTCTTTCCGCAATAGCAAAGTTTAGTCCCCGCGCAATGCTTCCGACCGGTATTCCCTTCGTCATCAGAGATACGACTTCCGATTCGGCAAATACGGAACACATGCTGCTGATCGGGGTCGGTTGAGCGGCCGCCAGGGAAAGAGCGCTGAATTCGGTAAATGTTATATTCATTCGCGAAACCATGGATTCCAGGAACCGTCCCGTTCCCGCCGCACATTTGTCATTCATGGCAAATCGCAGCACAGCTCCTTGTTCGTCTATCCGGATGGCCTTACTATCCTGGCCGCCGATATCAATGATCGTCCCCGCGTGCGGCGAGAGATAATTCACCCCGACGGCATGACAGGTTATTTCCGTGGTCTGCTCCTTGTCCGGGAAGGCGGTTCTGCCATATCCGGTATAGATTGTCCGGAAAATTTTCTCTTCCGGAATTGAGCTTTGTTCCATCAGTTTGCCGCAGGCGACTTCGGCGGAATCTTTCATGTTGATGGAAGTGGGAATAATAATGCAAGCAAGAATCTCCCGCCCGTTTTTCAACATAATTCCTTTTGTCGTGGTACTGCCGATATCAAGGCCTACGGAATAGAGATCCGCCGGAGCAGCTGCTTGTGCGTCGCGTGTTTTTGTTATTGATTTAACGGATATAATTTTTTCCATAAAGGCCTCAATTCTAGTCACATTTTGTTCATCACTGTTTACGGAAAGATCATTTTCCAGGTACAGACAGGGAAAATCAGCAGGTAAATTATTTTTCAGCGCCTCCAGTTCAAAGGCATAAAAATCACAAAACTTCAGAGTAGTGACAATTAATCCGCAAAGCCGCTGCTTTTTAATTTCCGCAACTATGTAATCCGTCATCCCGCCCGTGTCACTGCGGGGACAGATCGTATTTTGCAGAGAATTCCGCGCCAGCGCCAAAAGGTCTTCTTCCAGAGAACCAGTTTGCGGAAAATGCTTTTCGCCGGAGGGCACCACTCCATGACCGCAGTGCCGCAGAAAAATACTCCCGGCGTTATATTTTTTTAAAATATCCCGAAACAAGGCAGGCGAGTAGGAGGAACCGGCAACACCAATTTTTACTGGACGCAAATCGGTCTCTTCCCGATCGAGGTAACGCGTGGATACAGCGCGGGTATTCTCCGGCGAATGCAGAATCTTCCGCAAGCCCGCGTAATCAAAATCAGGCGCAATTCTTTTCAGCAAAGCCAGATATTGAGTGCTCAGATATTTTGCGCTTTGGTCTCCTGCGCGTCCGGGCACATCCAGAATAAACGATTCTATTTTGCCGGAAAAGCACAGAGAGGAGTGCAGATGCTTCATGGCATCGCAGACTTTCGGCACAACAACGAAATTAAATTTATTTTCGCCGTCAACAATTTTCGAGAAAAGATATTTGGCATAAGAGCAGATGTTGTCATGAAGCGAACAGCTGTATTCCAGGCCGTATTGCTCATTTTCAAAAAGCGAGATATCCACGACTTCATGGCCGCAAGCGGTGAGCAGTTCCACAGGTATGAAGGAGCAAAAAAACGGGATTTTCATCAGGCCTACCTGTTATCCCTTACCCGGCCGGGGGCCAAATTCGAGCCTTGCCTTTTGATATAGTTCCAGGTGACGGCTAAGCGAAAATTGCCAATTCCAGATCGTAGATACTGTCCGGTTATGTTCGGCTATCCGCTCACGCAATTCATCATTTTGCATTAAGCTCAGCAAATGGCGGATAAATTCCTCATCGTCCATCGCCAGCAGGCCTTCTTGGCCGTGCTCAATCAGATGCTGCAACCCGGACATCCGCATACCGACAACCGGCAATCCGGCCACACGTGCCTCCAGGGCTGCCAGACCAAAAGCCTCCTGCTTTGTGGGTAAAACAAATATATCGGCCCGCTCAAACAAAGCAGCAATCTCTTCATGACTGCAACTACCGGCAAGTTCTACGACTTCCTGCAATCCCAGACGTTTTATCAACCGCAGAAGTGCGCCCCGCTGTGCGCCGTCGCCCACTATAATCAGGCGAACACGCCTTGGCGCGGCCAGCCGAAGAATTTCCGGCATCATTTTGACCAATACATGCGCCCTTTTGCGAATGGACAGGCGCATAACGGAAATCAGCGTCAATTCATCACATATCCTTGGAAGACGAGGTTTTCGCCAGGGGGATTCCTGCACGGCATTGGGCAGCACATGCACCTGTCGAATTCTTCCGGCCCGGCTCATGATCCGGGCGGCGCTGGCACTGACCGACGTAAAAAGAACCGGCCACTTCGACCAACCAAAGAGGCTGTCCAGAAGAAAAAAAAGGATGGAATAATACTGCAGCACCGAATGGCAAGTCACTACAGTGGGAATTTGCTGACGGCAGGCCACATTCATACTGCCATAGGCCAGCGGAGACAGGATGCTGCCATGACAGTGCACTACATCGTAAGAACCTTTCTTCAGCAGGGCGGCAACCTGGCGAAATGCTTCCAGCGTATAGATAAAACCGAAGCGTGTTTTTACGGGAACAGACAGGCGATGGACGGGAAAGCCATAGCCCTGGATGTCCCCGGGGGTGGCAGTAATTATTTCGGGCTGATGCCCCGAGGCCTGCAACACTTCGGCCAGGCCTTGTAAATGAACTTCCATGCCGCCGATGCGGGGATGGAACCAGTCGCAGATGAGAGCAATTTTCATAATTTTCTAATTCTGGGTATCCCGTCCTGCGTTAACCTCTTTTTCCTGCAAAAATACTTTCCCGACGTAAATAATGCGCTGGACCGCCGTAAAATTAGTCAGCAGGGCAAAAAAGCCGAGCGATATTTTCAAAAGCAAGATGCCTACACCCGGTATAGAGCCCACCATACAGGACAACAAAAGCAGGACAAAACGCTGCGGCCGCTGAATTCTTCCGACATTGCAGGGAATACCCGCCGCTTCCGCGCGCGCCTTGACGTAACTCGTCAGGAAGGAGCCCGTTATAATCAAGATAATGAGCATTACGGTAACGGGGCTGTAAGCATCCGGATTGCCGGCATTAGGCGACCAGAAAAGGGACGGGCCCCCGGAAAAATACCAGGCCAGACCCATAAATATAAAAGCTTCACTTAAGCGATCCAGACAACTGTCATAGAAAGCGCCGAAGCGAGATGACCGACCGGTCCGACGGGAGAGATTGCCATCCAGAATATCACAGGTACCGGCCAGAGCGACCATCCAGCCTCCCAGATAGATGTTGCCTGTGCTGAAAATCAACCCGGCAACAGCGCTCAGTACGCAACCGGCGGTAGTGACGGCATTAGGAGAAATCCTCATCCGGACAAGCAAATTCAGCACAGGATTGATGATTTCCTTATATACTTGTTGAGTCCGCAGATTAAAGAGAAAGAATTCCGGCAAACGCAATGATCTTATCTCCTTCGTGATTATTAACGGCGGCGGCGGCCGGAGATGAAAGATTCGGTCATTTTCAGCGCCTCATCATCGGGATACTGGCGGGGGGGGTGTTTCATAAAAAACGCCGAGCAGGAAAGTAAAACCCCGCCGATACGGCGATCCAGCGCCAGTTTACAACAGCGGATGGCATCGATAACAACGCCGGCGGAATTAGGCGAATCCTCCACCGACAGCCGCATTTCGAGATTCATCGGGACATCGCCGAAGATCCGCCCTTCCATACGGATATAGGCAACCTTGTTGTCATTTTGCCAGGGGACATAATCAGTCGGGCTGATATGGATATCGTCACTGGCCAATCTCCTGGAAGCAACAGATTGAATGGCTTCGGTTTTTGATTGCTTCTTGGAATGCAGCCTCTCCGGATTTTTCATATTCAGAAAATCAGTGTTGCCGCCGAAGTTGAGTTGGTAGGTATGATCGAGATTAACACCGCGCTGCCGGAAAAGCGTCGTGAGAGAGCGATGGATAATTGTGGCGCCGATCTGGGATTTGATATCATCGCCGATGATGGGGATATTGCGCTCCCGGAAACGCTTGGCCCAGTTATTATTGCTCGCTATAAATACAGGCATGTTGTTGATTACAGCCACACCGGCTTCCAGCGCACAGTCCATATAAAAATGAGCAGCCTTTTCCGAACCCACCGGCAGATAATTGAGCAGGATGTCCGGCCGGGATTTCTTCAGGGCGGCGATCACCTCCTGGCGGGTGGCTTCGGGACGCCGGGCCAGAATGAATCTCCGGTTTTCCGGATATTTTTCCATATGGGCGGAAAGACTGTCGCTCACATGACCCATGCGAATTTCCACACCGGTTGCCGGTATATCAGGCTGAAAAACATGTGTGCAATTGGGTGGGGCGAAAATTCCCCGGGCTACGTCTTTTCCCACTTTGCGCGCATCAATGTCCCAGGCCGCCACCACTTCGATATCACCGGGCTTATACCCCGCGATCATCCAATGCATCAGACCGCAGGCATCGTCTGCCTTACGGCTTCCATAATAGTTAATACCCTGCACAAGAGAACTGGCACAATTTCCCACGCCGACTATGGCAATACGGATTTTTTTCACTTAAAACAATAACCTCTTTTCTTCACCTGTATTTTCCGCAGGAACTACTGTGGCCGGACAACTTCCACCGGCCGGAGTTCTTATACCAAGTCGCATTCTTTGCGTAACTTTGTTGGCTGTGTTGTGCTTTGACTACAACCCGGCATTGCTGTTTTCAGATGTCCAGGCGTTTGATCTTTTGCTTTGCCGACAAGACATTATAGCGATTATCCAGCACACATTTCAGGGTATTAGTCAAGATAAACCGCAGAGGGAACATCTTCCAGAAAGTATTGACATATATTTTTTTCAGATCAAAACTTTCCGCAAGGTATGTGACTACAAACACCGGAATAATTCCTGCTCGTTGAGATAGTGTGTGCGGATATTGCAGGTAAACCCGTCATAACGGCTGAAATCATTATTGGTAATCAGAGATTAACCTGCAATTCCTTCCGGACGCGCGTCCGGGGATAAGGAGTCAGGAACTGGGCATAGATCGGCAATAACCCTTTCGACAGGAAACTTGCGGAATACCGCGCCATACATGTGCATCATGGAATCGAGTGTATCCGTCCATTGCCGAGCGCTTTCACCTAACATTCAACCTCAACATCTCCTCAAAGTTTGCCACAACTAACATGGGGGGGGGCATGAAAATACAGCTCTAAAGATGACAGCAGGGTTTGCTGCGGCGTCATGGGAAGTAGGCAGTGATTTTAAAAAGGATTTCGGCGGCACGAAGAAGGCCGACGATCCGGCAAGTATTTAAAACTAAACGAAAAAAGAAGTTGCAGGCAACGATTATCACCCGCAACTTCTTTTTTATCTGGTGGAGATGAGCAGGATCGAACTGCTGGCCTCTTGAATGCCATTCAAGCGCTCTCCCAGCTGAGCTACACCCCCAATAAAACTTGATGAATTGTGCAGCCCCTTTAACATGTGCTTTTATGAGTTGTCAATAGATTTTAGCTTGACTTTTTGCACCCCGTCTATATAATCGCTCCCCGTGCCGGAGTGGTGAAACTGGTAGACGCAGGGGACTCAAAATCCCCCGTTCGCAAGGGCATGTCGGTTCGATTCCGACCTCCGGCACCAAGTTAAATCAAGTGGTTGTGACGTTTAACGTTACAACCTTTTTTTCGTTTTTGGAGGGATTTTAACTATTTTGTAACTGCTCAGCCTGTTTCTCCTCACTTTTTAATTGCCATCAATAAACAATTCTCTTAGTGTCAGAAACAACCATAAAGGCGATAAATCAAAATAAAGGATAAGATCATGGCGTCAAGCAAGTCTCATAAACATGCCGATTAACCTGAAACACATATCGCAACATCCGTATCTTTGGAAAGCATGCTACCTAAAAAGTCATTCCAAGTCTGCGAAAAGCGGGCTTTTTTAATTTAGCCATAGCTAAATATTTTATTGACATAAAATTTTCGGTGCGTATAGTGGCAACGTAAATCTTTAATTACAAAAAGTAATTTGTCATATTTTTTGCACACCCACAAAGGCATGAAATGGATAAGTTCACAACGGAAAGCACTTCACGTTATTCACAAAAAGTTCTTGAACCGATTATAATTTATCAAAAAGATCGAACACGTTGCATCTTCCGCGCAGAAATGAACGATGCAAAACTGGCAAAGGGCGAAACGGTAAGCGGGACAATAATCCATCAAAGAAAAAAACATACCGATGAGTGGGAAGATATTTCAGAATTTACTTTATCGCAATTAAAGGTAGGTGAAGGTGTTAAACTTCATTTCGATAGTGAACAAATTAAGTTATTATACGATGGGTTAACTAAGCTTTATGAAGTAAGTCAAAAAGGCGTTTATTCTGGTAGGAATGAATGGATAGTAGGAAAAGCAAATGAAATTATTACGGTGCCTGAAGAGCGCATTGTCTTTATAAAAGAATTGCTAAAGAAAAACCATGGCGAAGAGGTATGGACTCAACTCATAGCTAATAATCCGGACTTGGCAACCAAATTATCCTACAGCAGAATTCAGTCTCAGCGATTAACTTCGCTCAATGAATTTCAGAAGTCCTTTACAGAAAATAAATCCGAATTGTATTGGCAGCAATACTTTGAAAAAAACACATGGGTCTTTGGTTATGGGCTTAAATATGTTTTTCTTAAAGTATTGCAGGATCAGCCTAATTATGGAGGCGCGGATTATTCCGGAAAGGGGGCCCAGCAAGGCGATTTCCTTTGCTCAACGGAAGCAAGCATTCATTTTACCGTGCTCGTAGAAATCAAGCGACCGGACACACCTCTATTTAAGATTACAAAAGGGCGAATAGAGAAATATAGAAACGGGGCTTGTCAGCTTTCGGAAGATTTAACAGGTGCAATCTCACAACTTCAGGTGAATTGCCGAACATGGGAAGCCGAGGCAAGGAATGTGAGGAATTTTGAAAAACTATCGAACAAAAAGACATATACGATCAATCCCAAAGGCATCCTTATCATTGGTCACACAAACCAATTTGATGACGACGCGGATGCCAGACAAACATTTGAGTCATTCCGCACGCATTTGAATGGAATTGATATCATCACTTATGATGAGCTATTTGATCGTGCTAAGTTCATCGTTGAATGTACCAATGAAAATCAACCTGTTAATGAATCACAAATTATCGAAGATGTTCCCTTTTAGGATTTCAGGTAATGAAACTAACGGATAATGAAAAGCGCGAAATTCTTAAACTGATCGAAGCGGAAAAGCCGCTGCCGGATAAGTACCGGTTTCTGCTTTTTGACGATAAGCGGGAAGTGGAACTTATCTGGAATGGAAAGACCAACGAAGTGACCAACATCGTTTTGCCTTTTCAGGTGATTGAGCAGATTGATGAGCCGCGGGCGGAGAAACAGGCAGATACCGGCGCGCAAAGTGATTTGTTTGACTTTCGTGGCCGCCAGAAATCCGGCTGGACAAACAAACTCATCTGGGGCGACAACAAACTGATTCTTTCTTCGCTGAAAAACGGCCCGATCCGGGAGGAAATTGAAAAGCAGGGCGGCATCAAGCTTATCTACATCGACCCGCCGTTTGATGTGGGCGCGGATTTTTCGATGGATATTGAAATCGGCGACGAGACTTTTACAAAAAAACCGAATGTGCTGGAAGAGCTAGCCTACCGCGATACCTGGGGTAAGGGCGCAGACAGCTTTATCGCTATGATCTATGAACGGCTGAGTTTGATGCGTGACTTGCTGGCTGAGGATGGCAGTATTTACGTGCATTGTGATTGGCATATTGGACATAGCATCAAACTGATTATTGATGAAGTATTTGGAAAGGATCAGTTCCATAATCATATAACATGGAAACGAAGCACGCCACGAGGTAACTCATATAAACGATACCCGGAATTAACAGACTATATTCTGTTTTACACTAAATTTAATGACTATATTTGGAATGAACAATATAGTGAATACCGTGAAGAATATGTTGATAAGTACTACTCTTATCTAGATGAAAAAACAGGTAGAATGTTTCAACCTACAAGCTTGCTTGGACATACAGGGGTGAATCCAGTTTATGAATGGAAAGGAATTAGCAAACCTTGGAGATATCCTGAACATCGTCTTGATGAGCTAGATCAAGAAGGTTTGCTTTATTGGCCTAAGGAAGGGGGAATCCCACGTTTTAAAAGGTTTCTTGATGAACAAAAGGGTGTACCGCTGCAGTCGCTTTGGGATGATATTCCACCAGTCAATTCTCAAGCAAAAGAAGATACAAGTTATGCTACGCAAAAACCCGAAGCCTTACTCGAACGCATTATCAAAGCCTCATCCAACGAAAACGACATCGTCGCTGATTTCTTCTGCGGTTCCGGCACAACAATGGCTGTCGCAGAAAAGCTGGGGCGCAAGTGGATCGGCTCCGATCTGGGTAAGTTCGCCATTCACACCACGCGCAAACGCCTGATCGGCGTTCAGCGTCAGCTCAAAGCGGACGGCAAAGACTTCCGGGCTTTTGAAATCCTGAACCTGGGCAAATACGAGCGGGCGCATTACATCGGCGTCAACCTGAATCTGCGCGAGGAAGAACGCCAGCAGCAACTCGAACAAAAAGAAAAAGACTTCATTGCCCTGATTCTCAAAGCCTACAAGGCGGAAGGCGCGGAAAACTTCCGATGCTTCCACGGCAAGAAAGCCGGACGGCTGGTGTCCGTTGGTCCGATCAACCTGCCGGTAACGCGTCTTTACGTGGAAGAAATCATTCTGGAGTGCCGCGAAAAACGCATTTCCCGCGTGGACATTCTGGCCTTTGAATTTGAGATGGGTCTGTTTCCCAACATCCAGGAAGAAGCCAAAGCCAAGGGTATTGATCTCGCCCTCAAATACATTCCACGCGAAGTCTTCGACAAACGAGCCGTGGAAAAAAATCAGGTCGTTTTCCACGATGTCTCCTACATCGAAGTCAAACCGCTGGTCCGCGCCGGCAAAAAAGGAACGCTTCCGGCCATCGCCGTGGAACTCACGGATTTCTCCGTTTACTATTCGCAGGACAGCGTGGATAATGCAGCGCAAACCTTGAAAGAAGGTAAAAATAAAATCGTCGTCGAGCAGGGCAAAATCATCAAGGTGTCCAAGGATAAAAACGGCATCGTCACCCGCGACGTGCTCACCAAGAAATGGACGGACTGGATTGACTACTGGAGCGTAGATTTCGATTTTGAAAGCAAGCGCGAAATTGTCCGCGTTCATGATGAAGGCTCAGGCGAGATGGAAGAAAAGTGGACGGGCGATTTCATCTTTGAAAACGAATGGCAGGCTTTCCGCACCAAAAAATACCGCTCTCTGGAGTTGCAGACGCCCTATCACGAATGTCAGCCCGGCCGCTACAAAATCGCCGTGAAGGTGGTGGACATCTTCGGCAATGATACGATGAAGATTATCGATGTGAATGTAGGAGGCAAATAATGGCTGCAAAATACCCGAATTTCCAACGCCAAAAATTTTTATTGATGTTTTTAAAACTGGCCGGGGGCGTTTTATCTAAAATTGATTTTCAAAAGCTCATTTTTTTATTCCAACAAAAATATAAAATTACCTTTTATGAATGTATTCCCTATCATTATGGCTGTTATTCATTGCAGGCAAATGAGGATATGGATATTTTGCAGAAACAGGGATGGCTGGTAATTAAAGACAAGCAAATTGAACTTATTGATAAATACCCGGAAGCTATCGATTGTTACGCCGATGTAAAACGATTTCTGTCGACTTGTGATGATTTGCGAGGGGAAGAGCTCGTCAGAAGTGTTTACCGGGCTCATCCTTATTATGCAATTAACAGTAGAATTGCACATAATCTGCTAACGGAAGAAGAACTGGTAAAAATAAAAAATGAAAAACAGAAATTTATTTTTACATCAACAACATTGTTCACTATCGGCTATGAAGGAATAACAATTGAAGCGTATATAAACAAATTAATTCAAAATGATATTCGCCTACTGTGCGATGTGCGCAATAACCCTCTCAGCCGTAAATACGGTTTTTCGAAAACAATGTTAGCTAAAGTTCTGCAAGAACTAAATATTGTATATGTCCATATTCCGGAGTTAGGCATTGTTTCCGAAAAGCGCAAGAACCTTAAAGAGCAGACTGACTACAAAGCGCTCTTTGATGAATATAATAAAGCCCTGCCCGAGAAGAAAGAATATATTGATAAAGTATTTGATTTGCTGCGCGAGCAAAAGCGCATTGCTTTAACCTGTTTTGAAAAAGACCCCAACCTTTGCCACCGTCATGTTCTCAGCCAGTTCATGAAAGACAACTACGCAGTAAAGGTTGTCGACCTATGAAGGATACGAAAAGGGTATTAATCACAGTTAAAACCTATCCGACAATTTCCAAGAAATATGATGAATTGGTATGCACGGCAGGCGTGATGGAGGATGGATCATGGATTCGGATTTATCCAATGCCTTTCCGTAAGCTTGATTATGAAAACCAGTACAAGAAATATCAGTGGCTGGAAGCGCCGTTCGAAAAAAATACCGGCGATGTCCGGCCGGAAAGCTATCAGGTTAAGGATATCAACAAACTGAAGCTGCTAAATTCAGTTGGCCGTGATGATAATTGGTCGGAACGAAGAAGGCTTGTCTTAAAGAATCAACAGGTTTTTACTAATTTAAAAAATTTAATTGCCAAAGCAAATAAAAATGAACTTTCCCTCGCCGTTTTTAAACCTACGAGAATTATTGATTTCCTATGGGAGCAGACGGATAGGGAATGGTCAAAAGAAAAGTTGGATTTGTTAAAAGCAAAATCTCAACAATTGTCATTTTTCCAGACGCTAGAAGAAATTGAAGAAGCTTTTTCTGTAGTACCCAAAGTACCCTACCGGTTTTCTTATAAATTTGTGGATGATGAAGGAACCGAATCTACTTTAATGATAGAGGATTGGGAAACCGGCATGCTTTACTGGAATTGTCTGAAAAAATGCAAAAACAAGGAAGCTATGGCATTACAAAAGGTGAAACAAAAATATCTTAATGAATTTTTGAAAAAAGATTTATACCTTTTTCTTGGCACACTTAAGCAATTTCACGGCTGGGCGAAAAATCCTTTCGTAATTGTCGGCGTCTTTTATCCGCCGTTTAAGCAACAAACGGAGTTATTTTAAACTTTTATTTGCACAGGCCGATGCAAATAAATAAATAGCGACCGAATATTAAATACTTATGACTCATTTATTTGCAGGAGGAAAAGAAATGGGCAAGTTAACGGTAATGGGAACAGACATCAACATGATAACCATCAGGAATGAAGACTATATTTCGCTTACCGATATGCTGAAAGCAAAAGACGGTGATTTCTTTGTTTCCGACTGGCTGCGCAATAGAAATACGGTAGAATTTCTTGGCATCTGGGAAAAAATCCACAATCCGGCTTTTAATTATGGCGAATTCGCCGCAATTAAAAGTCAAGCAGGATTAAATAGTTACAAAATCAGCGTCAAGGAGTGGGTTGAAAAAACAAACGCAATCGGCTTGAAGGCGACTGCTGGCCGGTACGGCGGAACATACGCACATAAGGACATTGCTTTTGAATTCGGCATGTGGATCAGCGCGGAATTCAAAATTTATCTGATCAAAGAGTTTCAGCGATTAAAAGAAGAAGAGCAAAAGCAACTTGGCTGGGATATCAAACGCAATCTGGCTAAAATCAATTATCGCATTCATACAGACGCCATCAAAGAAAATTTGATTCCACCGGAACTGACAAAAAACCAGATAAACATCATTTACGCATCCGAGGCAGATGTATTAAACATGGCGCTTTTCGGAATGACTGCCAAAGACTGGCGCGATAAGAATAACGATAAAAAAGGCAATGTAAGGGATCACGCTAATGCCGCCCAACTGGTTTGCCTGTCCAATCTGGAAAACCTCAATGCACTATTTATTCATGAAGGATTGCCGCAAGAATCGCGGCTGGCAAAGCTCAATAAAATCGCCATCGGTCAAATGCGGCTGCTAACAGAAGATTCGCAAATTAAAAAACTGGAGTTGAAGAAAAAATAAGGATTACATATCCAGTATCAGTTGCTATTAGTCACATTTAGATATATTTTTAGCTGAAGACAAAATTTTGATGAATAATAACAATTAATTATAAAAATTCCATTAGACCATAAAACAGGATTTTAGACCATATGGCCATCCATCCTAACTTTCCCAAGTCGCCGCACGAAATACTTCCTCCCGAATACCGCTGGTTTCCGGCGGATGAAGCATTGAGAGAATCCAGCTATGAAAAGCTGTTGCCGCCGCTGGTGCATAAAATCCGACAGGATGTGAAAGATTGGCGGGATGCACATTATGAAGGTGCGACGGATACCAGCCGGGCTCTACTTACCTGGTGGTTCAAAACGGAGCATATTCTGCCGCAGGCCGACGGTTCACTTTTTAATTTTCAGTATTATTTTGCGCAGCGCGAAGCGTTGGAAACAGTAATCTACCTTTATGAGGTTGTTAAGATTAAGGATAAATACGACCTGATTCGCTTTGACTCATCCGGGGCCGTGTCCACCGGCATGTTTGACGAAGACTGGCTGAGGCTGGTCATCAAAATGGCCACCGGCAGCGGCAAGACCAAAGTGATGAGCCTGATCATTGCCTGGTGCTACTTTCACAAGCTCTATGAGCAGGACTCAAGACTTTCCACCAATTTTCTGGTGATTGCGCCGAATATCATTGTACTGGACCGTCTGCGGGCCGATTTTGACGGGCTGAAAATATTCTTCAAAGATCCCCTATTACCGGACAATGGTTACGAAGGCCAAAACTGGCAGGATGATTTTCAGTTGACCCTGCATATTCAAGACGATGTTTCCATTGTCCGCAAGACCGGCAATTTCTTTCTTACCAACATTCACCGCGTTTATGCCGGGAATGATATTGAACCCAGCTTTGATGATGACAATTTAGAAGACTACTTTCTGGGCAAAAGACCCGTGGGGAAAACCAACGATTCTAAAGTTGACCTGGGTGTCATTGTCCGCGAAATCGATGAACTGATCGTGATTAACGATGAGGCACATCATATTCATGACAGCCGTCTTGCCTGGTTTAAATCCATTCAAGACATTCATAACCGTTTGAAGCAGAAAGATCATTTTCTGTCTTTGCAGATTGATCTTACCGCAACACCCAAGCACAACAACGGTGCTATATTCGTACAGACCGTCTGTGATTATCCGCTGGTGGAAGCCATTACGCAAAATGTCGTCAAACATCCCGTCCTGCCTGATGAAGCAAGCCGCGCCAAACTCGAAGAACGGCAAAGCTCCAGATACACCGAAAGATATGCCGACTACTTAGCGCTGGGCATGGAGGAATGGCGTAAGGCCTATGCCGAGCATGAAAAGATGGGTAAGAAGGCTGTTCTTTTCGTGATGACGGACGACACCAAGAATTGTGATGATGTAGAAGAATATCTGAAAACCACGTATCCCGAAATTTCAGATGCCATTTTGACAATTCACACCAACAACAACGGTGAAATTTCCGAGGCGGATTCTAAAAAGAGCAAGGAGGAATTGGAGGTTCTGCGAAAAGCCGCCAATCAAATCGACAGTTGGGAAAGTCAATATAAGGTCATTATATCGGTATTGATGCTGAAAGAAGGCTGGGATGTGCGCAATGTAACCACGATTGTCGGCCTGCGTGCCTATGCCGCCAAAAGCAATATCCTGCCCGAACAAACGCTGGGCCGGGGCTTGCGGAGAATGTATGTCGGTGCAGACGCGACCGAATATGTCAGCGTGGTCGGCACGGATGCTTTCATGGATTTTGTCGAATCCATCAAAAGCGAGGGCGTTGAACTGGAAAGAAAACCCATGGGGTCGGGCACCGGCGCTAAAACACCGATCATTATCGAAGTGGATCACGAAAACGATCGGAAGAATATCGAAAAGCTGGATATGGAAATCCCGGTGATGACACCGCGCATTTACCGCAATTATAAAAATCTGGAAGAACTCAATCCGGCAAATTTCATTACGACTAAAGTTGAATACAAACAATTTACGGAAGAAGAAAAACGGGAAATTATTTTCAAGGATATTACGAGCGGTGAGACCAATCATATCACCTATCTGGAATCAAGTGCTGTTGCCGATTATCGCAGTGTTGTCGGCTATTTTACACAGGGCATTATGAAGGATTTGCACCTGGTCAGCGGCTACGATGTTCTCTATCCAAAAGTTAGGCAGTTTATTGCGGATCATCTTTTTAATACTCCGGTGGACATTGATGATCTCAACACGCTTCGTAACTTGTCGGAACCGGGCGCGGCTCAGATGATCATGGAAACGTTCAAGAAAAAAATTAATGAATTGACGGTGCGAGATAAAGGGAATGCGGAAATCCGAGACTATATAAAACTCCGGCAGACTCGGCCTTTTGTGGCCAAGGAACAAGGATTTTTAGTACCTCAAAAAAGTCTTTTCAATAAAATAATCGGCGACAGCAATCTGGAATTACAATTTGCCACAGCGCTGGAAAAATGGCCCGACGTCATTTCTTTTGCCAAGAACTATCTGGCCGTGCATTTCAATCTGGACTACGTGGATTCCAAAGGAAACATATCCAATTATTATCCGGACTTTTTTGTGAAGACCGGTGAAAGAGATATCTTTATAGTGGAGACAAAGGGGCTGGAAGAAATCGATGTCCCCTTAAAAATGGAGCGGTTGAAAAAATGGTGTATCGATATCAATCAGTTGCAAAAGAAAATTCATTTCGACTTTGTTTTTGTCGATGAAGAGTATTTTGAAAAATACAAACCCGCCAGTTTTGGTGAACTGGTTAAGGCATTCGCAAAATATAAGAACTAATCTGAGCATTTAGACCTGTCAGCCCAGCCCCCTGATCTTCTAAAAAAATACTTTGTAGCTGATATTCAATGCTTTTCCCAAACGCTTTGCCATTTCCTTGACGATAGGTTACTTGCCGTTTTCCATCTCGCTGATATGCCGCTGCGGGATTCCGGTCAGTTCGGCAAGTTTAATCTGCGTCAAACCTTCCCGGTATCTTGCACCGGCCAGAACCTTGCCGATCAACTGTTCTTCGGAACATTCGGGGTAAGCCTCCCGCCAGGGGACAGCATCGGACGTATCCAAGAATCCCAGAGGCTTCAAGGTTTCAATGGCCCGCGCCATGTTCACGATAGGGCCGATGAACCTAAGCTCAATTGTCTCAGTATGGTGCTTTTTCGTGTGTGCCTGCATACTTCACCTCAATCAGTTTTATTTCTTTGTCCATATCTTAACATTTTTTGTCGGTGAATCGCCCACAATGCGCCCGTCCAACCGGGCCATATTCCAGGCTTGCCGTATAGTGGCAAAAACATATTGAAGGGTTCGCGGTTATTTGCCGGCGTCCAGGATATTCTTTTTAATTTTCTCAATAGCAAAGGGTTTAACGTCTTTTAAAGGAACATTACCAATGACAGGTTCAATCCAATTTTTAAAATGTTCTTTCGCCTTTCGAGTCGTTTCCTTTTTCCGGCCAACCTCAAAAGTAGGGAAATAAACATTTTCGAAATAATAGCCAAAAGTAATATTGTCTGCTTCTGCCAAAGCTTGCGCTTGCTTTTCGGCCTGATTTTGGTCGTCCGCGATTTTCCTTTGCTCCTTTGGTCACTGCGGCCCGGTTCCCGTTTTTTCGTTACCTTTATATTTCCGCAGTAGCAGTAAGCGTCCTCGTTGTGCCTAGAGTGCCCGCTGCGGACTTGGGTTAGTGCACGGAGGTGTTGTCAGCCGCTTCGATAATTCTGAAGAAACCGAAGACATTAAAAAAGCGCGTTGATTTTCGGAGAAATGTCTTCAGGAAGATGGCTGCGGTCATTAAACGCTTCGATGAAGATACCATCTTTTTGAAAGCTGACAATCGTCTTGGAAGCATTGCCTGGACAGGCACTTAGAAATTCAGTGAGGCTGATGTTTTTTATACGGCAAATAATAGTTGCAATGCTGAAGTTGTGGGTAACTACTAACGCGTTGTCATTTTTGTTAACGATCCTTTTCAACGACCGCCATGCACGCTCTTGTAGTTGAGTCAATGATTCTCCGTTGGGCATTTTGACGGAAGCTGGGTTGGTAAGCCACTTGTCTACAAAATCTTTCTCGCAGGCAATAAGATTTTTAAAGGAAACACCTTCAAAGTCTCCATAATCCATTTCCATCAAGTCTTGATCAACATGAAGTTCCTTTCGATGGAACTCATTGATAATTTCCGCTGTTTGTAGCGCTCTTTTCAGAGGGCTGGTATGAATCGCTCTGATGGGATGATCTTTCAGGGATAAGGCCAAAAGCCGGGCCTGTTCAATTCCGACAGTGCTTAATTCAATATCGCTTGTCCCTTGAACCCGCTTCTCTTTATTCCAAATAGTTTCCCCGTGTCTGATGAGAATCAGCTGCATGGCGTCCTTATATTAATTTGCAATTCAGCTTTCTTTGATAGTTAACAATCGTAATGTTTCACAACTCTCACAATTCGTCAATTAACACTTACGGGAAGATTTTACACATAAGCCTGTTCCAGCGACTTGACCAGTTTCTTTAACTCTTCACGCTCCATTTTCAAAGAAACCTGGCCTCCTCCAGGGTGGGCAAATGTAAGGGTTGCACCGGTTGCCGTTTTCTTGACTTGCCACCTCGTTTCCGGGGGAAATTTCATCTTTTCCGAAAGCCAATCCGAGGCCTCGAATTCCGCGATTTGAATGAGCACACCGAAAGCATGACGGGGGTGAATGAAGATCTCCTTCCATACGCCCCCGGGATATTCGTTGTAGCCGAAGAAGGGAATGCCTTGCACCTCAAGATGGGCCATGGCCTTGCGGAGATCGGGCGTCTGGAGGGTGATATGATGGACGCCTCCCTCCCTGTCCTTCAGAAAACCATCTAAAAAACTTCCCTCCCCTGTGGGCGAGATAATCTCCAGCCGGGACAGATCGCCCAGAGAAAAGAGCTGCCAGAAATATTTGGTTGAGGGGTCGCTTGCCCCGGCGCCGGCAATGGCCCCCAAAATGTCACGAAAAAAATGCTCAGCCTTTTCCTGATCTTTTACCGCTATTGATACATGGTCGATACGCGAAATCATATTTTCCCCTCTCTTGCCCATTTTTCGTAATGTCAAAATTTCTTTAATATTTTCATTGAAACATCTATATTATTAAGCTGTTATCAGAAGAAAGTTTCCCTCCCCCATGTGAGAGTTATCCATAGCCATGCCTGCGGCCCATCTAGAGCCAGGCAGGTAC
>JANYAY010000058.1 GCA_025361065.1 Deltaproteobacteria bacterium
TGGATAACTCTCACATGGGGGAGGGAAACTTTCTTCTGATAACAGCTTAATAATATAGATGTTTCAATGAAAATATTAAAGAAATTTTGACATTACGTCTATTCCGGCAAGGAGGTGGGACATGAGAACTGAACTGCAACAGGACAAGATCAGTACAGACATTGGGTTTGATTTTATGATGTAATTTCCCCTTTTTTATGCTTTATGGGTTGCCGCAGTTTTGCCCAAAATGTTGGAAAAAACCGTCACATATAGGTCAGAGCGCCATAAACTAGCTGGAGCTGATCCTCCTTCCCCGCTCCGACTGATTTTTTTGTCGGGCGGCGATAAGGAAAATCGCAACAGGATCAAAAAATGGGTGTTCCCCAAGAGAATATCAAAATAGTTCAGCTTTAATCAAAAGTAAATAATACCAAGTTGCATTCAAAAGATAACGCGGCGGCAAGGAGGAGGCTACGCAGGCGTATTATACATACGTTGAGGAAGCCGACGACCCCGGCCTGCGCCGGGGCAGGCTGTGCCAACAAAGTTAGCTAAAGAATGCGACTTGGTATAAGAACTGAATGAACCGAAGTAATAATACCAATTACTTAATGCAGAGAAAATATTCGAGTGAATATGAGGCGGGTGAAAGTCAGGGAGTTGCGAATAAAATCGACAAATGGGCGGAAGTGGGAAATTCTTGAGCCGTCAGGGCTATAGACAACCCGGACCGGAGTTTCCAAAACCGGCAGCCCCTTTCTTTTGGCCTGTACCAGGATCTCTACTTCAAATTGAAAGCGCTGTGCCCGGGTAGGCAAAACGATGGCCTCGGGCAAAGGGTAAATGCGCATGCCGCTCTGAGAGTCGGAAAGAACAGGTCCACCCGACAGCCGGACCCAGAAATTGGAGAATTTCCGGCCAAAGCGGCTCGTCCAGGGTACGTGTTTTCCAACCATGCCTTCTCTTGTCCCCACTATAATCGCCCTTGCTCCCGAAGGAATTGCGGCAATAAGATTTAGTGCATCCTCCGGGTAATGCTGGCCGTCGGCATCTATAGTAATCGCCCAGTCGGCTTCGACGGCAGCGGCGGCAAATCCGCTCATCAGGGCTGCACCCTTGCCCATATTCTTTTTATGGCCGATAATCCGAATATCTTTAATGTCTTTAATCTCATCTCGAGTATTATCAGTCGATCCGTCATTCACAACGAATACCGGAAAGCCCAGGGCCTGCGTCCGCCGGATAACCTGGGCGACAGTACCGGCATGATTGTAAACGGGGATGACAAAAGCGAAACGACCTTTCCGATTTATTTCCGGAGATAATATTTTTTCATGGACATTGCTCATAATTATTGCAACTCCGGCAGGAAGGCTATTGCCCATGTTCCCGGTCCCATATGGGCGCCCGAGGTCAGTGACAGCGGCTGAATAATTATTTCGGCATGCGGATAACTTTCCGCGATCAATGGCTTAATTGTATCATTGACCAAATCATAGTTATCAGAATACTCCAGCATTATATATGCTTTTGCTTCTTTGGTCAGAGATGCCGCCAGCTTCTCCCGGGCCATCTTTATCTGATCTTCCTGATTGCGTACCACGCCGACTTTCTTTGCTCCTTCGGGTTGCGGTGATATAACCGGCTTCATCTTCAGCATGTCCCCGAAGAAGGCACTTGTTTTAGATAATCTGCCACCGGCGGCCAGATACTCCAGCTTATCCAAAAACACATATTCCTCGCAGGCCGAGACAGCCCTGGTGGCAAATATAATTGTCTTTTCCACATCATTTGTTTGATTTAAATAACGCTCAGCCGCCAGCACCATAGTCGCCAATCGGCCTGATGCGGCGCCGGTATCAATAACAATAAGCCGGTTTTGCGGATCGTGTTGTTTTTTCCATTCCACGGCAGTACTATAATTGCCTGTGTAAATAGAACCAACACATAAATACAATACTTTTTCAAACCTCTCCAGGATGCTTTCGTAAAACTGATGTCGCTCAAAAATTGACGCCTGTGATGTTGATACTTTGATTCCCTGCCGCATTGCGGCATAAAGTTCCCCGGGATGAAGATGTGTTTCCGGCAGGCATTTTCCGCCCATATTTATATAGCTATGCAAAAGGGTGATGCCACTTTTTTTCGCATCGGCACGGGTCAGGGAACCGGCGGCATCGGTCATTATGTGCAGTCTTTTATTGGATTGGGCATTGCGCAATTCATTAATTTGCTGATTCAGATTATCGTCTTCCCAGTTTACCATGCGCCCGAGTTTTGCCGCTTCGCTTCTTATCCTTTCTCTGTTTTCCGTATGCAGATGTATTTTATAAAGATCACCTTCGGGAATAACAATCACGCTCTCTTGCTCATTGGTTATGTTCGCCAATTTCTCTGCCGATAAATTTTGTGCGGAAACAACAAAATCAACACAGTAGCCGGTTTCCGCCTCTTCCTGAAATGCCGGAGAAATATGCAGACGATTTTTGAACAGTTCCATGATCGGCCGGTATTCGCGCGCGGTTGGGGCGAGGGAAGAGAAAAAACCTTCAAAGAAAATATACATTCCTAAAGCACCGGCATCCACAACCCCGGCCTTTTTTAATTTCGGCAGCATTTCGCAGGTGTCGTGGACTGATTTTTCCAAACGATTAATCAGGGAATCGATTGCCTCCTGATCGAAGATAGCTGCACCGGATGTCAGGGATTCCGCCAGTGCATCGAATACTGAAAGCATTGTGCCCGGACGGGGATCATTTACAGCCTTCCAGGCGCGCGCGCGTCCTTCCTGCGCGCAATCATAAATGTTTGCCGCAGAATCAATCCGGTAGAATGCCGAAAAAAATCTGGAGGCAATATTGCCGGAATTACCGCGGGCGGACAAAAGGAGCTGGCGGATAATTGTTTCTTTTTCCTGGTGGTCCATCAGCAATGGTGTCAGGCTGATGAAGAGATTACGGCCGGTATCACCATCGGCTACGGGAAAAACATTAATCGAATCGAGTAAATCCGCCCAGGCGGCAACACGTTCCACTCCGGCAATAAAGGCTTTGCGCAATACCTCATCCATTGGAAAAACCTAAAGCCCGGCGGATATCATCCGGAATCTTGAAGATCGTTTCCATTTCCGGAGCCTTTACCGTCACCTGTTCGGTGCGGCCGCGGGCGCAGATTTTACCATCATCCGCCTTATGAATTTCAAAATCGACAACAAGTTTTACGCGTGCGTCCACAAGTGTCGCCTTGATAATAATTTCATCGCGGTAGCGCAACGGATAGATATGCTTTGTTGAAGTTCGAATTATGGGGAAAATTAATTTATATTGCTCATAGTAGGAATATAAATTTACACCGCAACTATCGAAAAGTGCGGCACGGGCAATTTCAAAATAGTTCAGATAGTTGCCGTGCCAGACTATCTGCATGGGATCGAGATCAAAAAAAGGCACACAATATTTTACTTCGATACTTTTTCTATTTTCATCCATTATTTAATCCTAAAGAAATCAGAATACCTGATGGCAATGCACATACGTTCAATGTCCGCATCCAATGGCCTGTCTTCAATTACCGGTTCACTGACCAAGCGGATTTTTTCGTGAACCTTGGCCAATAATGGCCTTACTTTCACATTCTGCCGAATATCACAGGCCTGTGCTGCCGCCAGAAGATGTATCGACAAAACGCGTTCCGTTAAAGTGCAGATTCTTTCTGCATCGCGTGCCGCAATTGTCCCCATACTGACCTTGTCCTGATTATGCGATTCCGTAGAACGCGAAAACGATGCCGCGGGCATTGTTCCTTTTAAAGCCTCCGCCGTCAGAGCTGATGAAGAAATAGACATCGCCTTAAAACCATGACGCAGACCGGCTTCCTGGGCGGACATTCTTACTAAATCACCCGGCAATCCCCTGTTTAAATTCGGATCAACCAAGAGCATCGTCTGGCGGTCACACATATCGGCAACTGAAGCCAATGCCGCTTTCAGTCCGTCCATGGCAAAAGCAATATGTCCGCCGTAAAAATTGCCGCCCATGATAACCGTACCCGATGCCGGATCAAATATAGGATTGTCATTGGAACTATTGGCTTCAATTTCCACCCATTTCCTTATCCAGGAAAGAGCGTCGCACAATACACCCAATACCTGCGGCGCACAGCGCAGGGAGTAAGGATCCTGAAGTGTTTCCAGTGTATCATCTTCCAGTTGATTTGCCGATACTTTTGCCGCGAGCAAGCGGGCAATCTGCGCGGCCACAAAAGTCTGGCCGGGAAAAGGTTTAGCCTCCGCCAGAACCGGATGGTAATGATGAGCGTTACCTTTTAAGGCATGAACACAAAGCGCCGTGGAATAGACGGCGCCATTTAAAATACGGGTTGCTCTTTCTACGGCCAGCGCGGCAATTCCGGTCATGGTAGTAGTACCGTTGACCATGGAAAGCGGCTCTTTGGGCAAATACTTATACGGTTTGAGTCCGGTTTTTTTTAAGGCGCGAACCGTCGGCATTCTTTCGTCGCGATAAATAACTTCCCGTTCACCGGCGAGGCAGGCGCCAATATAAGACATCGGCGTCAAATCGCCGGACGCTCCGACGGATCCTTCACAGGGAACGACCGGCGTTATTCCGGAATTTAAGAAATCCGCCATTTGCTGTAACAGCGCGACAGACACCCCCGAATACCCCCGGGCGAGGCAAATTATCCGGCACAACATCGCACCGCGCGTTTCCTCAATACCGATGGGTTCCCCCGTGCCACAGCCATGAAAACGGAAAATATTTTCACCGTTTTTCAGGGCTACATTCAGGGACATCCTGCTGCCACATGATTTACCATACCCGGTGTTCACTCCATAAACAGGTACATCCCGGCGCAGCGATTCCATGAGCATTTGCTGCGTTTTTTTCATCCGCTGCAAAAAGCCTTTATCTTTGCTTATCCTGACTCCAACGCCATCGCGCGCGACGCGGATGATATCATCAAAACAGATATTGCCTCCGTCGATAACAACAACGGGCCGGCTGCCAAATTTCTTCACGGTTAAATCATCACTTTCTGTTTGAATCCCGCTCACGCGGGACGAACGTTAATGCTCCGCAGCTTGCTGCAATATAATGACGCTCATTTCATGCCTCGCAAGCGAGCTCGCGAGATGGTTGATAAAACTAATCGCGTTTACGCGGTTTATATGTATTGTCCGCTTTTTCCTTTTCCATAACTTTTTTCAGAAGTTTAAACATTTTGTAATTTTGCGGCTCTTCCTCGTAGAACTTGTCCCAGACATAATAATACATTTCCTGAAGCTTCTCCGGGGCCATCAACTTGGGCTGGAATACCACTTTGCCGCAGGTGTAATTGTTCCAGTCGTAGGAAAATATTCTGCCGGCGTTATGCAAATCGTCAAACGTCCGGGTGTGCGGAAACGGCGTCAATACTGTAAACTCAGCCATATCAAGCTCAATTTCGAGCAGAAAATCAACCAGCCGCTTGATATAATCTTCCGTATGATAATCGAGTCCCAAAAGAATGCTGCCTTCCACGCCGATGCCGTAATCGTGATACCGTTTAATGCGGTCACGGATAAAATCGGAAGAATCAAATATCGCCTGATAAACAAACCAGGCACCCGCCTGTGCCGCCAGATCCAATACCTTATCATCATCTTCAATAGGATGGCAGCACCATTTCTTTTTCAGGGGAATCATTTCTTTAAACAGACCAATTTCCCAATCTTTGTCCTGAGCCAGCGAATTATCGACAATGAAAAGCCGGTTGTTATCAATGCTCGCCATTTCTGCAATGACTTTATCAAAAGGGCGGGGCCTGAAATTACGTCCACCTAAAAAATTAACACAACAGGGATAGCAATTGAAACGGCAGCCGCGGGAAGCATGAACCAGATCGACCATCTGCACACCGCGGTAATTATACATATCCCGGTTTAAAATGCTGCGCCGGGCCGTTCCGACACTTTCAATCGGCAGAAAATCATGCATGTAGTTATAAACTTTTTGCAGTTTGTTGTTTTTTAAATCGGTAAAGACTTTTTCCATCCGGCCTTCCGCCTCGCCCAGGAAAACGGCATCCGCATGCAATTCAGTTTCTTCGGCATGCAGCATGGTGGCAATGCCGCCGAATATTACCTTGATGCCTTTTGCCCGGAAAGTGTCGGCAATTTCCCAGCCGCGTTTGGTCTGCACGGTCAACATCATGGATATGCCGACCAGATCGGCTCCCGATTCGAAATCAATGGGTTCAACGTTTTCATCGATGAACTCCACTTCCACATCGGCCGGCAGCGCTGCGGCCATCACAACCGGGCCATGCGGCGGCAGGGTGAAGCGCGTCTGACGTTCCAGTTTTTCCCATTTAGGATATATTAGTTTGAATTTCATTTCCCCTCTTTTATACCGCTTCGCTTTCTTCGGCTAACTTTGTTGGCTACGTCGTCGGCTTCCTCAGCGTATTGGTAATGCGCCTGCGGAGCCTCCTCCTTGCCGCCTCGTTATCCTGTGAAATCGAAACGGCATGATGTTTATGATGTTATTGCCTTGGCAATAATAACCTTCATTATTTCATTAGTGCCGGCAAGAATGCGCGTGATGCGGATGTCGCGCCAGGCACGGGCAATCGGATATTCTTCACAATAGCCATAGCCGCCAAACAGCTGCAAACAACGGTCGGCCACGCGCCAGGCCATCTCGGTGATCCAGAACTTCGCCATGGAGACGTCAATGACGACAGTGTTTTTCTGCCAGTGTTCCACTATCATTTTATCTACAAAAGTCCGGCCAATCCTGACTTCCGCCGCCATCTCCGCCAGAACAAACTGTGTGTTTTGAAATCCGGTTAACGGTTTGCCAAACAGCTGCCGGCTTTTGCAATAGCGAATCGTTTCTTCCAGCATGAATTCTGCCGCAGTCTGTGCACCGATGGTGCAGATCAGGCGTTCCTGCTGGAGATTGGTCATCAGATTTTTAAAGCCGGTGCCTTTTTTGCCCAAACGGTTTTTCTTGGGAATCCGGCAATCGGCAAAAAATAGTTCCGCCGTATCCTGGCTGCGCCAGCCGATTTTGTTGAGCCGTTTGCCTTTGACGAAACCCGGCGTTTCCGCCTCCGCCAGAAACAAATCAACCGCGGCGTGGGGATTGGCTTCCCGGGGATCTTTGGCCGCCACAATCACCAAATCGCAATTGATTCCATTCGAAATAAACGTTTTCTGGCCATTGAGAATAAAGAAATCGCCGTCTTCCACAGCAGTGGTCTGAATACCGGCCAGGTCGCTACCTGTCTGAGGTTCCGACATGGCAATCGCCGTCAGTAAATCACCACTGATGCAGCCCGGCAGATATTTCTTCTTTTGCTCTTCGGAGGCCAGTTGGACAATATAGGGCACCACTACGTCGCCATGCAGGCGCGCGGAAAGCCCATAAAAGTTGGCTTTGGCCATCTCTTCAATCAATATGGCTGAATAAAGAAAGTCGGCACCCTGACCACCGTATTCGGGCGACACGGACGTGCATAAAAACCCATTATCTCCCAGTTTCTTCCAGGCCCAGCGGGGAACAATTCCGTCTTCTTCCCACTGGTCCACATGGGGAACAATTTCTTTTTCCAGAAATCTCCGGAAAGACGCCCGAAAAATGCGATGTTCTTCCTGATAAGGTACAATTTCCATTATCTGCCTAATTTTCTTCCAGCCGGTTTTTTAAAATTCTCTTTAGAACCTTTCCTGATTGATTGCGAGGAAATTCTTCCACAAATATTATTTTTTTGGGTATTTTGTAATGGGCTATTTTCCCCTGGAGGGCGGCCAGAATTTCATTTTCCGTAAGGGGCGCATTTTGCTGCAAGATAACAAAAGCAGCAACAACTTCGCCCCGTTTGGGGTCAGACATGCCGACGGCGGCGGCCTCCTTTATCTGCGGCAGTGTCTGAATTGCCCGTTCTACTTCCACCGGATAAATATTTTCGCCGGAAGAAATTATCATCTCTACTTTCCGCCCGACAATATAAACAAACCCGTCTTCATCGCGCCGGCCCATGTCGCCGGTGTGAAACCAGCCGCCTTTCATCGCAACTCCGGTTGCGGCTTCTTTCCCCCAGTAACCGGCAAATACATTGGGTCCTTTGACAAGGATTTCTCCGGATGCAAGCGGAGGAAGATCATTGCCCTGGTCATCGACAATGCGCAAGTTAACATGAAATACTTCTTTGCCGACGGATCCGGCCTTACTGATCGAATCTTCCAGGTCCAGTGAAGTCAGGCGTCCAGTTTCCGTCAGGGCATATCCCTGCACGAATCCGACACCCTTTTCCTCCTGATATTTTTTAATTACCGGCAGGGGGATGGGTGCGCCGCCGGAAATAAAGAAATGGACATGGGAAAGGTCGGCACTTTTCCATTCTTCCGCTTCGGCCATAAGCTGAAACATTACGGGCACGGCAAACATGTAGTTTATTTTTTCTTTGCAGATCATGCTCAGTACTTCGGAGGCATTATAAAAGCTGCTGATCACGATGCTGCCTCCGGCATAAATAATCGGTGTCACCGAAGCCGCCAGGGCGCCGATGTGAAAGAGCGGAGCAACAACCAGCGATTTGTAGGAACGATCAACACCGTAACCTAAAAGGGAATGAATCGCCCCGAATAAAATATTTTGATGGGTTAACACCGCGCCTTTCGGGTCACCGGTGGTGCCGGACGTATACATGATGAAAAGCGGGTCTTGCAGGTCCACCTCATCGATAATCGGCGGTTCGGCGGCGGAATATTGATTTACATAATCAGAAAATAACGCATCTCCGGGAAGTTCTCCTCCCTGCCGTAGATACTTTTTTACAAAAACACCTGCTGCTTTAATCTCCTCAGTTTTCGCGGCAAATTCGTCACAATAAATTAACAGGCAGGGTCCGGAATCTTTAACGATGTATACCAACTCCGGCACTGCCAGCCGGAAATTCAGCGGTACCATGATGGCGCCAGTTTTAGCACAGGCAAAGAATATTTCCAGAAACTCGCTGCAATTGGACATGAGCAGGGCTACGCGGTCGCCCTTCATAACCCCCAGATTGCCAAGGGCGTTGGCTGTTCTATTCACACGCTCATTGAACTGCCGGTTGTTATAAACTTTCTCTTTGTCGGTCAAAAAGGGCTTTTCCGGCTGAATTATGGCCCGCTTGCTGATCCATTCACCTATATTCAATTTCCTTTATCCTCCTCAATTGGAACAGTTACCCAACACCAGATAAACGTAAGTGCCGCCGAAAGAAATACCGGCCAGCAGCGCATTATCGATTTTAATTGCCTCTTCACGTTCCCGGACGAATGCCAGTGCGATCAGGGGATCTGTCAGTCCGACAGTCGGCGGCAAAGCGTTTTTTTCGAAAGACAAGGCCAGAGCACAGGCTCTGATTCCGCCACCGGAAAAACTTTCTCCGAGAGCGCCTTTGAGAGAAGTAATCAAAGGCCGGCTGCCTTCCCCGGCAAACACTTCGGCATAGGCTGCCGCTTCGCTGCGGTCCAGTATTATGCCGCCGTTGGCTGCGGCGGAAATCACCATGATATCCTGCGGGCCGACCCCGGCATTTGCCAGCGCCCGTCCGATGGTCTTTTTTACGCCTGCGGCGTCATTCGGCCAGCTGGTAGGCCCGGTGGGCGAGGAGCCCTGTCCAAAACCCTTTATTTCACAATACGCTTTTCGCCCTCTGGCCGCTGCCGATTCCCAGCTTTCAATACACACGATGCCGCAACCTTCTCCGGCGACTGTGCCGTTGCGGTGGAGGTCAAAAGGACGGCAGGACTCGATTTTCCCGTCTAAAGGGGAAAGCGTGGAAAACCGGGTCAGCGCTTCATAATAAAATTTGGATAAAATGTCCACACCTCCGGCAAGCATGAAGTCTGCCGCACCGCGGCGTATTTCTGATACGGCATAGGCGATGGCCGTTTCCGCGGAAACGGCAAAATGAGTCACTGTGGTATTGACCCCGCGGAAACCAAGCTCAATGGAGGCATGCCCGGCTGGCGCATTCATAACCGTGTTCGGAACCAAAATCGGGTTGACAAAGGCGGGACCTTCTTTAAATAGTGTTTCGGCAAACTGGCAGGTTACATCGGTTGCGCCAAAAGATGTTCCCAGCAGAATGCCGATGCGGTCGCGGTTGTCGGGATTGACCGTAAGCCCGGCATCTTCCAGCGCCAGACGGGCGGCAGCTGTCGTCAGCTGTGAAATCCTGTCCATCCGCCGGATGTTTTTCACCGAGATAAAATCGCGCGGTTGAAAATTAGTAACTTCCGCACCCAGATGCGCGGGGAATGCCGATGTATCAAAAGATTGAATTGGGGCAATGGCACTCTCGCCGGCAAAAATCCGGCGGTTGAATTCTTCCTTGCCGATTCCCAGGGGCGTCACCATGCCGATACCGGTGATAACAATTCTTTTGGCGGCTCCGGTCAGTTGTTGATCATCCATTGTGGACACCCCTTTGGTCATACTTGCCGAAGATTACCGTCGTATTATTGCCGCCAAAGGCAAACGAATTGGAAAGCACGATGCGCAGGTCGGCCGGCCGTGCGCCACTGGTCACGTAATCCAGGTCGCACAGCGGGTCAGGATTGCGATAATTGATAGTCGGCGGTATAAAGCCCTGCGAAAGTGCGAGGATGGAAACAATGCCTTCCAGGGCACCGGCCGCACCCAGCGTGTGGGCAGTCATGGCTTTGGTCGAACTTACCGGAAGGGATTTGGCCCGCGGGCCGAACACTTCCTTAATCGCTTTTGTTTCCATGATATCATTGACCGAAGTTGCCGTTCCGTGGGCATTGATGTAATCAATATCTTCGCTTGTAAGGCCGCTATCTTTCAGGGCCGCCTGCATGGAACGGACGGCGCCGGAGGCTTTTTCATCAGGCGCCGTCATATGGAAAGAATCGCAGGTGACGCCGTAGCCGAGAACTTCACCATATATTTTAGCTCCTCTGGCCAAAGCCGCATCCAATGATTCCAGAACCATTATTGCCGCCGCTTCGCCCAGAGATAAGCCCGCGCGGTCTCTATCGAATGGATGGCAGGTTCCCGGGTCGAGTGATTTTAAAGCATTAAAGGCCGCGTAAGTAATCCGGCACATGGGCTCCACTCCACCTACGATCATCGTCTGCGCCTGGCCGCCCGCAATTAAATCCCGCGCATAACCGATGGCCGTGGCTCCCGCCGAGCAGGCCGTCATAAATGTTGCTTTGGGGCCGGACAGTCCGAAACCGGAAGCGATACGATCGGCGGAAGATGCGCAGTAGACGGTGGAAAGCTTGGAAAAACGTGCATCTCTGCCGTTTTTTTCCAACAAATCTTTATAAAATGATTCCGCTTCGAGAAGCCCGCCGGAACCGCCGCCGATTACTACACCCGTTTCTTCAGTCAACTGTCGCGGCATTGGATAAAGGCCGGCATCGCTCAGTGCTTCCAAAGTGGCGGCAAAGGAGAGCATGTCCGCCCGGGACATTCTCTTGAGGGAAAAATCTTCCGGAATGTAATCGCGGGGAGCAAAATTCTTGATTTGGCCGCCGTTTTGACAGCGAAATCCGGCAGTTTCAAAAAGGTCTACCTGTTGGATACCGCAGACTCCTTTGCGCAGTGCCGCAGCAAAATCAGGAATATTGTTGGCAATCGCGTTTAGCGTTCCCAATCCGGTTATTACAATTCGTTTCTTTGTTTGCATTCCCAATCCCGAGATTATTATTTGCGGCCGTTTTTCAAGTGGCTGAAACTTAGATTGGGCGGGGGAAAAAGTCAAATAAATATTACAATTGATAATATCACAGTTCCCGCCGGCACGCCGAAATAACATCTCAATCTTGATTATTGCTTCCTGTGTTTAAGCAGCCATGAGGTCTTTCCCGGCAGGCGCCAGCCGAAAGGGGTTCTTTTAAAAATCGTGATGGGCAGAAAAAGCGCTTGACACGATAATATAATTTTATTACTGATATGAATAAGATTCATAATATGAACAATATAATGTTTTAAAATTTAAATCATGGCGCCGGAGAAGGGGGTCTTTATGGATGTCATCGAAACAAGAATCGATACCCGCTCGGATGAATACCGAAAGAATTACGAAGCGATGGAAGTCCTGGTGGCTAATCTGAAAGAGGAACTCCGGATCGCCCGGGAGGATCGTTCCGGGGCTGCCCGGAAACGTCTTCTTTCTCAGGGAAAGATGCCTGTCCGGGAAAAACTGGATTTCCTGCTGGACAGAAACACCCCATTTCTGGAGATCGCGCCGCTGGCGGCCCGCGGCATGTATGACGGAAAGATCCACGGTGCCGGTCTCGTCTCGGGAATAGGCGTCATTGCGGGCAAAGAAGTGCTGATTACCTGCAATGACGCGATGATCAAGGGGGGGGCGACCTATCCCCTGACCGTTAAAAAAAGCCTGCGCTGCCAGACGATCGTGATGGAGAACCGCCTGCCTTGCGTCACCCTGATCGATTCGGCCGGCGGTTTTTTACAGCTTCAATCCGAGGTTTTTCCGGATATCGATGACGGCGGGAGGCTTTTCTATAACCAGGCGAAAATTTCCAAGATGGGGATTCCACAGATCACGGCCGTGATGGGTTTGTGCACCGCCGGTGGCGCTTATATACCCGCTATGTCCGATGAAGTCGTTCATGTCAAGGGAACAGGCGCAATTTTTTTAGGCGGCCCCCCTCTCGTCAAGGCGGCCACGGGTGAGGAGGTGACGGCCGACGAACTGGGGGGTGCGGACCTGCATTGCCGCGAATCCGGCGTGTCCGATTATTTTGCCGAGGATGACCGGCATGCCCTCGAGATTTTGCGTAAGATCATCAAAAATCTTCCCGCTACGGAAAAATCCCGCCTGTCCATGCAGGAGCCGGCTCCGCCCCTCTATGACCCGAAGGAGATATACGGCATTGTCAGCCGTCAACTTAAAGTACCTTACGATGTCAGAGAAGTGATTGCGCGGATGGTTGATCGGAGTGAATTCCTGGAGTTCAAGGAACTGTATGCCCCGACTCTGGTCTGCGGATGGGCTTATATCCATGGCTATCCGGTGGGGATCATCGGAAATAACGGCATCCTGTTTTCCGATAGCGCCCTGAAAGGCACCCAATTCATCCAGCTGTGTGACCGGCGCCAGATACCGCTCATTTTCCTCCAGAATATCAACGGGTTTATTATTGGCCGTGAGTACGAGCGGCTCGGCATTACGAAGGACGGTCACAAAATGGTCAATGCCGTGGCCAACGCAACTGTTCCCAAATTTACGGTGATGATTGGTGCATCGTACGGTGCGGGCAACTATGCCATGTGCGGGCGGGCGTATTCACCGCGTTTCCTCTGGATGTGGCCCAATGCCGAAATTGCCGTCATGGGAGGGGAACAGGCCGCCGGTGTTCTTGTCACGTTGAGAAATGACCAGCTGGCCAAGGAGGGGGCGCCCCCGATGTCTGCCGAAGAAGTGGAACAAATCAGCGGACCGGTAATTGCCGCCGCGAGGACCGAAAGCAATGCCTATTATAGTACGGCCCAGCTTTGGGATGACGGCATTCTCGATCCGGCCGATACACGAGATGTGCTGGGGCTGGCCATATCCGCCGCCCTGAATGCTCCTATCCGCGACGATATCCTGGGATACGGCATTTTCCGGATGTAGAAGCGCAGCCGGGGGAACGCCTCCGGCGAGCGGCCAAAGTAAAGAGAATTAAAAGAATTAAATGATCATTGCGGACCGTCCAACAGGAGAGACAGTATGTTCCAGAAGATCCTGATTGCCAACAGAGGAGAAATTGCCCGACGCATTATGAATACCTGCCGGGAGATGGGGGTGGCCACCGTTGCCGTCTATTCTGATGTGGATTGCCGGGCGATTCATGTCCTGGAGGCGGACCAGGCCGTCGCTTTGGGTGATGCCGAACCGGCGGCAAGTTACCTCAATATCGATAAAATCATTACTGCGGCAAAAGAAAGCGGGGCCGAGGCGATTCATCCCGGTTATGGATTTCTGGCCGAGAACGCAGATTTTGCCGAACGTTGCGAGCAAAACGGCCTGATCTTCATTGGTCCGCCGTCGCCAGTGATTCGTGAATTGGGGGATAAAACCGTCGCCCGGCAGACGATGATTAAAAATGGTGTGCCCGTCATTCCCGGCATGACTTCCCCCGAGTCCGACCCGGAGACCATTGCCCGCGAGGCCGATCGCCTGGGATATCCCGTCCTGATTAAAGCAGCGGCGGGAGGCGGGGGAAAGGGAATGCGCGTTGTACAAACACATGCGGAAATTCGCGAGGCCTGCCTGTCTGCCGCGAGCGAAGCGGCCAGTGCATTCGGCAACGGCTCAATCTACCTGGAAAAGTATCTGGCCCGACCCCGGCATATCGAGTTTCAGATTCTGGCCGACCGCTATGGGAATGTTGTCCACTTGCTCGAGCGGGAATGTTCCATCCAACGGCGCCACCAGAAAATCATCGAAGAAACACCGTCGCCTGTGATGACGCCGGAGCTCCGGGAGCGGATGGGAAAGGCGGCCGTCGCGGCGGCCCGCGCCTCCGGGTATGTAAATGCGGGTACGGTCGAGTTTCTGCTGGACGCCGACGGCAGCTTCTATTTTCTGGAAGTCAACACGCGCCTCCAGGTAGAACATCCGATCACCGAGATGGTGACCGGTATCGACATTGTCCGCCACCAGCTTGCGATTGCCGCCGGCGATCCGTTGACTCTGGTCCAGGAGCAGATTCAAGGACGGGGGCATGCCATTGAGTGCCGCATTTATGCGGAAGATCCGGAACAGGGATTCTATCCTTCTCCCGGCAAAATTACTTACATGAAAGAGCCGTCAGGTCCGGGAATACGCAATGATTGCGGTGTCTATTCCGGGTTTCAGGTTCCGATGGAATATGATCCCATTCTGTCCAAACTAATAGCTCACGCCGAAAACAGAGACGCCGCGATACAGCGCATGATTGCGGCGCTTTCGAGCTACGTCATTGCCGGAATCCGGACCGCCATTCCCTTTTTAATCGATGTTCTGAGGTCGGAAGCCTTCGTTGCGGGGGAGACATTCACCGATTTTGTGAGCTCCCATTTTGCTGACTGGAAACCGGAAAGAAAGGATGTCGATATCGCCCGAATTGCTTACATCATCGATGATCTGGCCTCTCAGAGAAGAACAAAAAACTTTTCCGGTGCGGGTGTCGGTGTTCCGATGTCCCCCTGGCAGAGCCTGGGCAACTGGCGACGATAGATCAATAACGTGCCGGATGATCGCTATTATGAGGTGAGGAAACAATGAATTACAGATTCAAGACGGGTGAAGAGACGCTGACTTTTAATGCAGATCCGATCAAAGAAAATCAGCTGAAGGTTTTCACCGGGAAGAAAACGCTCGATGTTCGTTATACTGTCATCAATGACCATCACGTTCATTGCGTGGTGGACGGCGTCGGTATAAATGCCTTTATCAGCGGCGAAAAAGGCGAAAGAACCATCCTGATTCGCGGTGTGTCCTATGTCGTTTCTGATGCCGATCTTTCAGCTCAGACCAGAAAAGGTGCGCGGGATCTGACAAAACTTCCCCAGGTGATTACCCCGCCGATGCCGTCGGTCGTTGTGCGCATAATGGTTGCCGAGGGCGACAGCCTGCAGCGAGGAGACGGCGTCATTGTCCTGACGGCGATGAAGATGGAAACGACCTTGACCGCCCCTTTTCCGGGACGAGTGGCGGGAATCAACGTGTCCGTGGGTGAAAAGGTCATGCCCGGAAAGATCCTGGTGGACATCGAGAAGGAAGCGGAGGATGCCCCGGCAAAGTAAACATCATATATCAAGGAGGAAATCTTATGAACGATCAACATTTACTCTACGAGGTCGCAGACGGTATCGGCACCATTACGATCAATCGCGAACAGCAGCGAAACGCGATTACACCCGAGGCGATTGATCTTTTCCATGCGTATCTCGATGAGGGAGAGAAGGATGAGCGCGTGAAAGCCCTTCTGATCACGGGGGCCGGCGACAAGGCCTTTTGCACCGGTGCCCAGCTCGCCTCGGGCATGGCGACGGAAGGAAAAGACGTGTTCGGATATTATGCGAGTCTTTTAAACAGGCTGGCGGGCTTTCCCAAGCCGACGGTGGCGCGCATCAAGGGCTTCTGTCTGGCCGGCGGTATGGGTTTTATGCTGGCCTGCGATATCGTGATCGCCGCCGCCGACGCCAAATTCGGCACACCGGAAGTGAATGTCGGGCTGTGGCCGATGATGATCGGCGCCCTGATATTTCGCAATGTTCCACAGAAAAGGGCGATGGAGATGATTCTTCTGGGCGAGCGGATGACCGCCCAGGAGGCCCTGGCCATGGGATTGATCACCCGCGTTGTGCCGGTAGACAAACTGGATGAAGAAGTGATGACCGTTCTTACGAGTCTTGCTTCCAAAAGCCCGATCGGAATGCGGCTGGGCAAGCAGGCTTTTTACACAGCAGCAAACATGCCGTTGAAAGATGCCTTGAATTATCTTTCCGAAAAGCTCAAGGAAGTGGTGAGCACGGATGATGCCCGTGAAGGCATCACGGCCTTCATGGAAAAACGGCCGCCTGTTTTTACCGGCCGATAAATCATAATCATCGAATAGGGGGAATGTATGAGTACGAAAGATCCGAGAAGAAAAGACAAGGTCATCATCGCCAACTGCAGCGGTTATTTCGGCGATCGCCTGACGGCGGCCAGGGAAATGGTGCAGGGTGGTCCGATTGACATTCTGACCGGAGACTATCTGGCGGAACTCACGATGGCGATCCTCTTCGGCCAGAAGATGAGGAAACCGGAGACGGGTTACGTGCCGACGTTTCTGAAGCAAATGGAACAGGTGATGGGGGAATGCCTCGACCGCGGCATTCGGGTGGTCTCCAACGCCGGCGGATTGAATCCGCAGGGAATGGCCAAAGAACTGAAGAAGATCGCGGACACCCTGGGCCTTCATCCGAAAATCGCCTGCATTGAAGGTGATGATCTGATGGGACGGCTGGCGGAACTGCAGGAAAAAGGGGAAGCGTTTATTCACCTGGATAAGGGAATCAGCCTGAAAGATGCTGCCGCGATGCCCATTTCTGCCAATGCCTATATGGGTGGCTGGGGTGTCGCGGAAGCCCTGACCCAGGGAGCGGATATTGTCGTGGGCGGCCGTCTTGCGGATGCCTCGGTCGTGATGGGTCCGGCCGCCTGGTGGTTCGGCTGGCAGCGTCAGGATTGGGACAAGCTGGCCTCGGCTGCTGTTGCCGGTCATATCATCGAATGCGGCGCCCAGGCGACAGGCGGAAATTATTCTTTTATCGAGGAAGTGCCCTCGTTTCTCAATGTCGGCTATCCCATCGCGGAAATCTTCGCGGACGGTTCCTTTGTAATCACCAAACATCCCGGCACCGGAGGTCTCGTTTCGGTCGATACCGTCAAGGCCCAGCTGCTTTATGAAGTAAGGGGTCCGCAGTATCTGACGCCGGATGTGGCAGCCAGGTTCGATACGATCGAAATTTCTCAGGAGGGACCGGACCGGACGAAGATTACCGGTGTGAAGGGCGAGCCTCCCCCCGCGACGACTAAAGTCTGCATCAACAATGCGGGCAATTATCGCAATTCGATGACAATCGTGTTGACGGGGCTGGACATTGAAAAGAAGGCGAAGATATTTGAGGATGCATTGTTCGACAGTCTCGGCGGTCGGGGAAAATTTGCCGTGGAGAATGTGCAGCTGATCCGCTCCGACAAGGAGGATCCCCAAACCAACGACGAAGCTTTTGCCTATCTGCGCGTCTCGGTGATGGATCCCGATGCGAAGAAAGTCGGGAAATTCTCATCGAAAATCGTTGAACTAGGTCTGGCCAATATTCCCGGTTTTACCGCAACCGCTCCGCCGACAAAGGGCGGACCAGCCATCATCCATTGGCCGACACTGATTTCGACCAAACATATCCAGCAGAAAGTTATGATCGAGGATAAAGTTGTGCTGATAGATTCCGTTTTGCCGGACCCCGCAGCACCGGTGCCGGCTGCCAGAGAGATTACCATTCCACCGCTGCCCGCGGGAAAGATGATCAGAATGCCTCTGGGTCGAGTTTTCGCCACGCGTTCCGGCGACAAGGGCGGCAACGCCAATCTTGGGGTATGGGCGAAGACACCCGAGGCCTTCGCTTTCCTGAGAGAATTTCTGACGACGGAAAAATTGAAGGAGCTCCTGCGCGACATGAGCGGATTTGAGATGGAGCGTTACGAATTCCCCAATCTCCTGGCTGTCAATTTTTATATCAAAGGAGTGCTGGGAGAAGGTGTGGCGGCGTCGCTCCGCAGTGACCCCCAGGCGAAGACACTCGGCGAATATCTGCGGGCAAAAGTCATCGACATGCCGGAAGCGATTGTTAGAAAGGATAAAAGCTAAAGGCTGAAGGCTGAAGACTGAAGGCCGAAGACTGAAGGCCGAAGGTGAAGGAGATGCAACAGTCTGGTGCAAGACAGGGGGAAGAAGGCGGTTTCCGACGTCCCAACCGCTTCCATTCCCTAAAAAACGTATCACAGAGCATGAAAACAGTATTCCTGGAAACAGGAAGGAGGTGTTCAGTGACAGTTTACGATACCAAACCATGGTTGCGATCTTATGACCCCTGGGTGGAGCCCGAGATAACGATTCCCAATGAAACTTATGTGGATATGTTGGAAAAAGCCATTAGTCACGATCCGGAGCGGGCCGCATTTCATTTTCTCGGCAGCACTTGCAGCTACAGAGACCTGGACAGTTTATCCGGCAGTTTTGCCGGATATCTGGCCTCCCGGGGCTGTGTTCCAGGCGACGTGGTCGGGGTGAATCTTCCCAATACTCCCCAGTATCTGATTGCCCTGGCCGGCATTCTGCGCGCCGGTTGCGTGGCCAGCGGGGTTTCTCCCCTCCTGACGCCCAAAGAAATGGCCAATCAGATCAATGACACATCCGTAAAGTGCCTGGTCACGCTGGATGCCATTTTCGAAAATCGCGTGCAAAAAATACGCAATGACGTTCCGTCCCTGAAAAGTTGCATTGTAACAAATATTACCGACTTCCTGCCGTTGCATAAAAGATTTCTGGGAAAGTTACTGAAAAAAGTTCCCGTGGGGAAGGTGGAGCCGATCATCGGCAAAGAGATTATCCCGTTCATGGATGTTGTCCGGAAATATGGAGCATCAAGGCCGAACGTGCGTATCGTTCCGGAAGATACCTGTCTGATTCAGTATACAGGTGGAACGACAGGACTGCCCAAGGGAGCTGTACTGACTCACCGTAATATGGTGGCTAATGTAACTCAGGCCACAAGATGGTTCGATCTCAAATTGGGTGGAGGGGTAGCCTGTTCGGGATTTCCGTTTTTTCATCAGGCGGGTCTCTATCTGGGGATGATAACCATGTCCATGTCTTACACTCAATGCCTGATTCCCGATCCCCGCAACACCGACCATGTCTGCCGGGAAATTTCCCAACACCACCCCAGCATCATGTTGCATGTCCCGGCTCTCTATCAGATGCTGATGGATAATCCGGCTTTTGCAAAAATTGATTTCTCAACTTGTGATGTATGTATTTCCGGTGCGGCGCCGTTTTCGAAAAAAGCTATCATTGCCCTGGAAGCGATTGTCGGCGAAGGGAAAGTTGTGGAAATCCTCGGCATGACCGAAGCGAGCCCCCTCATTACGATGAATCCCCGCAAAGGGAAAAAGAAGCTCGGCTCTGTCGGACTGCCCTTGCCCAGCACAAAGATTAAAGTGGTCGACGTGGAAACTGGAATGGCAGAGATGCCGGTTGGTGAAGTTGGCGAACTGATCGTAAACGGGCCTCAGGTGATGAAGGGGTATCACAACAAGCCCGGGGAAACTGCCAACAGCCTGCGGGAGTACCAGCAGGAAACGTGGCTCTATACCGGCGATGTGGTCAGGATGGACGAAGACGGGTATGTTTTTATCGCTGACCGTTCCAAGGATATGCTCATCGTGGGGGGCTATAAGGTGTTTTCCCGGGAGGTTGAAGAGGTTTTGAGCCAGAATGCAGCAGTCCAGTTTTGCGCCATTATCGGAATGCCTGATCCCAAGAGGCCGGACAGCCAGGTGGTCAAGGCGGTAATCCAACTTTCCGCCGGGGCTGTGGGTAAAGATCCGGAAGCCGTGAAGAAAGAACTGCTTGATCATTGTCGGGAAAACCTGACGCCTTATAAGGTTCCCAAGATCATTGAGTTTACGGATGCCATGCCGCTGACGGCAGTGGGGAAGGTGGATAAGAAGGTGCTCAGGGCAGCCGTCGGGAATTAGATAATGGGCAAAGGAAAAGCACCTGCGCCCAGTTGAATTTATCCATTAGGAGGAGAAAATGTATTTTGATGAGACACACAATGCGTTCCGGGAATCGGTGAAAAGATTTATCGACAAGGAGATCAATCCCTATATAGACGAATGGGAGGAGAAGACCGCTCCGCTGCATGACCTGTTTAAGAAAATGGGGGATCTTGGCTTCCTGGGGATTCGTTACGATCCGCAATATGGCGGGCAGGGGCTGGACTACTGGTATGAGACAATTCTCCTCGAAGAAGCCGGACATATTCACGGTTTAGGTGTTTCGACGGCGATTGCCGTACAGACCAATATGGCGACACCCGCGATCGACGCATTTGGCAGCGAATACCTGAAGGACAAATATCTGAGGGGCGCAATTGCCGGCGATATGGTTGCGGCCATTGCCGTCACGGAACCCGATGCCGGCTCGGATGTGTTTGCCATCAAGACAAAGGCGGTGAAGAAGGGGGATCACTATATCATCAACGGCTCCAAGACCTATATCACCAACGGAACCCAGGCCGACTTTCTGACCCTGTTGGCGAAGACGAGCGACGAGGGGGGATATCATTCGTTCGGTCTTTTCGTCGTACCGACAAATCTGCCCGGCTTCGTCGTCAGCAAGAAACTCGATAAGCTGGGTTTGCGCAGCAGCGATACGGCGGAGCTCTTTTTCGACAATGTTGCCGTGCCGGTGGAGAATTTAATCGGTGCAGAGGGAGAGGGCTTCATCTATCAGATGAAACAGTTCCAGCATGAACGGTTTACGATTCTACCGGGCGTCCATGTGTGCGTTCAGGATATGATCGATATGACGGTTGATTATCTGAAACAGCGGATCGTCTTCGGCAAACCTCTCATCACCAAGCAGGTCCTGCGGCATCGGCTGGCCGGGTGGCTGATGAAAAATGAATGCTTAAAACAACTCACGTATCATATCGTCCGCATGAAAATGGAAGGACGCGACGTAACCCGCGAGATATCGATGGGGAAACTGTTTGCCGGACAGTTGATTGCCGAGGTTGCCAGCGGCTGTCTCCAGATGTTCGGGGGCATGGGGTTTATGAACGAGACACTGATTTCCCGATATTTCAGAGATTCCCGGATTATGTCGATCGGGGCTGGGGCGGACGAGGTCATGTACGAAGTCATTGCCCGAACTTCAGGATTTTAGACCGGCGAAGGCCCGAAGGCTGTCGGATGGAGGATATGCTGTACAAACAGGAAACGAGGGAAAAAGGATGTTCAAAACAAGACTAACGGAAATGTTGGGGATTCCTCACCCGATCATGATGGGGGGAATGCAGTGGTTGTCAACCGCCGAGTTTGTCGCGGCGGCGGCGAATGCGGGCGTGATGGCTTTTCTGACGGCAGAAACATTTTTAACCGCTGATGAATTTCGGGAGGAAATCCGGAAAACACGTCGTCTGACGGATAAACCTTTCGGGGTGAACATCAGCATGCTCCCCGAATTGGGGCGCGGGGAACGCTCGCTGGGTTTTGCGAAAGTAGCCGCTGAAGAGAGGGTAACGGCGGCGGAGACAGCCGGCAATGATCCGGCATTTCTTGTCCCTGTGCTCAAGGACGGAGGGATCAAAATATTTCATAAGGTGCCCACGCTTCGTTTTGCCAAAAAAGCCGTTGCCAGTGGTGTGGACGGGATTATCATAGTAGGTTTTGAATGTGGCGGCCATCCCGGTATGGATGATGTCCCTCTGTCGATCATGCTGCCCCGGGCTGTGGATGAACTTTCGGTTCCCATTATTGCTGCCGGTGGTATTGCCGATGCCAGGGGGTTCGCTGCTGCGCTGTGCTACGGGGCATCAGGCGTCCTCATCGGAACCCGTTTTGTGGCGACATCCGAAAGCACGATGCATGAAACGATGAAGAGACGGTATCTCGAGGTAACGGAAAGAGATACGACGCTCATCATGAGAACCCTGAATAACCCCATGCGCTGCATGAAAAACCGGGCTACCGGGCAGGCGCTGGAGATGGAAGCCCGTGGTGCAGGACTGCTGGAACTTCTCACAATCGTTGGTGGAAAGATAGGCCGGGAAATGTATGCCAAGGGAGACCCGGAAGGCGTCCCCATTGCTTGTGGTCTGGCGGCATCGCTCATTCATGAGATCAAACCGATCGCCGCAGTCGTAAACGAGATTATCTCGGGCGCCCATGCTATTTTGTCGCGCATAAGGACTCTGGAAGTCGCATAACGATCCGCGAGGCAGGATCAACCACCTCGCGGGCTCGCTTACGAGGTAGGAAATGAACGTCATTATATCGCGAGCGAGCTCACGAGAATTAACGCTTGTCCCGCGTGAGACGGATTGAAGCCGGGGTGAATCGGCTCAGGGGGAAAAATATGCGGACATAAGTGTATGGAGGTTTTTCGCTGCTCTTGATGTTAAACGAAGAATATGATAGGAGCGTCAACGCAATAAGCTGAGCTGGTTCCCCTGGTTTTGGCGAATTTTCAATGCTGATGGGCCGACGTAACGTCCATTTTCCGGTCAGTCGGGGCACAGAAAAGAAAGCTCAGTAATTTTTAAAGCAGGTGTATGAAATGACTAAGGTAAACAATAATGATGACGCCCTTCCAAGACGGTCGATGAGGCGTCTCCGGGAAAAGGAAAATCGCTGTAATACCATCCTGAAAGCGGCTGAAGAGTTGTTTGGCCGCAAAGGCTACCATTCGACAGGCATTGAAGAAATCGCCGATCTGGCGGAGGTGTCGACTGGTTCCGTGTACTTCTATTTTAAAAACAAAGAGGAACTCCTGATCAAACTGATGCAGGAAATCGGTCATGACCTCAGAAAATTCATGGGTGAGGAGTTTCAGAAAACCGAGTTTTCCCTCGATAGCTTTCGGACAATTTCCTATGCCTTTCTGGGTGACTTCTGTTTGCGCCATCCGGAGAAAATCGCTATTTTTTTCCGGGAATCGGTCGGTCAGAGCGTGGAAGTCGAAGAACAAAGAAAGCAGGTGTTTGTCAAGCTGACACAGGACATCAAAGATGCCGTGATCAAGATCAGTGAGGGACAGGGCAAACATTTTGTGACGAAATTATCGCCGGAATTGATTGCCGTCTGCATTGTCGGGATTTATGAGCGCATCGCCTGTTATTACCTGCTTTGGCAGGACCGTTCCGCAGATGTCATGCAAATGGCCCAGGAATCGGCATCATTCATGCTGGGCGGAGTGAACAACCTCTTTGTTCCGGATGCCCCGATATCCGGTAAACGGGGAAAAGGCATCAACAAATAAACGGTCGCATCCGGAGCTTTGCCATCTCTGCACACCCTGCCTGCAATCATCGGCACAACATACTGCATTTTTAGCCAGTTTTTCATTGACAGGCAAAACCTTCTCAGCCTATCCTGTATCCATAAAAAAATGCCTTATCAACCCCGGGAGGTGGAGATGAAAGATAAAGAAATCAGCTCTGCGGAATACAAGACAGGTGGATGGCGGGCACATTATGTCTTAATTGTTTGCACCTTGCTTTATGTGGTCAATTATATGGACAGGCAGGTCTTCTCCGTAATCCTGCAGCCGATGAAAATCGATCTGGGATTGACTGATGCGCAATGCGGCCTTGCTTCCACGGTCTTGATTCTCGGCATGGCCTTTTTTTCCTTTCCCATCTCCTATCTCGTTGACCGCTGGAGCCGCAGGAAGGCGATCGGCATCATGGCCATTCTCTGGAGCGTATTTACCTTTGCCACGGGACTGGCCAGGAATTTCGCCGGTGTTCTGATTCCGCGCTCCTTTGTGGGCTTAGGCGAAGCCGGTTTTGTGCCCGGCGGCACGGCCATGATCAGCGCATCGTATCCGAAAGAGAAACGGGGCTGGGCCATGGGCATATTTCATATCGCCATACCGCTGGGAGCAGCGGCGGGCGTGATTCTGGGGGGTATTCTTTCCGCCAGGATGGGCTGGCGGACACCTTTCCTTTTTTTCGCCATTCCCGGTGTGATCCTGGGAATTATGGCTTTCTTCATGAAGGATTATAAAACGGTCGACCAACCGCAAAACGCCGGAGGCATGAAAGGCTTTTTTATTGCACTGGTCGATGTTTTCCGGCTGCCCACGATGCGCTGGTATTATCTGGCATTGGGCATGGCCGTTTTCATGACTTCGTCGGTCTTAGTCTGGCTGCCCAGTTTACTGATGCGCATTCTGAATATTTCCGAAGCAAAAGCAGGCGTGTTAACAGGCGGAATCGGCCTGGCCGCGATCATCGGCGCCCCGCTGGGGGGATTTCTTGCCGATTACTGGCAAAAGAAAAATCCGCGCGGGCGGATGTATATTCCGGTCATAGCCTATTTTTTCGGTGGATTGCTGGTGATAATTGCTGTTTTCACCCGCTTCAGTCCTCTGGGCATCGGGCTGGCCGTGGTCTACGGCATATTGTCGGCAATGGCCATGCCGGCGATCGCCGCTATCTCACAGGATGTTGTGCCGGTGGCGCATAAGGGTCTTTCCATGGGGCTCGCCGTCTTTGCGCAATACATGCTGGGAGGTGCCTGGGGACCTTATATTGTGGGCATTGTCTCTGACCGGCTCGGAGGAGGCACTCAGGGACTGAGTATAGCCGTGATGCTCTGCGGCATATTTGGCATTGTTGCGGCAGTGTTATTTTTTATCGCATCCCGGACCTATCCGGAAGATTTAAAGAAAGTGAAGGATGAGGCGATACTGGCGGAATAGGAAAGGGAATTAGGCTGAAGGCTGAAGGCTCGAAGACCGGCAGGGAACCCCGGCGAATGCCTGGGTATGACGGTGAAGACTGAAGGATAAAATGATGGATGATAATAAGATAACGGAAGACGCGGTAGCAACATTGAGTCGTTATGTTCAGTTTGATACGACCAATCCACCCGGCAATGAGATGGTGGCTGCCACCTGGCTTTATGAGCAACTGGTCAGTCGCGGCATAACAAAGGATATCAAAATATATGAGCCAGTCTCGGGCCGCGGGCTCGTTGTCGCGCGCATTCCCGGTGCGGATAAACTCAAGCCGCTCATGATCAATCATCATATGGATGTGGTTGCCGCCGATCCGGCCAAGTGGACTTATCCGCCCTTTAGCGGCACCGTTGCCGACGGCTTTGTCTGGGGACGCGGCACGCTTGATACCAAAGGATTGGGCGTCATTTTTCTGCTGGCGCTCGATTCACTGATTAAAGAAGGCGTACGCTTTCGTCGTCCGATTATCCTGACGGCTGTACCGGATGAAGAGCCGGGCGGCGATAACGGCATGCGCTGGCTTGTGGACAATCACTTAAAAGAAATCGATCCCGAGTGGGTCTGGGATGAAGGCAGCGGAGGACTGAAAGGCGTTTTTGGCAATGATATTATGTTTGCCATTGCTGTTGCCGAAAAGCAGATTTATCGGGTAAGACTCATTGCCACAGGCGATCCGGGACACGGCTCGATGCCGCATGCCAACAGCGCCAATGTGACACTGCTTGCCGCTCTTCAACGCATTATTGAGAAACCAAGAGAACTATGCGCCGATCCGGCCGCGATGATGATGTTTAAGTCCCTGGCCGCAACGCAGAAGTTTCCCGCCTCTTTTCTGCTGAGGCATTTGTCTTGTCCTCCGGTTCTGGCAATTGCCGGCGGAAAGCTGACCGCTGATAAATTCACTAACGCTCTTTTACGTGATACGGTCAGTCCGAACGTCATCCAAGCGGGCTACCAGATTAATGTTATACCGGAGCAGGCCCAGGCCGAGCTCGACTGCCGTTTGCTTCCCGGAACGGATGCCCGGGAGTTTCGCCGCTGGCTCGATTGCCGCATAGCCGATGAAAGAATTCGGGTCGAAATGATTCAAAGCTCGCCGCCATCAGGGATTGCGCCGCCGGATAACCGCTTCTATCAGACGATTCGTGATATTGTCATGCGGCACGTACCGGGTTCCCGGGTGTTTCCGCTTTTGATGGCCGGAGCAACAGACGGCCGATACTGGCGGGAGCGTGGCTACCCCGCTTACGGCTTCGCGCCGTTTATCCTGGAGCGCGAAGATGTCGGCCGCGTGCACGGCATCGACGAGCGCATTTCCATCGATAACCTGCTTTTGGGAATTAAGATGACAAAAGATATACTGGCAAATCTTTGCGGATAATACAGTAAGATTAGCCATTGCAGCTCAGCGCCAAGCGAATACATTCCAATCCATCAAGGCCCATATGAACCAGTAAGCCAATGGCGACAAATCGTAACTGGGGTATGGCGAGCATCAGCAGATAAGCGGTAATAGCCGGATAAGAATGAAGGGGATGAAAACCGATGCTGCAGCGAAGAGGATCAAAGACCGGATTGGCCAGAAAATGATCCAGATCGACTACCATCGTCAATACCATAATACAGGAAAGTCTTATCCATCGATCAGGGAAAGCAAACCTCGCCAGTACGATAGGTGTTATGATATGAAGTGTTAAATGAATGATCAACCATGTCATATGGAAATAAATCATATCCTGGTGGTGGCGTCAACTTCTCTTGGGGGGGGATGTGAGAAGTAAATAAATATGTCCGGTCTTGCCATACATAACCCCTATTTCGGTACTCATCGCACATTTAAGCAACGCTTTAATTTTTACATTCATTAATTTCTATTGTTACGTGCGCTAATTCATGCACCTTATTTAATCGTGCTTTATATTCTCCAATTGAATAATTTTTTGATGTTACTAAAGCCACAATACAAGAATATTTATTTTGTGCTATTTTCCAAATATGTAAGTCACTTATTTTTGAATCTCCATCGGATTCGATTTCGTTTTTTATCTCATTAACTATTGAATCATCTACTTCACGTTCCAGCAAAATACCACCTGTATCCCTCAGTAATAAAAATGACCAGCGAATGATTAAGCCTGCCCCTAGAATTCCTATAAACGGGTCAAGTAAATTGAAATTAAAATATTTAGCTCCCAGTAATGCTGCAATTGCCAATACCGAGGTTAAAGCATCTGCCACAACATGCAAATATGCCGACTTAAAATTCCAATCTTCATGATTGTGTTGATGATGAGAACGTTTATCATCTTCAGGATGATTGTGTTCATGTTCATGAGAATGACCGCCACTATTGAGAATTGCTGCGCAAACAAGATTTACCAACAATCCTAAAATTGCTACAAACAACGCTTGATTGTAATGAATATTCAGAGGATTAATAATTCTTTCCACAGAAGAAAAAATCATTATCACTCCAACAATGCCGAGCACAATAGCACTTGTGTAAGCCCCGAGAATTTCAATTTTCCATGTTCCGAAAGTAAATGTTTTATCTTTTGCGTATTTTCTTGCCATGATGTATGCAATCAGAGATATTCCCAGGGCAAAGGCATGAGTTCCCATGTGCCAGCCATCAGCTAGCAATGCCATTGAATTGGAAATCCAACCAAATAATATTTCGGCAATCATTGTGACAAAGGTAATAATCACAACAATTAAAGTTCGTTTTTCAATGGCCTTTTTATCAATATTGAATATGTGATGATGTTGCCATAGCTCTATTTGTTCGTTATGCATTTTATAGTCCTCTCGTTTCTTGCTCTATTTCAACGTCTTTATCTGTGCATATAACTATCTATGTCTATTTAGCATATAGACAGCATGCTGTCTATATTTTATTTCTTGACAGCAAAGTGCCAACAGTGTAAATTTCAATTATGAAAAAGAAAAATGAAGAATCAATGAAGAAGACCACGATACGAATCCCTCTGGACGCATATAAAAAGATTGCTCATTATTGTATTGATAATGATGTTAATGTTCAGGATTTTCTGAAAATGGCAGCTCTGCATTGGATTGACCATAAAATTAATCTGAAAAAAGATTAAGATTGATACTAAGACAAGAGACCTACCCCCGTCTCCTGTTTTTAACGGCAAATCGTCAGGTCTGGCTTTGACTTTTTGAGTGGGGTGCTGAACCCCTATAACCTCGTTGGGTGTATACTTTTTGACGGCAACCCCTTTGAGGATATAAGTCAATAAGCAAAATCAGGAGAGGTGCAAGGATGACGGAAGGCAACAGAAAGAATACTGACATTTCCAGCCCCAGGCTTTCGTCGGAGATGGCCGAGATAGAAAAGGTCCACAGCCTCATCAGTGACCATGTCCTGGACATGGTCAGTCAGATCAGCCTGGATGGGATTTTTTTTTATGTCAGCCCGTCTCATGAGAAGGTTCTTGGATTCGAACCCGCGGCACTCCGGGGAACCTGTGCCTATGATCTGGTTCATCCGGATGATCTGGAGGCGACCTTGTCCATCGTCCGGGCGGGCATCGCGAACCGGACTCCCCTGAAATTCGAATACCAATCGCGGCACCGGGCGGGACATTACATCTGGACGGAAGCGAATGCCAATCCCCTGTTCACTGATGACGGCCGTCTTTGGGGGGCCATTCTTGTCACGCGCGATATTACCCAGCGCAAAGAAGCAGAGACGGCCCTATGGCAGACGCGCTATGAACTCGAGCAGAAGGTCCGGGAAAGGACTGAAGGGATTCGCCGGCGTCAATTGGAACTGGAGACCAAGAATCGGGAGCTCGAGGAGCTCAACACCACCTTAAAAATACTCCTGAACCAGAGAGAGAAAGACAAGCGGGACATGGCGGACAATGTCCTGGCAAATGTTCGTGGTCTCATCCTCCCCTGCATCGACAAAATGAAGTCTCACCGTCTCGATGCCGGTCTTGTGGCCTGTCTTACTGCTATCGAGACGAGCCTTGCCCAAATCGTGTCGCCCTTTTCCCGCCGGCTCACCTCCCAATATACGCTCTTGACCCCTCGGGAAATCCAGATCGCTTACCTCATCAAGGAAGGCCGTAATTCCAAAGAGATAGCCGGACTGCTGGACATCTCTCTGCCTACGATCGAATTCCATCGTCATAACCTCCGACAAAAGCTCGGCATCGACAAGCAAAAGATCAACCTTCGCACCTATTTGATGACCCTCGATTGAACCTTATCCCGCCCTTTCTCGGCATGCCCCGTGATACCCTTGGCTTTTACCTATGGATAACCCCATTTTTTTCCCGGGTTGAGTTCTGGATGGGATCTGTCATGGTAAGGGTATATCATTTCGCTTTTCAGGGATCAGCTTCGTTCTCCGGACAGGTTCCACCAACAAAGTCATCCTGCGGGCGGGAATCGATATCAACGCCATATCAAGGAGGGTATAATGGAACCATTGTCAGGAAAAAATGTTCTGATCACCGGAGCGGGAAGCGGCATCGGCCGTTTGATGGCCCACTATTTTGCCGATGAGCGCGCCAATGTCGCCCTGGTCGACATCAATGAGCAGGCCGTAAAAAGTGTCGCCCAGGAGGTTGCGACCAGGAAGGTCCGAACCTCTCATTATCTCTGCAACATCGCCGACCGGGCGGCTGTGGTTCAGACGGTCGAGAGGATTCGAAAGGATTTCGGACAAATCGATATTCTTGTCAACAACGCCGGCACCGTCGTCGGCAAATCTTTTTTCGACATCACCATAGAAGAGATGGAACGGACGATGAACATCAATTACTGGGGACATCTCTACTTTACAAAAGCGCTCATCGGTGGCATGATTGCACAGGGAAGAGGCGCCATTGTCAATGTCGCCTCTTCCAGCGGTTTGATCGGCATGCCCATGCTTTCAGCGTATGCCGCGAGCAAATTCGCCGAGGTCGGATTTTCTGAGGCCCTGCGCAGGGAACTCAAAAAATTCGGGCATAAAGGTATCACTGTCACCTGTGTCTGCCCGTATATCATCGATACGGGGATGTTCAAGGGATTTAAACCCATGCTTTTGAGCCCCGTCCTCAAACCGGAATATGCCGCCAGAAAGATCGTCAACGGCGCCAAAAAAGGGAAACCCTACGTCATGCTCCCCCCCCACAGCATATACAGTTCGATGATGCTGAAACTCCTCCCGACACACTTGTTCGACCGGATTCTGAAAATGTCCGGCGCCGAGAAAGCGATGGACTGTTTTGAAGGAAGAAAAGCCTCTTAAATACCGGGGCTGATAATAACGGAAAGGAGAGAAACATGAAATTTGAATTTGCGAACATCGGGGAAATGGTGGCGACTCAGGCTAAGCGCTACCGGGAAAGAATCGCTATCCGCTATTACGAACGTGATATCACTTACCGTGATCTGGATGAACAAAGCAACCGGGTGGCAAGTGGTCTTCTTCAACTGGGAGTCCAAAAAGGCGATAGGGTTTGCCTGCTCATGGATAACAGTCCGGAATTTTACTATACCTATTTCGGAATTAACAAAATCGGGGCTATTGCCGGTCCGGTCAACTGTTGGTGGCAGACCGGAGAAATCCATTACCTGCTGAACGATTCGGGGGCGGTGGCAGTGTTTTGCGATCACAACTACCGGGGGCACATCGACAAGATTATCGACGGTACGCCGGCCCTGAAACACGTTATCGAACGTGGGGCAACTGATGATCGCTTCCTTCCCTTGGAAAAAATGTTGACGGAGTCGGCCGAACTCCCCGCAGTGGAGATCGGCCTCGATGATGTGTCGACGATCGTCTATACCTCGGGGACGACGGGCAATCCCAAGGGGGTTTTGCTTACGCACAGGAATATTCTGACCAACTCCTGGCAGGCGAGCCTACTGGCCAATATCGATGAGAACGACGTCATCATGTGTTTTCTCCCCCTGTTCCACGTCAACGGGCTGGTCATCACCGGAATCTCCCCTCTGACTCAAGGTTCCCAGATCATCCTGCGCCGGAATTTTTCCGCCTCCGAGTTCTGGGAATGCGTCGCGAAATATCGCGTCTCGATTTTCAGTGGCGTGCCGACGGTCTATCAGATTCTTCTGAGTACACCGGGTTTTGAGGGTTTGGACGTGTCCTCGCTCCGTTATGGTGTCTGCGGCGCGGCCCCTATGCCCGTGGAGACCATCCGGAAGTTCGAGGAAACCTTCAACATGATCATCGTCGAGGGGTATGGACTGACCGAAAGCACGGCCGGGGCAACGGCCAATCCCATCAATGGCGTCCGGAAAATCGGTTCCATCGGAATCCCTTTCGCGGATAGTGAAATAATGATTCTGGACGAAGAGGACAAAGAGGTTCCCCAGGGAGAAGTGGGAGAAATCTGTATTCGGGGCGACAACGTCATGAAGGGGTACTTCAATAAGCCGGAGGATACCGCCCAGACGCTGCGCGGCGGATGGCTGCACACGGGGGACATGGCCTACCGCGATGAGGATGGTTACCTGTTTATCGTTGATCGCAAGAAGGAAATGATCATCCGGGGCGGGGAAAATATCTACCCCAAGGAGTTGGAGGGTATCATTTTCTCCCATCCCCAGGTTGCGGAGGTCGCGGTGGTCGGTGTCCCCGATGCGATCTACGGAGAAGAGGTCATGGCCTGCCTGGTTCTTCATCCGGGTCAGGTGCTGACGCAAGAAGCATTTCAAGAATGGTGCAAGGCCAACATGGCGTCTTATAAAGTGCCGAAATACGTCGATATCCGGACAGCGATTCCCAGGAACCTACTGGGAAAGATCCTCAAGAAAGAGCTGAAGGCCGCCCTGAAGTCGGAGGGGAAAATCTGACTCCGGGAAAAGTAAGATTAAAAAGCCCCCGATCCGGAGGATGCGGGGGCTTTTTTCTATCCTTCTACCAGTTCTCAATCAAAGCTCTATCTTTATCGGCCGGGTCGTCGGCTTTCTCAGCATACATAAAATACGCCTCGTTGCCCCCTTCTTGCCGCCTCGCTATTATCCTTAATTTAGAAGTATCAGAGCCCGCTGTTTTTCAGCGATAACCATTACTACTCAGCGGGGTATCCAGTGATTTGGGCGATCCGGCGATATATGGGATCCAGGGCGTGAAATGACTTCTTGTATGCGTCGTTGAACAGTTGGGTGTAAATGCGGTGGTGGTGTGGATCGGGCTGAAAGGTTTTGCCCTTGTGCACCATGGCTGCTACTGCTTCTTCAAATGTGGCATACATGCCCGTGCCTACTGCCGCATCCATGGCCGCGCCCAGGGCCGCAATCTCGGAGGTCGCCATGCGCGAAGCAGGCAGATTGAACATGTCGGCCGCAATCTGAACCACCACGTCGCTGCGCGATCCACCGCCGCCGACACGAATTTCCCTGATGGCGATTCCTGTTTTATCCTGAACGATCTCCTGCAGGCGGCGCAGTTCGAAACAGATGCCTTCAAAAATTGCCCGGTAGATATGTGCCCGGGTATGGATATCCCCGAATCCGATAATCGCCCCTTTGGCGTACTTGTTGTTTACCGTGGGAGACCAGTATGGCTGGAGCATGAGACCCATGGAGCCCGGAGGTATTTCCCGGATCACCTCGTCGAGCACTACCTCGGGAGCCACCCCGCGTATTTGCGCTTCGATGGCCTCGCGGTGGCCGAACTCCTGCTTGAACCAGGTCACCATCCAAAAACCGCGATAGATGAACATTTCAATATCCCAGGCATTGGGGAGGGCGGCAGGCCAGGTAAAAAAGCGCAGCTGCCTGTCATTAATGTATTTGTGTGTGATCACCTCCATGGCTGTGGCTGTTCCGAAACTGATCACGGCAATGAACGGATCGATGGCGCCGGCGCCGAGGAGCTCGCATTGTTTATCTCCTGCTCCGACCACGACCGGCAATCCTTGCGGCAATCCTGTGGCTTGGGCGGCCTGGGGGGTTATATGTCCCAGTATTTTGTCCGGGGGGTAGAGTTCGACACAGTGTCTGCGCTCGATCCCAAAAGCTTTGTAGATGAAGTCAAATCCCGCACCATACCAGCGCATGGCCTTGTAATCAAAGGGCCAGATACCGGCGATCATGCCGCAGGAATCATGAAAATCACCGGTAAGCTGGCGGACGAAGAATCCCGTAGCTTGAACGAACTTGTGCGTCTTGCGGTAGATCTCGGGTTCGTTCTGCTTGATCCACAGGAACTTGGAGTTCTTTTGCGAATAGCGAATGGCCTCGTTCATGCCCAGCATTTTAGTGGCGAAGGTAACGGCCTTGCCGAGGGGTGGAAAATTCGCCACTGTGCGCTGATCGAGCCAGATAATTCCTGCCCGCAAAGCGTTGCCGTCCTTGTCCATGGGGATGACTGTGCTGCGCTGGCTGGTCAGGCCGATCCCGCCAATCTGGCGGTGATCGATGTCGATCTTAGCCATAAGCCCCCGGCATACCTGGCAGAGCTTGGCCCAGTAATCTTCGGTCCGCTGTTCAGCCCAACCGGGCGACAGGGAAAAGTATGGTTCATAGTCGGCCTGTTCCAAAGCGATTTGAGTGCCCTGCCGATCAAAAAGCACCGCGCGTATGCTCTGGGTTCCGGAATCGATAGCTATGATATAGTTCTTGTCGTTCATGTTTTTACCTCTATCTGCCTTAAATCAAAGGGACGATATTAGCTTGAGAACCTTTGAGTTTAGCAGTAATTAACAGCGCCGCAGAACGTACCGGACCCACCCTCGACAAACGGAGGGGATGGATCCCCATTTGCTTGCACAGGCCGGCGGTTGACAGCGCCAGGTCGTTGCATCCGGGACTCATGGTCACATTGCGCTTGCCCAGGCGCCGCAGGAGAGCAACACCGTAATCCTGGACGGCGCAGCTGCCGGCGATATGTACCCGGCCTTTGATATTATCGACTGCCTGCTTGTCAATGCCCTTGCCCATAAGGATCGCGAAACCGCCTTTGCCGTCATGGTCGCGATAGATCATCTCGACAATGCTTTCCGTGTTACGGCGGCAGCCCTCTTTGCAGCAGCGTTCATTGCCCCTGAAAAACTCGATGTCCGGTGGATAATCATCGAGCAGTTCGCAGGTGAAATTCTGTTTGCGTTCATCGAACAAGAGCCGGTTAATGATATTGATCCGGGACATGTCGCTTTGGCCGATGCCGGTGGCGCGGCATAAATCCAGGTGTTTGACCTCAGTCAAACCGAAGCCAATCAGGGCTGCTCCCACCACATCCGTGGCCAGCGGGTCGGGCCCGCCGATGAGGATGTCCATGGGCACCACGCATTTGCCGGCATTATACGTTGTGGGGTAATGGCCATGATTGGTGGCGACCAGGCCGTCGATCAGGGCGAAGTCCGGCCGTAGTAAACGGTAAATGTCCGCGAATTTCTGGTGGAGGCGGTAGTTGTGATCCGCGATGCGGCTCTTCTGGTGCACAAGTCCGAACTGGTTCTTGATGGACAAGGTCACCTGGGACATGCTGTGGGTCTTGAGCTTGGGCAGTGAGAGATAGAAGTTTTCATCGCGCTGTTCGAGGAGTCTTTCCAACACAAAGGCCGAGATGTCGATGAATTCCTCCAGGCCTTCCAGAAAGACTGGAACGGCCGCAGTTTCGTCCAGAAAGACCGGAACGGCGCCCGTTGCTTTGCAGATTCGGAGATATCCGGTACTCTGGAAAACCAGGCGTGTGAAGTTGGCCTGGGTGCAGTTCTCCATAACAAAGACCTTACGTGCTCCGCATCCGCGGAAGTAGAGAATGGTCTGGCGCAGCACTTCCGGGTCAGTGTAGACGTAAGGCTCAGAGCCCACACCATTGATCTTGATATAGACATCCCGGCTGGAACGGAGAAATTTTCCTCCTCCGCCGAAATGTTCGAAAACCTCGCTTACCGCCTGCGCCAAGCCGCGCTTTGTGTCTGTCAGAATAACCTCTGTTATGGTTTTTTCTATAGGTTCGGTTTTCTTCATGTTCACCTGCCGGGTTTTATCGTAAAATGGATTAAGAGGCCATGCTGATTCACCGCCGTGCGGGAATATCATCGAGCCCCAGCTGGCCGCCCGGGTTCATTATGTTGTGCGGGTCGAAGTGCCTTTTCAGTGCCCGCAGGACTGACATCTGCTCCCGACCAAGGTGTGTTTCCATCCATGGTCCGATCATGCGGCCCACACCATGGTGATGGCTCAATGAACCGCCGAATTTCTGGATCTGGTCGATGATGCCGCGCTGGAATGCGCGGTACTCGTCCGGATTGTTCATGCGGGCGATGAAGATGAAATACAGGTTGGTTCCCTGGGGATAGAAATGCGAGGCGTGGGTCAGGCACATGGTATCCGGACGGCCCTTGATGTAAGCGCGCACCCCCTGATGCAGGCGGTGAAGGTTATCCCAGGTAACACCAGCCTCCAAAGTGTCGATCAGAATGCCGTAATCGTTCAGATCTTCGCGCATATATGGTTCGGTATAGCGGGTATGTTCCCATTTGCGCGCCGCATAACCGCTCAGGGAAATGGCGCCATATTTACGGGCGATTCGTTTGATCTTGCGCGCCACCAGGCGGGTGTAGTCACGGTCGCCTTCGACATTGCCCAGGCTCAGGCAGCGCTGCATCGTCAGGAATCCCCGGTGGGACAGGTAAGTATTAACGAAACCCGGCATGCCGTATAGCTTCAAGCCCCGGTCGGTTTCCTCCGGGTCGGAGATGCGATAGATGGCTGGTTTGCCGAACTCGGACTGCATGATTTCGCGGCTGGCATCGACTGCGGCCTCCCAGGTGGGGTACATGAAGCTGAAGTGTTGCCGGTTCTCGGGCATGAAGCGGAATATCTTCATGGTGACCTCGACTAAGATGCCGAATGCGCCTTCCGAACCCTTCATGATGTCGTTTACCTTGGGGCCGGTGGCTGATGCCGGATAATCCAGGGTTTTGAAGGCCCCGGCCGGAGTCACATATTCCTGGCTGAACACGATATCGCCGGCGTCGCCGTAATAGGTCGATGCCTGACCCGAGCCTAATGTTACGATCCACCCGCCCACAGTGGAATATTCGAAAGACTGCGGAAAATGGCCGCAGGTATAGCGCTGTCTGGTGTTAAAGATGTCCGGGGCGCGGTTCAGGGCCTCCTCGTAGGCGGGCCCGAACATGCCCGGCTGTACGCGTGCGGTTTGGTTGAGTTCGTTGATTTCCAGGAGCTTGTTCATGTGCGTGCTCACTACCAGGGAGATGCCGCCCCGGACCGGACGACAGCCGAAGTTTACGGATGAACCGCCGCTGAAAACGGTGAGCGGAATGCACAATGCGTCGCAGTATTCCACGATCTTCCGCACATCATGCTTGTCCCGCGGATGCACCACTGCATCGGCCACCTCCCGGATGATGCCCGAACTGAGCTCCAGAATTTCCTCAGCGGTTTTGCCCGAGGCGTATTTGACGCGGCTGTAATCATCTTGGGCCACGTTTTCCGGGCCGACTATGGCCTTGAGCGCGTCGATCTGTTCGGGTTGGAGCCCGGATGGCCTGTTTAACACCACCGGCATCAGACCCTCCGACTGTCTGGCGGAGAAATCACCATCGCTCAGGTGGAAATCCTGCTTCATCATTTTATACCAGGCGTCGCTGGGATGCTTGAAATAGTGAGGATCGCCGTATTTGAAAATGGAGCGAAACGTTCCCGGCGCCGGGGCCTTTTCCGTCCAGTCAGGCCGAAATGGTTTGAAATTCATGAGCCTATCCTCCCCTTATAAATATTTCTCCCGTGTTGCCGATGTCCGGCGTTTTTGCAGGGTTCAGCATACTCCTGCATTGCCGCTTATGCTTCCGGCAGCGTGAGCAGTTCGGTGGTTGCCGCCATTTCCTGTTCCATCCGGTTTGCATCCCAGTGCAGCTCCCGGGCTGCCAGAGAGGCTACTTTAAGCAATACTTCCTTGCCGGGATGGCCCAGTGTGCCGATACCCGTACGGCGCATGACGATATCGGACAGAGTGCGGGCCATTTCATATCGTACGGCATACGTGACCTGGGCCAGGATCTCGCCGTCGGCATTGAGAGTTTCGGTGAGCGTCGCATCTTCGCGGGCCAGCTTGAGGATCAGTGCATATTCGGTGCCGTAGTTGCGGCTGAGGTACTCCAGCGTCGGCGCGCTGAAATCCTTGTTGTCCCGGTGGACGTCACGGACAAAGGCATTCATGTCCTGAATGTCACACCCGGCCAGATGATGTCCGGCTGTAACGCTCCGACCCGGCGGGCGCCCCAGTTTAGCGGTAACTATTTTGAGACAGTTCTCAGCCAGTTTACGGCTGGTGGTAAATTTGCCGCCTTCGACCGTAATCAGGCCGTCGAACCCGTCGCCCTTATTATCATAAATTTCATATTTGCGCGAGCAGGTGTAAGTCTCCTCCGTCTGGTTTTCCACCAGGGGACGCAAACCTCCGTAAGTGTGACGGACGTCGGCATAACTGAGTTTACCGTCTCCGAAGGAACTATTGACCTCATCAATCAGATCCTGAATACTTTGCCTGGTTACATGGTACTTGTCAGGACTCCCGGTGAAGGGTTTATCCGTGGTGCCAATGAGTGTATGACCGCGCCAGGGGATGAGGAAGAAGTGGCGTCCTGACTGCGTCATGGACCCGACAACATACTTGCCGGATATCAGGCTTTTGTCCGTTATGATATGGATGCCCTCGGATCTCCGCAGAGCGGCGCAACCGTTGCCGTTCGCTTTGGTCAGGCCGAGTACGACATCCGCCCAGGGACCGCCGCAGTTGATAGTGACGGTACCGTTGATTGTCTGCATGGCGCCGCTGAATATATCTTTGATCTTTACACCCGTAACTTTGTGCCCGGAGTCGATAACGAATCCCTCGACCTGGGCGTAGTTGGCCACTTTGGCGCCGTAAGCCACGGCGGACTTGAGAAAGGCCAGTGTCAGCCGTTCGGGGAAAATGCTGGTGCAATCATAGTAGACCGAGGCTCCGGTGAGGCCTGATGCTCTGACATTTGGTTCGCTTTGCAGCACCTCTTCTCGGGAAATGGTCCGGTGCATGGGGATGCGCTTTCCGGCATCCCAGGTGTAATTCTTGCCGTAGGACAGGGCATCGTAGAGCAGCATGCCCGCCTTGACGGCCCACTTGTTGTTTTTCAGGGGCTTGGCGTTGTGCGTTATGATCATGGGCTGGGGATAGACGAAATTGGGGGCGATATTTTCCAGCACCCGGCGCTCACGTAATGATTCGCGCACCAGACCGATCTCGCCGTTGGCCAGATAGCGCAAACCGCCGTGGATCAGCTTGGAGGTAGCGGCCGAGGTAGCCCAGGAGAAGTCCCGCATCTCCAACAGCGCCACCTTCAATCCGCGGGTGGCCGCTTCATAGGCCACCGAGGCCCCGGTAATCCCTCCACCGACAACAATGACGTCAAAGTGCTCTCCTGCGTAATTCTCGATAAACCTTTGCATAATAAATACTCCATTTTAGGGGGAGACTCAAATTCCCAAAGCGAAGTGCCTAACCTGATAACTTGAATGTTACGGAAAGTTATACGAGGTTACGCGAGGTCGCGTGTTGAAATTTGTCAAGCGAACAATCCCGCTGCCAGCGGAGGGTATGAATCCCGAAACGTGTTGCAGGGATCATACCCGCGGTTGATTGCCGGCGAGAGATTCCTTTACCGCCTCTTCCGCATACAGGAGCACATCCAGCATAATCCGGCGGGCTTCTGCCGGTTTCCGGCGTTTGATTGCCTCAAAGATGTCACTATGAAACTTGCGGGATCGCTCGAGATTTTTTTCGCTATTGAAATAAAGGTAGTAGTACTGGCGATTGAATCGATTAAAGAAGTTCAGCATGATGGTATAAACCAGGTTGCGGGTGGCGCGGGCAATCATCTCGTGAACCCTGATGTCGCGCTCCGGCATGGCCAGGCCCTGATGAAAGATGACTTGTTCGAGCTCGGCCAAGTCGGCGGCCGTGCGCCTTTGCGCCGCCAGACAGGCCATTTCCGGCACGGTTATCCGGCGCACTTCCAGAACATTGAGGATGGTTTCGTTGCGTTCATCTATGGTAGACGAGGCCTTGATAAGATCGAAATTGCCGCTCTCCAGAAAGTTTTTTGCATACACCCCGTCACCGTGGCGAATATCAATGAGTTCCAGATTTTCGAGTTTACGCAAGGCCTCACGCACTGTGGCGCGGTTGACCTTGAAGGATTCTGCCAGTTCCCGTTCCGTCGGCAGTTTGTCACCCGGGACGACAGCGCCGGACATGATCTGCTTCTGGATAATGGTCACGATTTCCTCGCTGAGGCGCGAACGCGTGAGTGGCTGGGCAAAGACCGTATCGGCCGGCATGCGTAATCTCCTTTTGGGCTAACCCGGGTAATTGGTACAGTGAACCATTGGATCGACCAATAAATCATTATTCAGATCTCGTCAAGATATTTTTAGTCGGGAGACTAAAATTTCAACTGATTTCCTAAAGGTCGCGTGAGGTCGCGTGAGTTCACCGTTGAAGTTTGGAATACGACATTCCCTTCAAGGGATTAGATGCGGCTGGAAGGAGGCATCTGAGGTATTGCATGTTTTATTATAATTCATTGTAATTAATCATTATTTTAATGTGTTACTACCTTTTCTTACACTGCGGGAAGTTCTTTTTATATCCGGCGAAATGGTGGATAGTGCGCTTATCTAAATGCTAAGCCATAGTCATCAGGATAATGAGGCGGCAAACTATGGGTTCCTCGACAGGCGAGACCGCGTCACAATAGCAGATAAAACCATCAACACCGTCATGCCGGTGAATACCCTGAGGGGCACGCGAATCGGCATCCAGACGTCGTCCCGACGAAAGAGACTGTGTCGTAATAGAATAAATTGCCATTTCGTGTCCTCCGCTGGCGGAGGTGTCACGAAGTGACGGAGGTGGACTAAGGGAGTGCCAATGTGTAAATTATTAATATTACAGTCACTTAAAAAACATCCACCCCTTTGCCCCCGCCAGCGGGGGACATTACACAGGTGCTACAATCAGCACCTGTGATTTGCGACATAATCTCTTGGTCGATGTGACAGGATTTTACTGATGTACAACACTAGCAAAAGGCTAATATGATTATCGTTAACGGTGGAGTAACTGTTCCAAAGGGGTTCCTGGCCAGCGGCATAAGGGCCGGCATCAAGAAGTCGGGCAACCCGGACCTGGCTCTCCTTTATTCCGAGACACCTGCCGTGGCCGCCGGGGTATTTACGACTAACGCTTTTAAGGCATCTCCGGTAGAGCTGAGCATCGCGAATTTAAGGAATAAAACCCACCGGGCCATAGTCGTCAACAGCGGTAATGCCAATTGCGCCAACGGCCGTCAGGGCGATGCCGACGCGCTTGCGATGGCCGGATATATAGCCGAAGGTCTGGCACTGGGCAGGAGTGAAATATTGGTGGCTTCGACCGGGATAATCGGACACAGGCTTCCGGTGAAGAAGATAGAGATGAAGACGACAGAGCTGATAGCGGGGCTGTCGGCAAAAGGCGGAAGCGACCTTGCAGTGGCGATAATGACTACCGACACGGTGAAGAAAGAGATAGCAGTTAAGGTTAAGCTTGGCGGTAAGGTCGTTAAGATAGGCGGCGCGGCTAAAGGCGGCGGGATGCTGCATCCGCTCATGAAGAAGGCGGGCAGATCCGCCGGAATGATTGTGGACAAGCATGCGACGATGCTCGGCTTTATTACTACGGACGTATTGATATCCAAGGCGATGCTCGAAGGTGCGTTGGCGGAGGCTGCCGATGAGTCCTTTAATATGATATCGGTCGACGGGGATATGTCGACAAACGATTCTTTGTTCATCATGGCCAACGGCCTGGCCGGCAACAAAAAGATAACGCGAACCGGCAAAGATTACAAAGTATTCCTCGAAGCGTTGCGCGGCTTATGCATAACGCTCGCCAAGATGCTTGCAGGCGACGGCGCAGGCGAGACAAAATTAGTCGAGATAAAAGTCTTGGGCGCCAAGACCGATGAGAGTGCGCGGATTATCGCCAGGAAGATATCGACATCGAACCTTCTCAAATGCGCCCTTTTCGGGGAAGACCCGAACTGGGGACGAGTGGCGGCATCGGCCGGGTCGGCAGGCGTGGATTTCGATCCGGGCAATACAGATATCTATCTGGGGCCGGCTAAGGTCCTCTCCGGAGGGTCGAGCATGAAAACCTTTGATAAGGAGAAGGTCAGGAAATATATAAAGGGTAAAGAGGTATTTATCAAGGTGGATCTGAAAAGCGGCAAGGGTTCAGCCACCGCCTGGACCTGCGACTTTTTGAAAGAGTACGTAACTATAAACTCGGAGTATTCGACATGATAAAAGAGGCCATCAAGAAGAGCGGTGTGTTAATAGAAGCACTTCCGTATATAAAAAAGTTCTTCGGTAAGATCGTCGTGATAAAGTACGGCGGCGCGGCTGTGGATGAAAAGGGCATCGATCGAGGGATACTCGAGGACATCATGTTCATGAACTATGCCGGGATGCACCCGGTTGTCATACATGGCGGCGGGCCGTTCATCTCTAAGATGATGAAAAAGGCCGGTATGGAACCGAAGTTCATTAATGGCCGGCGCTATACCGACGATCGCACCATCTGGATCATCGACAAGGCCCTGCACATCATCAATAAGAAGATAGTCGGCGAGCTGAAAGGAATGGGTGCCCGGGCGTTCGGTCTGAGCGGCAGTGAGAACAACCTGATCACAGTGAAGAAGCTGACACCCGGCTATGACCTCGGATTTGTAGGAGAGGTTACATCCGTAGATACGACGGTGGTAAAAAGGCTTTTGCAGGACAATATGGTACCCGTTATCTATCCGCTTGGTCAGGACAGGAACGGAGAGTTATATAACGTGAATGCGGACGACGTGGCCAGCGCGATCGCGGCAAAGCTCAAAGCCGAGAAGTTCGTCCTGCTGACAAACGTCATGGGTATCATGAAAGACAAGAATGATCCAAAAACGCTTTACAATACAGTGAAGTCTTCTGATGTTGAGCACCTTATCAAAGATCAAGTCATCAATTCCGGCATGATACCGAAAGCGGAAGCATGTGTCAGGGCCATCAAGGGGGGAGTCAAGAAGGCCCACATCCTCGACGCCGGTATCAAACATGCGATGCTTCTGGAAATATTTACGGACACAGGAATAGGAACGGAAATAGTGAAATGACGAATTTGAACCTTGCTCTCCGGCATGCCCACGCATTCGCCGCGGTTCCCTGCTGGTCTCAACCCTTGCATTTCTGTTGATACGGCGTCTAGCCGCCGGTATTAAAGCGCAGTCAAGCCTGCGCACTCCAAAAAACATGGAGTGCGGCGACGCGGCGCCGCTTTGCATTCAGGTTTTGCTTTTGGTATTGATCCGGCGTCTGGCCACCGGTATTAAAGTGCAGTCAAGCCTGCGCACTCCCAAAAATATGGAGTGCGGCGACTCGGCGCCGCTTTGCATTCAGGTT
>JANYAY010000059.1 GCA_025361065.1 Deltaproteobacteria bacterium
AAAAACAGATAAACGGAATTAAATACAAAAATATTTACCGGAAAAAATAGACCGAACATAAAAAATTAACGATTTGAAAAAATCCGAGCTTGTTGGAAGATTATTACTGTGCAAAAATGCGTTTTTCTACAGGCTCGTTGGGCGTACAAGGAACAAAAGAAATTATGATGAGCAAATGGATAGTCATTGCGTGTGGTTTCATCCTCTTCGGTACTGCTGTAGCGGTTATTATCGGACAGAGCCGTGAAACCACCAAGGCGGATCGGCTCATAACAACGCTTCTGCAGAGCGAATCGCTGCAAGTTGTCGGGCCGGTCGTGTTTTCTTCCTTTGCAGAGCTGCCGCCTCCCGTTGTCCGCTATTTCAGGTACGCTCTAACTGATGGGCAACAGCGAATCAAGGTAGCAAAGATGCGTCAAGCTGGTGAGTTACGCACTAGTACAACAACCGACAGCTGGCATTCATTCACTGCGAGTCAAATCGCTGTGCCGGCTGCAGCTGGTTTCGTCTGGAATGCCAAAGTTGTGATGCCACTGGCCACCCACGTGCGTGTTCTTGACAGCTACAGCACCGGAACTGGCTCAGGCAGATTAAGCCTGTTATCGGCCTTCGCTGTGGCCTCAGAATCTGGCGCACCGGAGCTCAACTCGGGTGCATTACACAGGTACTTGGCCGAGGCGGTCTGGTATCCCACCGCCCTCTTACCTCAGTCTGGCGTTCTGTGGACACCGATCAATGATCGGGCGGCGCTAGCAACGTTGACAGACCGAGGCACGACGGTGTCGCTGGAGTTTCGATTTAACGAAAGCGGGGAGGTAACTGGCATTTACAGCGCCGGTCGCTTCGGTCGCTTCGATGGGGGATACAAGCAGGTGCCATGGGAGGGTCACTTCCGAAATTATGAGGTACGATCGGGCATGCGCGTACCCACATATGGCGAGGTCGGCTGGTACGATGCCGGAGGGTTGCAAGTTGTCTGGAAAGGCAATCTCATTGATGTGCAGTATGAGTTTGCGCCGTAAATCATGGTCGTACTCGACAGGCACACCGAAACCGTCGCTAAAGCCGATCGCAGCCCGCTGGGCTGCTCCGGCTCAGCTTTTCGTGCGGCCGCGCTGCGCGCGACCGTACGGCGAGTTGCGCATCCGCACTCGCCGTTATATGGCTATTGAAGGTTGATTAATCGATGGATAAAAATAATAATCTAAAACCATTAGCGATAACATTTTTTGCAAGCGGAATATGGGATACGATAGCTGGCATTCTGTATCTTTTTGTAATTGGAACAGGTCGATCAATCGACAACCCTCCATCTCACTCTTTTTATACCGTTTTCCTAGCATCTTTCTTTTTCTGCTTCGCTTACTTGCAATTTATGTCGTCTTTTAATATCCGGAGATATATTGTTGTTGTCGGCTGTTTGATTATAGGCAGAGTGTTCTATGTAATCCAGCTTTATCTTTACATGCTATTTTATAAAGATTTTCCTTCCACATTCTGGTTCACCGGTATTGTCGATACTTCTTTTACACTAATGTATTTCATTTTTGCTTTCCGTGGCGGTTTAGGAATTAAAGACTTATTCTTACCATTTCGTGGGAGAACATAAAATCATTTTTGGAGATCAAATTATGGAAAATCAATTTAAAGAGATTATTTATTATGCCACACTTGCACCCTCTGGCCACAATACCCAACCGTGGAAATTTTCAATCAAAGATAACTCTTTTCTAATTTATCCCGATTACTCACGAAGACTTAAGGTAGTTGACCCAGATGATCATGCTTTGTTTATTAGTATAGGATGTGCTCTAGAAAATCTAATTATTGCAGCAAACCACATGGGCTATAGTGCCAAGGTTGAATATTTTCCGCCTACTGAAGAAAAAGATTGTATTAAAATAACGATTAACAAAGATAAGGTCGAAATTGATCCCGCTCTCTTTAATACCATTCCAAATCGGCAAGCAACCCGAAGTAAATATGATGGACGCCCAATTCCTCCGGAAGACTTGGAGAAGCTAAAAAAAGTAAGTCATCAGGATAAAGTATCTTTTATCTTATTTACCGAGCAAAGGGAAATTGAACCTATCATAGAATTTGTAAAAGAAGGAAATGTACTACAATTTCGAAATAAATCGTTCGTCAATGAATTAATCAGTTGGATTCGTTTCAATAAGAAGGATGCACTTACTAGTAGTGACGGGTTAAACTCTGCCTCCATGGGTTTACCGTATGTTCCAACATGGTTTGGAAGATTTATTCTTAATAATCTTGTTACACCTAATGGTGAAGCAAACAAATGCGAAAGACTCATTCGTGGGTCATCAGGCGTGGCGTTATTTATTGCTGAATCTAATGACAAACAATCATGGATTAATGTGGGTCGAAGTTTTGAACGTGTGGTGCTTAAAGCCACTTCTCTCAACATTAAGCATGCCCACATGAATATGCCTTGCGAAGAAATAGAAATCAGAACGAAATTTCAAAAACACTTGGGTCTGAAGGACGAGCAACCGCTGTTATTACTGCGAATAGGTTACTCAAACCCTATGCCTAAATCCTATCGTCGTCCCGTGGAAGAAGTCATGGTTTGAATTACCATATAACCAGTCGCTCAACCGGACGGCGGGATGAGCCCGCCGCCGGTTAGCTCGTCGTTATGTGGGAAAGGTGAAAATTTAGGATGGATTTATCTCCGGTTATAAATCAAGTCGTAGGCAAGTTATGGTATTTGATTCCAATCATTATTTTAGTAATTATACTGAAATCTGCCTGGTTCAAAGGGGTGATAGGAGAATTCATTGTAAACGTCTTTGCAAGGATATTATTAGATAAACGTGTGTATCATCTCATCAAGAATGTGACATTAACAACCGAAGACGGAACGACTCAGATTGATCATATAATAGTTTCAAGATATGGCATATTTGTAGTTGAAACAAAAAATATGAAGGGGTGGATTTTTGGTGGCCCCAATCAGAAGACATGGACTCAAAAAATATACAGGCATTCAAATAATTTCCAAAACCCTCTGCACCAAAATTACAAACACGTAAAAACTCTTGAATCCCTGCTTGAGCTGAGTGATCAGCAGGTTCATCCGTTGGTTGTTTTTGTGGGAGATAGTACTTTTAAAACAGAAATGCCGGAAAATATTACATATGGCCGTGGTTATGTTCGATATATCAAATCAAAAAGACAGCTTGTCCTCTCTGAAGCAGAGGTTGACGCAATCTTAAATAAAATCAGTGCCGGCATGTTGATGCGCTCATTTAAAACCAACAGGGAGCATGTAAAACATGTCAATTATATCGTAAGCGAAAAGAAGAAGAAAAATATCTGTCCAAAGTGTGGTAGCCCCATGGTGCTGAGAGAAGCAAAAAATGGTCAAAATACTGGAAAGCAATTTTGGGGATGTCCAAATTTTCCAAAATGCAGAGGTATTCTAAATGTCACATAACAAGACGCCAAAGCCGAGCGCAACCCGCTGGGCCGCTCCGGGTGAGCTTTTCGTTTGGGCAGCATAATTCATCCAAGAATCTATTGACAAAGTGTAGCCAATGGGCTACTATTATCTTATGATTGAAATTCGCAAAACCGAAATATTCGCCAAGTGGATTGATAGTCTGCAAGATATACGTGCGTGGTCGTGCGCGAATACATGCAAGAATCGAGAGACTGGCTATGGGCAATCATGGAGATGTTAAGCCTGTAGGTGAAGGAGTTTCGGAAATGCGCATTGATCATGGTCCCGGCTATCGGATTTATTATATTAAGCGTGAGCGCACAATGATTATCCTGCTGGCTGGTGGAGAAAAAAGTACACAAGCAAAAGACATTAAAACTGCAATTCGCTTAGCAAGAAATTTATAGGAGTTAATTATGGCAAGAACAGTTACCACAAAATATGATTTATCTGAGCACCTTCGTACACCTCACGAAATGGCCGCTTATCTGGAAATGTGCATCGAGGAATCAAACGGTGATGCTGCGTTTATTGCAAAGGCATTGGGCGACATTGCAAAAGCTAAAGGCATGTCACAAGTAGCACGAGATGCCGGGTTGTCACGTGAAAGTTTATATAAAGCTCTATCCGGTGAAAGGAGTCCGGGATTTGATACTATTCTTAAAGTAATTGGCGCCCTGGGTATAACGCTACATGCAGAGGCTGCCCGCTTACCAAAATTAACAGCCCAACAAAAGCAATCCAGCCGGGCGCTGCGCTCCGGGTGATTTCTGCGCTCGGCCTTAAATAAGTGCTTCCATAATGCACACAATGTGCTAATATAAAATCATGAAAAGCATAAACTGGAGCACAGAAAAGAGCGTCGCGCTCAAGTCGTCTCGGGGCATCTGTTTTGAAGATGTGGTGTTTTTTATTGAAAGGGGTGACATATTAGATGACTACCTGCATCCAAATCAGAAAGATTATCCCGGACAGCGAATTATAGTTATCAATATTGCCAATTACGCCTATCTCATTCCTTATGCCGAGAATGATGAAGAACTATTTCTGAAAACCATCATTCCAAGTAGGAAGGCAACACAAAGATATCTTGGAGAAAAATCATGAAGACGAAATTAACGAAAGAAGAAAAAGAAATTCTCGATAGTTTCGAGAAAGATGAGTGGGTACCAGTGAAAGACCTCCCCAAAAGAAAAAAAGAATTAATGTCCTATGCACGTAATACGTTACGCAAGGATAAGAGGTTAAATATACGGATTTCGGAAAGAGATCTTCTTGAGTTACAAAAAAAGGCAGCCAATGAAGGCTTGCCCTATCAGACTTACGTATCCAGCATTATCCACAAATTCATTAACGGAAATTTGGTTGAAGCCAGAAAATAAACCAGCCAACATGGCGCTACAGCCGGTCGTGCGCTCCGGTTCAGCTTGTCGTTATCCTTAAAATATTAAAATATCCCTGTTAAATATCCCTTGATGTGTACATACAAATGATGTACAATTGAATCATGAAATACGAGTGGAATCCTGCAAAAAATGAATGGTTAAAAAAAGAACGGCAAATATCTTTCGAGCAAATAATCATTCATCTTTCTCGAGGAGATGTCTGGAAAGTAACTGATCATCCCGACCTGTCAAACTATCCCGGACAAAAGCTGTATTTTGTTATTGTCGATAGTTATATTTATGTCGTTCCATATGTCCTTGAAAAGGATTACATTTTTTTAAAAACAATAATACCCGGCAGGAAAGCAACAAAGATGTATAAAGAAGAACAGGAGAATCAAAATGAAATACGATAAAGAAGAAAGAGATATTCTTGATGCTTTAGAAAAGGGCAAGATGAAGCTTGCTACGCCATCAAAAAAAGAAATAGAATCGATTAAGACAGCGGCAAATAACACACTTAAAAAAGACAGGCGTATAACGATTCGTCTGTATGACCATGACTTTGTTGGTATTCAAAAAAAAGCTATGGAGATGGGCATGCCGTATCAAACGCTTATTTCCAGCATCATTCACCGCTACATAGAAGGTGATATAAAAATCAAAAACGGCTAACCCGCCGCTGAAGCCGATCACAGCCCGCCGGGCTGCTCCGGCTTTAGCTTTTCGTTGGACATCAATATAATTGACAAAACCATATCGATCGTGATATCGTAGCACAAAATAGATCGATGGAGGTTCTAGTATGCATTCAGTAACCTTATCACCCAAATATCAAGTTGTTATACCTAAAACCGTTAGGGAGGCATTAAAGCTTCATCCAGGCCAAAAAATGCAAATTGTTGAATATGCCGGTCGCATTGAACTTATCCCGGAACGCGATATTAAAGAACTTCGCGGATTTCTCAAGGGCATAAATACTGAATTCAAACGAGAGGAAGACAGGGTATGAATATTGTAGATTCTTCCGGCTGGCTGGCATACTTTGCCGATGAGCCTAATGCCAAGCATTTCCTCACGCCGCTGAGTGATTCGAATTTACTTGTTGTTCCAGTAATAACGATATACGAGGTCTTCAAGGTTGTTCTGCGTGAGTCCGGTGAGAATGAAGCGTTTCAGGTGGTCGTTGCTATGCAAAAAGGAAAGGTTGTAGATTTAAGCACGCCACTGGCAATCGCAGCGTCAAAGCTGAGCCTGGAGCATCAACTTCCAATGGCGGACAGCATCATTCTCGCAACGGCTCAAGAATTCAAAGCCATTATATGGACCCAGGATTCGGATTTTAAAAATATTAGCAGGGTTAAGTACTTCCCCAAGAAATAAAGCCCAGGGGCAATATAGCCGGTCGCTGCGCCCCGGAGGTTTTTTTCGCTATCCGGCGCAGGAGTTCTGACTGTTGTCGACTCAGGGGGACAATGAACCGCCTGTTTGGTGTTGAAGTACTTGCGAACTCCGACGTCGGTTGAATGGTCTACGGAATAGAAGGAAATCATCATGGCGCGAATCGGAACAGCAGGATGTATTGTGTTGATCATAGTCTCTATTTTTCTAGGGGCCATACTCATTCTGTTGGGGGTGCTACTGGCGCTCAGCCCAGGAAGACCGAGACCTTTCCTCGCTGGGAACGGAAAGACACTTGCAGGCAGCATCTCAGAGAAGATTCATGTGCAAATCAACGGTGTGCAACAAGGAATGTTCATCGTGGGGAGAAATATCGGCAATCCGGTGCTGCTATTCATTCACGGTGGGACGGCTATGCCCGAGTACTTCCTCACACAGAAGTATCCTACAGGTCTGGAACAATACTTCACTGTTTGCTGGTGGGACCGTCGCGGTGCAGGACTCTCTTACAGTGCCAACATCCCGCCAGAGACAATGACCATGGAACAGTCCATATCTGACACAATTGAAGTGACAAAATACCTGCGTAATCGCTTCCACAAAGACAAGATCTTCCTTATGGCGCACTCAGGGGGAAGTCTGATTGGAATACAGGCGGCTGCCCGGGCGCCTGAACTTTATTCCGCCTACATCGGCGTTGGCCAGATGTCCTATCAGCTCAAATCTGAAACATTATCTTACGAATACATGCTGCGGACGTACAGAGAGATCGGAAACAAGCAAATGGTACGACAACTCGAAGCCGGACCGGCCACAATGACAATCCCCCTGCCGGCTTCGTACATGAAGGTGCGTGACAAGGCCATGCACGGCCTTGGCGTCGGCACGACACGTGAAATGAGGTCCGTCATCACCGGGGTTTTCCTGGCGTCCTGGCTATGCCGGGAGTACACATTAGGCGAAAAGCTTGCTATATGGCGAGGCAAGTTCTCTGCGGACAGGATCTTGTGGGATAAGATGATCGCCGTGGACCTGACAAGAGAATTGCCAAAGGCTGACCTGCCTGTCTACTTCTTCCATGGCAAGTACGATTACACCGTCTCCTACCCGCTCGCCAAAGCATATCTTGATGAACTACGAGCGCCAATCAAGGGGTTTTATACATTTGAGCACTCTGCTCATAGCCCCATGTTCGAGGAGCCAGGTAAGGTGAAGCAGATCATGCAGCAGGACATACTTGCGGGAACCAATCGCCTCGCCGACGGCAAGTAGAGCGGGCAGGTGATCGCCATGTTGGCCGAAAATGAAACCATTCGAAAATTTACGTAATTTAGTCAAGCGCTTTTCGAAGGAGATTGAATTCTATAAGCGTGTATACAGACATCCGCTAACACCGCGTTTCTCAAAATTTTTTCTCGGTGTCGCAATAGCGTATGCCGTATCTCCAATAGATTTGATCCCAGACTTTATCCCTGTGATAGGGCATCTCGATGACTTGCTTATAGTACCGTTATTTATCTGGCTGGCGGTAAGGTTTATTCCGAAAAGTGTGATTGCCGAATGTAAGGAAACAGAAGAGAAAATAAAATAACGGCCAACCCGTCAATCCAGCCGCTCGCTGAGCTCCGGCTGATCGTTTCTTTATCTATAAGGAATTAAGGATGATCAAACTAAGTCCAAGCATAAAGAATAAGAATCATTTCAAAGATGATGATTTGATATGCTACTGTTTCAATTATACAAAGAAAGATATTGAAAAAGATTTTGATAAAAATGGTTACTCAACAATCTTAGGAAAGATCAAAAAAGAAAAAAGCATTGGTGGCTGTAATTGTGCGGTGAAAAATCCAAAAGGCAAGTGATGTCTTGGTGATGTTCACCAGGTGGTGGAAAATATAAAAGATGAATCAAAAAATAAGTAAATCAGATAACAAAATCAATCCGGCCGATCGCTACTCCGGTTGATTGCAATCTTGGGCGAACCTACTTTCGTTGATGTCAGGAGGTGCCTTTGTCTCGGCAAGTGATGGTTCCAGCGTTGCCGGCCTATGCTGCGCGACTGTTGACGCCTCGGGAAAGCGTCCGCCACCTCACGCGGCCCCGTTTATTGCCGTTGTATATGTTTGTGTTTATTTCAGTTGTTGTTCTGGCGCTTGTTGTATTCTCAGTGGTTGTGGAACCGGGATTCATTCGCCTGCTCGCCATTCCCGCATTTCCGTTGCTGGGAGGCTTTGCGGGGTACATTTTGCACTCTCCGGTGATTTTCGTGACTGACCGTCGCGTAGTGTTCGCCAGACGGTTTAGCAAACCCCTGCTCCTGGACCTCGAGGCGCTGGAGGCAATGAAGGTCAAGCAGAATTCGCTGGGGCTTCTCTTCGGCTATGGAGCACTCCACCTGTTAGTCCGCCCTCCCGAAGATCTTGGCAAAGGTGTCTTCTTGCAGTTCAAGCTCGAAAAGCTCCCTCACGCAGCCTCGCTCGAATCGGCGATCTCTGCGGCAGCCGGTGCCCGCAAAATCGACAGGGCGAAGAAAGACGTGCGTCCTCACGGCCTGTGAAAATGCCGGGGAAGTACAGCGACCGGCTTTCAATCTCTCATAATTTCCCGGCCATCATATTGTTGATTTTGTAGCCAATGCCGTATATGATTATATTCTGGTAGATAAATATGGATTCAAAAAAAGTTATATTCTGGCCGGTCATTATATCTGTTATCGGACATATTGCGCTGATTTCGGCCTCCGGCATGATTGATTTGCGCGATAATGTCAGAGCTGCAGAAATATTTACTGTCGATATCAAAGGGATGGACCCGGATAAATCACTTCCCGAAGAGCAAAAGAAAGAAGCAAAAAAATCCCTTGCTTCCAGGACAAACAAAGAAGCCAAAAATGTCAGCACTGAGGGCGTTAGAGAGGAAACCGTCAATCTGGGCAGCAGTGATGTTAAGTATGTCTCCTATTTGGTCAAAATTAAGAGAAAGATTTTACAAATATGGGAATACCCCCAGAAAGCTTATGACGATAATGAAGAAGGATTAGTGGTCGTAAAGATGTCCCTTGATGCCGGAGGCAACCTCGTCGAAGCGAATCTTGTATCATCTTCCGGGTCTGCATTGCTGGACGCCGGCGCACTCGGCATTGTCAAGGCAGCTGCCCCTTTTGAGCCGTTACCGGATAGCTACGGTCTGGCGCGCTTGCATATAGTTGCCTCTTTTCGCTACAAACTTATCGAATGATTTTCCTGTTTATCCGGGAAAACAATTTAGAGCCCTTCAGACCATGCATAGAAAATCATTAATTATCTTTATTCTTACTTTGTTTCTCGCTAATTTTTCCGGTGCATCTTTTGCCGGGGAAGTAAAAGATGAAATTGGCCGCAGGCTTACCATTAAGAAGATTCCCCAACGGATCGTTTCTCTGGCTCCCGGAATAACGGAAACTCTTTACGCCCTGAATCTCGGAGATAAAGTGGTGGGTGTTACAAGTTTCTGTGATTGGCCCCCCCAGGCTAAGCAAAAACCGCAGGTCGGCGGATTCATCAATCCTTCTATCGAGAAGATTGTCTCGCTGCAACCCGATTTGATTATTGCCACGGCTGACGGCAATAGAAAAGATACTGTGCAGCAGTTGGAGAGAGTCGGCCTGGTTGTTTATGTAACAAATCCTTCGGATATAAAGGAGATACTCACCAGCATTCTCCATATTGGTGCAATTACCTCCAAGGAAAAGAACGCCAGGTCACTTGTGGGACGGCTCCAAAAACGCTTAAACAATGTTCAGGCGCAAACACGAGGGAAGACAAAACCCCGCATTTTTTTCCAGATCGGTCTTGATCCGGTAATAACTGCCGGCCCCGGCACGTTGATTAATGAAGTAATAGTCCTGGCCGGTGGCATTAATATCGCCGGCTCCGACAAAGCCCGTTATCCCCGCTATAGCGCCGAAGGAATTATGGCCGGAGCGCCGGACATCATTCTTTTTGCTCCGATGATTCATGACAGGGAATTTGCCACAGTAAAAAATTTCTGGCAGAAATTCAAAGAAATACCGGCGGTAAAAAACAATCAGATATATCCTGTGGAAACCGATTTGATCAGCCGGGCGTCACCGCGCATAATCGATGCCCTGGAGAAAATGGCGCTTATTTTCCATCCGGAAATTAAAATTACCAAATAGACATAATTATGCCATTTTTAATCAGCGATAATATCAAAGCGTACATTCTGATTAAGCGTAGATACGTTAAAATGGATTAGGCTTTTATAACCGTGCTTTCACTTCAGCAATATTCCGGTCGGCTTCCTGCAGTAATTCTCTGATTTCCGCCTTCCGGGTAAGTGATAATTGTTGAATTTTTTGCTTTATATTATTGAGGTACTCGATTTTTACTTTCAGATCATCCAATGTTGCAGTCAGATCAACCTGCGGCTCTGATACCCCGGGCTTTTTTACAGTTTCTATCTGAGTATCCACGTTCAATTGAATTTCTTCCAGATATTCGGGAATATCCACCGCAAAACCAAATTTTTCCTTGATCGCAGCCGCCAGATATTCCTGCGCTGACAATTCACCATGCACTAAAAATATTTGCATTTTCTTATTTTGGAAATTACTCAGCCAATCTAAAAGTTGATCCTGACCGGCATGAGCGGAAAAACCGCCGATGGTAAATATTTTAGCATTGACAGCGATATCCTCACTGAAGATACGGATTTTTTTTGCGCCATCGACGATCTTACGGCCGGGCGTGCCCTCCGCCTGGAAACCGACAAAAACAACACTTGCCCCCGGACGCCATAAATTATGCCGCAAATGATGCTTGATCCTGCCGGCATTGGCCATACCACTTGCGGAAATAACTACCGCCGGACCTTGCATTTCATTAATTTCCATGGATTGTGCTGTTGTTAAGGAGAACTTAAGCTGCGGCAGATTCAGAGGATCTTCACCATCTTTCAAAAGGCTCTGCGTTTCCCCATCAAGGTACGACCGGTAGTGCCGGAATATTTCCGTTACCTGAATCGCCAAAGGACTATCCAGAATGACCGGCATGTCTTCCGGCAATTTCCCTTGACGGTGCAAAAGATACAGCGAATAAAGAATCTCCTGAGTTCGCTCCACTGCAAAGGCGGGAATGATAACTTTTTCGCGCCGGGAGTAACTGTAGTTTATCGCACCGGCCAGTTCATTGAGACTGTCTTCTTCACCCTTGTGATTGCGGTTGCCGTAAGTTGACTCCATAAAAAGGAAGTCCGCATCGCTGATTGTGCAGGGGTCTTTCATTAATAGTTGGTGGCGGCGGCCAATGTCACCGGAAAAAACCAACTTTGTGCATGTGCCATTTTCCTCAATAAATACTTCCAGGATAGCCGCGCCAAGAATATGGCCGGCATCCTGAAATTTTACATTTATTCCCGGTGCCGGGCTGAAGGTATCATCATAAGCTTTGGTTTTAACCAGCGGACCTACGGCTTCGGCATCTTTCAAATAATACAGTGGTAAAATATCAGGCAGGCGTCCATTGCGCTGCATCTTTTTATTTTTCCAACCGGCTTCAACTTCCTGAATATGGGCGCTATCGAGCAGCAATATTTTCAACAAATCTCCCGTCGGCTCGGTTGCATAAACAGGACCGTGAAAACCGTTTTGCGCCATACGGGGCAGAAGTCCCGTGTGGTCGATATGGGCATGAGTGATGATGAAAAAATCAATATGGGTCGGATCGTAAATATCTGTTTCCCAATTGCGCTTTTCAATTTCCGTAGTACCTTGAAACATTCCGCAATCAACGGCAAACCTGATATTTCCCGTTTCAATAATATAACAAGAGCCGGTAACGGTCCTTGCTGCTCCCAGAAATATAATTTTCATAAAGTACTTCCCAGTCAATGATTTGACCATTGTTTTTTGATTAAAATTGAAACTAAAAAGATACTATTTGATCATGGCAAAATCGCCGAACATTATAAATAGTTTGGCAAAGTTCGGTTTGATAGCCATGGTGGTCTTAATTATTGCTTCCTTATTCTCACCCTCCAGTACCGTCCTTAATTTATCCAGCGCCTGTGTCTCGGCTTCGATATATTCTTGACGTTTCTTATCTTTTTCCGGCGGGAAATTAAACAGATCACTATCAAATTTTGCTTGTTTTACGGCTTCCCAGTCGCGCAGACATTCGGCAAATAAATTCTTGATCGTGCTGATATTTTGGCTGCTTAAAGTCTCCGGAGTTTTACCTTTCGCCAGAAGGACGGCTTTTTCCATAGGTTCATGAAACTTCGTTAAATAATCTATGTAATAGTCAATAGAATTTCTTTTTCTCAATTTGAGAAGAGTGATTCTCACTCCTTCCAGCGACTCGTGGGCGTCAGTCAGCTGCCCGTTGAGCCGCACAATACGGGCGGCATCGTCGATCATCCGGCTGATCTTGGCAAAACTATTTTTTGCTTTCTTATCCTTACTAAAGTCACGGAAATGTTTTTTGTTAAACGCCTGCCATTGGGGCACCAGCAGCTTCATGGCATTTTTCGACATATTCCGGTCATCTTGATTGGTAACAGACAACGCTGCAATATAGATCTTATCCAGGGCAACCATATCTTTTTCCAGGGCAGTGGCAGCCAGGACAGCTGAACTAACCGCTAAAATAATAATGAAATTTAAAACAAAAATAATATATTTCTTCATTTTTTATACTTTTAATAACGTGGATAAACATTACGGTTCCAAGCTTGAATTCGCTGCTTCCTTAATTAGTTTTGAACCCGAGCAAACGAAAGGCGGGATTTACCATCCCGCCTCCATAAAAAATATTTATTTACTATCAGTCTTTGGTGCTTTTCTTCATTTTTTTTGCTTCTTTCTTTTCCTTCAGCGTCTTTGTTGGTTTCTTCTTTGCGTCCTTTTTCACATCTTTTGATTTAGCCATTGGTTCGCCTCCTTTTGATTGATTACGTAATGTCAAAATTTCTTTAATATTTTCATTGAAACATCTATATTATTAAGCTGTTATCAGAAGAAAGTTTCCCTCCCCCATGTGAGAGTTATCCA
>JANYAY010000070.1 GCA_025361065.1 Deltaproteobacteria bacterium
CGGATAAACATAATTCGGCCCTTTCTTCTGTGTTTCTTTCAATAAAATGTTAAAAGACATTGAACGAAATGTGAAAAAGTATCCTGCAATTTGACATTGACAAACTGGCGGCAAAAGCGTTAACTACTTTAAAGTATTTTAGAATTATTAATCCCGCTGCTGCGGGACGAGCGTTGATTCTCGTGAGCTCGCTCGCGATATAATGACGCTCATTGCATACCTCGACAGTTTGCTGCGAGGTGACTAATTCTTTTTTCGGCCGGAATTACCTGTTCATTATGATGGAAGTAAAGCAAGACTGGCAAAAACGCTATCAAATATCCTCAAAAAAACAAGAATCAAAACTAATCGTTTGCCTCACGGGGGAATTAGGGCTGAAAAACCTTTCCTCTTTTACCGACGATATCAAAAGTTTATTCCGGGAACAAAAGATCAGGTCAATGGATATCGACTTTTCCGGAGTCACCTATCTTGACAGTGCTGCAGCCCTGGCGATAATTCAAATTCAAAAAGCCGCAACAGCTGAAATTATTGATTGTTCTCTCATCAATTTGAATGATGAAACAAAAGGAATCTTCAGTGTTATTTACGAAAAAGCCCTGACGCAAGCACCATTTAAAGACAAAGAAACACGCGAGGGTCTGGTGACTCAAATCGGCGGCGCTTCGATAAATATTCTTCAGGATGTTGTAAATTTTATAACGTTTGCCGGTGAATTGCTTTCGGCACTTGCCTACACTCTCCTTCATCCAAAAACGCTGCGCACTAAAGATGTCCTTTTTTATATGAAACGGGCAGGTGTAGATGGTCTGCCGATTGTGGGTTTAATCAGCATGCTGATCGGGCTGATCCTTGCTTTTATGTCCTATTTACAGCTTCGTTCAGTCGGTGCCAATATTTATGTTCCTTCACTGGTCAGTTTTGCGATGGTTAAAGAGTTGGGGCCGCTCATGACAGCTATCCTGGTGGCCGGTCGCTCCGGTTCTGCTTTTGCCGCGGAAATCGGCACGATGGTCGTGAACGAGGAAGTAGATGCCTTAAGCACTATGGGCTTTGATCCCGTCCGGTTTCTGGCTGTACCCAAAGTTCTGGCAGCCGTAATAGTCGTACCGGTATTGACGCTCTATGCCGATTTCTTCGGTATCATTGGCGGCTTAATAGTCGGTGTAACTGGCCTTGATCTTACCGCTAACACATACATTCTCCAGTCATTAAAAACTATAAAGGTTTTTGATGTCGTGACGAGCCTGATTAAAGCGGCGGTTTTCGCCTTAATCATTGCGGGAATTGGTTGCCAAAGAGGCTTTCAGGTGCGGTCGGGTGCGCAGGATGTCGGTAAATATACTACCTCGGCCGTTGTCGCGGCAATTTTTCTCATAGTTGTTGCCGATTCTATTTTTGCTATAATGTTTTATTATTTGAGGTAATACCAATTTGCAGTCGCCGGATAATGAGCAGATAATCATTGTAGAAAATGTCACCGTTCGTTTCGGCAGCAATACGGTATTGGAAAACGTCAGTTTTCAGGTGCATAAAGGCGAAATTCTTGTTATCGTAGGCGAAAGCGGCTGCGGCAAAACCACTCTCCTGAAAATCATGATCGGTTTGCAAAAAACCACCGCCGGCCGTGTGCTTTTTCGCGGAGCAGACATAATAACTGCAGGAGAAAAAGAATTAAACAATTTCCGGCAAAATATTGGAGTGCTATTTCAATCCAGTGCTTTGTTCAGTTCAATGACGCTCAAAGAAAATATTGCTTTGCCACTCACGGAATACACGAATCTAGATAGCGCCACAATTGACTTGATTGTCAGAATGAAATTGGGCATGGTTAATCTGGCCGGTTATGAAAATCATAGTCCTGCGGAACTATCCGGCGGAATGAAAAAGCGGGCAGGTATTGCCCGGGCGATGGCCCTCGATCCGCTGGTGCTTTTTTTTGATGAATTATCCGCCGGACTTGATCCTATTACGGCAGTCGAGCTGGACGATTTAATCATTAAAACCAACGAAGCGCTGGGAACGACTATGGTAGTTGTATCTCACGAACTACAGTCCATTTGCAAAATTGCCGATAGAGTAATAATGTTGGATAAAAAGGCGAAAGGAATTATTGCCGAAGGTACACCTCGCGAATTGAAAGAAGAAGCAACCGATCCACGGGTACGTAGCTTCTTCTTACGTCAGGCGCCAGATAACAATTCCCAGGATAGGTCTTATGTCCGGTAGAAGTTCAAAATTTTTAATAGGTCTCTTTGTGATAACGGGATTGCTGATCGGCGCTGTGGTGATTATCTGGATCAGTGCCGCCGATCTGTTGATGAAAGGTTCCACTTATGTTTCCTACTTCGATGAATCGGTACAGGGGCTGCAAACCGACTCTGCCGTTAAATACCGGGGCGTAGAAATAGGCAAAGTTGACAGTATAAAAGTTGCGCCGGATTACCGTTTGATCGAAGTGGTAATGAAAATCAACTTGGCCGGTGATTTGCAGAACCAGACGTTTGCCCAGTTAAGAACTACAGGCATTACCGGAATAGTTTTCATTGAGCTGGACCGCATTAAGCCTGGAGAAAGCCTTGATTTCCAGACGGTGAAGTTTAAATCTGTGTATCCGATCATCCCTTCCCGCCGTTCGGAAATCAGCCGGTTTTTAGCAGACACGAATATAATAATGCAAAACATTCGAGCGATAGATTTTAAAGGAATATCCAGCCAGTTGAAAAACACAACCAAAGCTATTGAGACTTTTCTGGCCGGAGATCGCAGTAATCGCATAATGAACAATTTGGAATCCATGTCCATCAATCTCGACAAATCTGTGGCTAAAATAAACAAGACTATTGCCGAAGGAAAAATCGAAGGGGTCTTTAAAGAAACGTCGGAAACACTTCTTCATGCCCGTCAATTAATCGATAGCACCAAAAAGGAAATTGAAGCGCTGAATTTTACACAACAGGCAGCCAAGACCGGAGCCATTTTGGATACTGTGGATAAAAAAACCAAGTCTATTACCCTTGACTTGCAGGACACAGCGGAAAATCTCCGGATAACATCGGAATATTTGCAGAAGCTTGCGGAGAGTCTGAATAACAATCCTTCGGAATTGATTTTCACCCGGCCGGCACCGCCCAGAAAGTCTATCGAATAACGAGGAGAAGTAAAATGGAAATAATTTCATTGTTCATTAAACGCTCCCGGCGAATTTTATGGAACATCTTGCTTCTTTTCTTTTGTTTTGCGGTTATTTCAGGCTGCGTGAGTACCGGAAAACCACAAGCTCCGGTGGAAAATTATCTGATCGATTATCCGGCGCCTATCTTCGAAAAACAAAATAAAATCGACGATACAATTCGGGTCAGCCGTTTTACAATTGCCACTGCTTATAACAATAATAACATGATTTTTCGCCGGGATAATTATGCCCTTGATTATTTTAATTATAACCGCTGGGCGGTAAATCCTGCCGATATGATTGGCGATAATTTGTTGCGGGATCTGCAGGAGAGTGGTTTTTTCCGTGCTGCTTTTTCCCGCTATGCCATGGATGAAGGCAGATATGTCTTGCAGGGGGGCATCGACGAGTTTTTTCTCCGGATAGATGCCAAAGGCAAAAGCGCCATCATCAGATTGGAAATAACGCTGAAAGATACGAAACAGCACGAAACCGGCAAACGTATTCTTTTCCAGAAAAAATACTACCGGGAAGAAGCGCTTGTTGATCAATCGCCGCGGGGTTACTGTCAGGCAATGAGTCAATCCGTGCAGAAACTTTCGCCGCAGATTATTAACGATGTTTACCAAGCTATCAAAACAGCCGAGAATAAATAAATTTTTGCAGTTGAAAACTGATGAAAGAAATCAACATCCGGACAAATGCGCAAGTAGAAATGATTGACATTACCGCTGCCGTTGGCAAAGCGGTAAAAGAAGAAAATGTCTATGACGGCTACTGCATCGTTTTTACAACTCATACAACCGCCGCTGTCACTATCAACGAAAATGCTGATCCGGATGTTCCCCGCGATATCATTGCCGCATTAGAAAAAGCTGTTCCGCAAAATGCCAATTACCGGCACAGCGAAGGAAATTCTTCCGCCCATGTCAAATCATCTCTTGTAGGAGCATCGGAAACAGTTTTGATCGAAAACGGGCGCCTGGTTTTAGGGACATGGCAATCTATCTTTTTCTGTGAATTCGACGGCCCCCGCTCCCGCCAGGTGCTGATCAAGATTATAAACGGTTAATTATTGAGATCACATTGTTTTATTGTCCCACTTTTGTTGGCAGCGCATCCGGTGAATGCCTGTCGCCCCTTCCCCTGAATATCCTCAAATTTAAGTGGACACATATTAAATATTGGTGTACACTTCATGACAATAAATAGACAAATTTAGCGGGGTAAGTATATGGAAGTAAATATCAAGGAAGCCAGAGGCAAGTTCAGCAGTCTGATCCATCAGGTGGAAGAAGGAATAGAAGTTATTTTAACGCGACGGGGAATAGAGGTTGCCCGCATGGTGCCTTCAGCCGGAAAAACAAAAAGACTGCCCAGCCTCAAAAAATTTCGGGCCGCAATCAAGCTTTCCGGTAAGCCCTTGAGCGAAACCGTCATCGAAGGCAGGCAAGAGGAACGTTACTGATGTATTATATAGATACCAGCGTAATCGTTGCCTATTACTGTCCGGAGGCTCTTGCCGATAAAGCGGAAGAGTTTCTGTCCAAAATTGACAGGCCGAATATAAGCTCTCTTACGGAAGTCGAGTTTTTCTCAGCGCTTTCCAGAAAAATTCGGAATAAGGAAATGGATGCGAAAACGGCCAGAAAAATATCCGCAAAATTCCTCTCCCACCTCGAGGGAAACTATTTCCATTGTTTGCCGGTGGCGGCCAATCATTATTCTCTTGCGGGCAATTGGATTTCCCAATTCACCCTCCCTTTGAAATCGCTTGATGCCCTTCATTTGGCCATAGCTTCTTGTGAAAATTTTATTATTGTCACCCTTGATCACCAACTTTATCAAAACGCCAGGAAACTTGACATTGAAGCCATGCTCCTTGATGCATTTTAAGAACCGGGCAATCCATATTTTTCTGTGAAGTTGACGGCCCCCGCTGCACTCAAGCTCTTTATTCCTTCAGAACAAACAAGGCGTCGGCGACGACCGGGTTTGCGCCCGTAAGGATAACAGGGTTCAAGTCGATCTCGGCGATCTCGGGGTGGAGCAGAGCGATGAAACCGAGCTTCTGTATTATTCCTGAAAGTGCGGCCCGGTCGGCTGCCGGCATCCCGCGGAAGGCGTCGAGAAGGGCCTTGCCCTTGATATCGTCCAGCATTTCCTCCGCATCGGCGGTGCTCAGGGGAGCCAGACGCAGGGTGTTGTCCTTCAGAACTTCCGTAAAAATGCCGCCCAGACCAAACAGAATACAGGGATCGAACCCGGGGAAGCGGGCCATCCCGACAACCAGTTCCCGCGCGCCCGAGAGCATTTCCTGGATGAGGACGGGAACGTCGGGGCCGGCCGCCTGGCGGATCGAGGCGAAAGATGCCCGCAGTTCTTCTTCAGTTTTGATGTTCAGGGCGATCAGACCCTTCCCTGACTTGTGCATGATTTCCCAGTTACAAGCCTTGAGCGCAACCGGATAGCCGATGTCGGTTGCAGCAGCCGCGGCCTCGGCGGGGCTGGCGGCAAGTCTCTCTCTGGTAACGGGAACGCCATAGAACGCGAGGACCCGCTTGGCGCCGGCTTCATCAAGGGCCTTCTGGCCGAGGGCGACGGCATCCCGGATGATCTTTTCCGCCTCCGGTGATTTCGGTGGCAACACCGCCGGCACATAGGCTTTTCTCTCCCGAATTTCCTTATGCCGGAGCAGACACAGCATGCCCCGGGCCGCTTTTTCGGGGGCGTCGAAAACGGGGATGTTATTGTCTTGGTAAGCCTCGGTGAAGTCATCGCTCCGATCCATGAAGGAGCAAAGGACCAGGGGCAAGTCGTATCTCCAGGGCAGGACCATCGCCGGGGAGAGATCCTTTTGGAAGTGGAGTAGAAACTCGTCCAGCGAGATGTCGTTGAAAAGCATTGCCAGGTGAGGATGTACCTCCTTCATCCAGCCCGACATCATCGGACCGTGAATAAGCAACCCGTCTATTTCCCCGCTTTTCATCAATATTTCGGGAATAATGACGGTCATCCGGTCGGTATCCATATTGAAGGTCAGGTCCACAGGGTTGGAGCTCGACGCATGGGGCGGGATATACTTTCGGATCTCGCTCTGGACACCTGCGGAAAGCGTGGGAAGTTCAAGTCCGCCCTGATCGGCGACATGCGACATGGCCGTGCCCGGTCCGCCGGAATGGGTGACAACTGCAATCCGGTTGCCTTTGAGAGGTGGCTGGGTGGCAGCCGTCCAGCCATGGGCGTAAAGGTCTTCGATCGAATGCACTCGGATGATGCCGGCCTGTTTGAAGATCCCCTCGTACAGAAAATCCGGACCGGCCATGGCACCTGTGTGGCTCAGTCCGGCCTTGGCTCCCGCGACCGATCCGCCGACATACTGGGCGAAGATCGGTTTATGCGGGGTGATCTTGCGGGCCGCTTCGATGAACCGATGGCCATCGCGGATTGCCTCAATGTAAAGGATGATCGCCCGGCTTTGCTCGTCCTCGCCCAGATATTCCATCGCTTCAATGAGGTCGATATTGGCCTCGTTGCCGGTACTGATGGCCTTGCTCAGGCGGATGCCACGTTTGCGCAGATAGGACAGTGTCTGGGTGACATAGGTCCCGCTCTGGGAGGCGAGCCCCAGAAGACCGGGACGGCCGTCGAACTTCATAACCGTCAGGTTGAGCGAGATGGCGGAATTCAGGATTCCCATGCAGTTGGGGCCGACGAAGCGGATCCCCCAGCGTGCGGCGATCTCGTTGAGCTGCCCTTCCAGTCTTTTGCCGTCCGCGCCTACTTCCTTGAAGCCTGCCGTGCAGACAATAATGCTTTTCGTGCCGATCCGGCCGAACGACTCCAGCAGGGGAAAAACATGGTCTATCGGGACGACTATCAGGCCAAGGTCTGGTGTTTCCGGCAGATCCTCCGGTGAGGCGTAGGCTTTTAATCCGATGACCGTTTGCTCCTGAGGATGGATGGGGTAGAGTTTTCCCTGGTAACCGTCCTTGAGGACGCTCAGGGCCTGCATTGTTCCCATTTTCATGGGATTATTGCTTGCGCCGACAATGGCGATGGATCTGGGATTCATCAGTTTATGCAAGGGGTTTTCGGGCATGATGTTGCTCCTCCTTCTTGGGCGGCATCGGGGATGATGGATGCAATGCTGCAAAACCATAGGCCAGAGACGGTGTCCTGTCAAGCCAAAATGGGTACTTGCAATAAATCGGCGTGTTTCGTCAAGAAAGCAAAGATAATTTTCGCATTAAAGCTTTTTGGGCTTTTTGGGGATACTGTTTGTCCAGTATAAATGCAGCAAATGTCCCTCCATTCACTATCTTTATTCCAGAAATTATCTTTAAATCTCTTTAATTATCTTGAATTGAGGATATATGCATGGCATACTATAAAAAAGAAATGAAGTGTCGAATGTAAATTAATGTTGCCCCTTTCACCTCTGCCAATGAATGTAACATTGTGTTAAAGGATGAATTTATGAGAACTATTCTGATCATTATCGGCCTTACACTTTTTTGTTATATCGGCATGGCCAAGGCCGAGGAACCAAGAGCAGGTTTCGTAAAAAACGTTTCCGGGCAGGCGTTTATCGAGCGCAATAACGTCACAATGCCCGCCAATGTTAATGACAGACTGATAGAAAAAGATACTCTCCTTACCGGGCGCAATGGATCGATGGGGATCATCCTGCAGGACAACAGCGTCATGTCTATTGGCTCCGACACTCGCCTGGTCATTTCGAAATTCCTTTTCGAACCTTCCGATGCAAAATTGTCTTTTACTGCGCAAGTTAAAAAGGGCACGGTGGTTTACCTGACCGGTCTCATTGCCAAACTTAACCGCCGTGGCGTACGATTCGAAACACCTACAACGGTGTGCGGTGTCCGGGGAACGCATTTCGCAATTAAGGTGACGGATCCTTCAGGAGACGTAAAAACTTTATTACCTAAAATTATGCAGTGAGGCGTGTCATGGAAAGACAGCGGCGACAGAAATGATGAGACATAATCTATTCCCGAGACTATGTAAGATCATCGTGCTTTTTGCGTTTCCGACACTTCTGCTTTTTGGATGTGCTTCTACGACGCAAATCATTCTTCTGCCCGATGCGGACAGTAAGGTTGGGGTCATTGAGGTTTCAACTGACAAGGGTGCACAGACACTCAATCAGGCATGGCAGGCTACCGAATCTGCAAGTATGGACAAAACGCCAGGCGAACCGAAAATCCTGGAAAAAGAAGAGGTTCGACGGGCTTTTCGTGAGGCACTGGTGGCGGAACCTGCTCCTCCGGTGAGTTTTATCATGTATTTCAAGACCGACAGTTCCGTCCTTTCAACGGAGTCTCTTGCATTACTGACCAAAGTCCTTGATGTATTCCATGCCCGGAAAGCGACAGATATTATCATCAGCGGGCATACCGATGCTGTCGGGTCAGTCGATTACAACCGCAGTCTTTCTCTCCGGCGTGCCAAAACAGTGGCGGATATACTCGTTGCCAGAGGCATCGATCGGCAGATCATTCAAATGACTTATCACGGCAAGGGCAATCCCTTGATACCATCCTCCGATGGTGTGCCGGAGCCCCGAAACCGCCGGGTGGAAATAACCGTCCGCTAAATCTTTAAAAGACGTTTTGGCAATTTGTTGTATTAACCGGCGGCGCTCTTAAAAACGGCAATCATTTGCTCATGAATCCGGCCGTTCGAAACAAGAATATTTGGCAAAAGCATATTCCAGGGACTGCCCATAATGTCGGTTATTTTTCCGCCCGCTTCTTCAACCAGCAAACAACCGGCGGCCATATCCCATGGTTGGAGTTTCAATTCCCAGAAACCGTCAAAACGGCCGGCAGCGACATAGGCAATATCCAGTGCCGCTGCTCCAGCGCGTCGTATTGCTTGCACTTGTTTTGCCATCACAGTGAAGTTATCAAGATTATTTTCGTTGCTTTCCCTGATGTCATAAGGGAAACCTGTTGCCAGAAGGCTGCGGTTCAAGTCCGGTGTCTTCGATACTGCTAATCTTTTACCATTTAAATATGCTCCTTCACCACGCACAGCCATAAAGGTGTCCCGGCGGGTCGGATCATGAATCACGCCCAATATTACTCTCCCCTCTTTTTCCAGGGCAATGGAAACACAAAAAAAAGGATAGCCGTGAGCATAATTGGTGGTGCCATCCAGCGGATCAATTATCCAGCGCATTTTTGATTCAGCGAGAATTGCCGGAGATTCCTCGGAGAGAATTCCGTGGTCGGGAAAGTTCTGCCTGATTGCTGCAATAATTAAATTTTCCGACATTTTATCAGCTTCTGTGACTAAATTAATGTCTCCTTTGTAATGAATTTCTATGGATTGATCGAATTTTTCCATCAATAACACACCTGCCCGATGGGCTAAACTCACGGCAAAATCTTTCAGTTGCAGCATGGCCTTTACTCCTGTTTCAATACTTGTGATGGTGTTTGTAATAAACTTTAAGAAGAATATAAAGGATTAAAATGGTTGGCTTTCTTTTATAAAAAGTTGCGCTTCCCCTAAATTAATGCTAAACAACGCCAAATAAACATTTTTGTTAGTGATTCTTTCTATGACTGAAGAAATAACCGCCCCAAAAGATTTTTTAGGCCTGCGGACAAAAAGAGAAGCGTTGCGCCTTACACTCAAAGATATCTCCAGCCTTACCCGGATTAGCTTAGTTAATCTGGAAGCTATAGAAAACGGTGCTTTTTGTGATTTGCCTGTTCCGATCTACACGAAAAATTTTATTAAATCTTATGCCCGGGCGCTGGATTTAGATAGCAAGCCGATCCTGGATAGTTATGAAGCTTATCTAACTTCTCTACAAACAAGCCAAACATCATTGCCGGAAACCAAGCCGCCGAAAGAGCCCTTGTTACAAATGCTTGTTCCCTATAAAACTTATATAGCGGTGATCTCCATTATAATTATTGTCGCTGTCATTACCTTGGTTATTCTGCAACAACAGCAACCTATGCCGGTGGTTGCCGTCAAGCAGCCGCCAATTATCGCGACTGCTCCGCCGGTCGCAGTGACCACGCCGGTGACTCCCCCGGAACAGGCAATACAAACAACACAGACCAAAACTGCTTTACAGCCTATTGTCTCTGAAGCAATTAAACAACCGCAGGTGCCACCGGCGCCGGCACAACAAAAAAGTGCAGCTCCGGCAAAAACATTGCCAAAACAGAACCTGCCGGCAGTTGAAAAAAAAGCACCGGTCTTAATCAGTGAAGGAACCGATATACTGGTAATCAAAGCCACTGAAGAATCATGGCTGAGAATAAGCATCGATAAAAATCCATCCTTTCAAATCCTTTTGAAACCGGGAGAAGAAATTACACGTAAAGGCGCTGACTTTACACTGGATATCGGTAATGCCGGCGGAATAAAAATGCAGTTTAAAGGGAAAACCATAGAAAACCTGGGCAATTCAGGTGAAGTGGTTCATTTGCAACTACCATAAAAAAAGTATTACATGAGGTGAAAATATGTTTGGCATAGGCGTACCGGAACTTTTGATAATATTAGTAATTGTCGTGATTATTTTTGGCGTTGGAAAACTGCCGGAAATTGGTTCAGCACTCGGCAAAGGAATTAAAAATTTTAAGAAATCCGTGAGTGGCGATAATGACTCTGCCAATTCACCGGCTAAAAAAGAAGATGACAAAAAGTAGTCCTGACTGAAAGGGCTATAGCTTCAATAATTTCCATTCTCCAGCAAAGCGCTGTCTTGGTTGGAGAATGACCGGAAACTCCTTATTCCGCAGGGTGTACATAAGAAGCCAGGCTTATTAATACCGGCAAAGTGCCAACGGCAACGTGGCAACTTACCAGCACTTTGGCATCAGGTCCCTCACTCTTTTCCTGTTCCAATAAATACGAATGGTTTTGATTTTTTGAATTTCCCGGATACATCGCCCACCAGATCGATCTCACCTACCAGATCCAGCTTTTTGACGGGAGCACCTGCTTTAAAGTTCAATTTGTCCAGCCTTACCCAGACGATATTCGGGCTGATCGTGGATTCGAAAAAATAAACTCTGTTGGTCAGATCAGCTACTGTGCGCCAGCGTGTTGAGGAGATATTGGGACGCGCCGGATCGGTTGAAACGGAGAAGGGGGCGGAAATGTTGCGCATGACGCTGAGGATGTAAGCAACATTTTCCCGGTAAGTTTTTGGCTTGGGTAAAGTCTGCAGATAACTGGCGGCGCGGACAAAGCGGTGGGCGGCTTCATTTGATCCGGGCAGTTCCTTGCTGCCGCCGAAAGCTTTGTACTGCTTCATGTTCTCCAACTGCTGTGCAAAAAGGGGCGAGTTTGTCATTACTTTGTACCGGCGATCGTGGTAAATATTGGGCTTACCATCGGTGTATTCAATAATTGCGGAGTCACCGGAGGCATCGGCCACAGAGAGATGCACGGTTGCTTTATTCTTGGTTCCCGGCATATTGGCCGTTACCAATTGAAAAGAACCTTTATTTGTAAATTCAACAATTTCCGCAACGGTAGCGAAGTTGTCCAGCAGATACTGTGCCCATAAGCTGATCGCCAAACCGGGAATTGCATCATCTCTTTTTCCGTAATCGGCTTCCGCCAGCCAAAGAATATTTGCGGCGAGCCCCCGCTCATTGATGCCGTCGGCGGAGCTGATATCATATCCCGTTGCTACTACAGAGCCGTATTTTGCCGTCCAGTGCAGGGAGTTTTCCCCTGCCGCGCCCTCCCGGGCAATGCCGCGGGGCAGAACCCAGAGGTTTGTTTTCATATCCTCGAACCAGTCCATAGTTCTTCCCACAACAACGGCGTCACCACCGTCTGCCCATAGGACTCGTGAACAGGGGTAAGCCGGTGCGGAAAAAAACAGGGACAGAAGAACGGTAGTTGTCAAAACCGTAATCAATTGTTTTTTGATTATTTTCATTTGATATGGGCTCCTTTTATATTTTTTCGGGAATATTATACATAATACGAAAGGTTGATATTTGTTTTCCCGTTAAATTGATCAGCTTACGAAAAGACCGTCAGAATGCAACTACTCTTTGATTTTTAAATTATTTTGCAAGTAATTTTTAAAATTATCATAGTTGTCGGTCATGGCGACGGAACCCCCCTGGCGTTGATCAATATCTTTCATGCTTGCGGGAAGATCCGGTGAAAAGCCTAAAAGCTTTTCAATCTCATCCGGGAATTTTGCCGGATGGGCTGTTTCCAGGGATACTGCTAAATGTTTGTCCGCAGATACTTTCCGGTATGTTTCCAGACCGGCCCAACCAACCGCTCCGTGCTGCTCCAGCACTATCCGGTAGAGCTCGTGAATATTTTTGATGGTTTGCCGGGTTTCATTATCGGTAATGCTTACCGAAAAAATATTTTGCCGCATTTCATTTATATCGGGATAGCGGTGTACATTGCCTACGCGATCCACGGTGCCGCCATATAGCTCGAAGAAACGCGCCAGATTGCTGGGATGTCCTACATTCATGGCATTAGATATACAGGCCCGGGACGGGGCAACTTTCCGGTAGGTTCCTGTTTTCAGATAATTAGGGAATTCATCATTTTCGTTGGTTGGCATGACAAGTTTGGCTACAGGTAAACCCATCCGCCTTGCGTATTCACAGCCCAGAGCGTTGCCGAAATTTCCCGAAGGTACCGAAAACACTATTTGTTCACCGGGCGCAGCAAGTTGAGCATAAGCATAAACATAATAAATGCTCTGCGGCAGAATCCGGCCGAAATTAATTGAGTTAGCTGAAGTCAAATTAAACTTTGCGAGTGCCGGATCGGAGAATGCCTGTTTGACTAAATTCTGACAATCGTCAAATTTGCCGTGGATGGAAAGTGCCTGAACATTACCGCCGATTGTGTCCAGCTGCTTCTTTTGCCGCAAGCTCACTTCCGCGGCCGGATAAAGAATGGTAACATCAATTCCGGTTACACCATGGAAAGCATCCCCGACCGCGCTGCCCGTGTCGCCTGAGGTGGCTACAAGAATATTAAGCCTTTCGCCGTGAGGGCGGCAATGGCTCATCAGACGCGCCATCATGCGCGCAGCAAAATCTTTAAAAGATGCTGTCGGACCCTGATCCAAACGCATAACGAAGGCTTGCGGATATACTTCTTCCAGGGGGACCGGATAGTTATACGCGTCAAAAACAACTTTTGATAAAACTTCCGGGGGAAATTCATCAGCAAGAAATGCTTTCGCCACGAGCAACGCTACTTCCCGGTAGGGCTTGCCCTTTAAGGCATGAATATCCTTTAAAGAAATTTGCGGGATGGAATCAGGTACGAACAATCCTTCGTCAGGCGCCTGTCCGGCGAGCAGGGCATCTTTGAACGAAACAGTGCCGGTGAAAGGAATAATTCCCGCGATATTTTTCAAGTTGCGATTGGTGCTGTAATAGCGAATAGGCATTTTAAATCCTCTTGTTCAATTCTTTCTTCCTTTAAACTTATTGTGAAAAATAAATCAATGAAAAACAGAAATTGTCTTCAGGCAGGGCAATATGAAAAACTTCAGCATTTCCAGTAGGAAAAAATGCCTGCATGTGTTAAAAATATCAAAGAAGTGTTGGGCGAAAAATTTTATGCACGGAATTATTGGCAAAGGGAAAATGGCCGAAAAAAAATTCATCCGGTTGACGGAAACAGTACATGGTGCGGGTTGAGCCTGTAAAATAGGTCCGGGCGACCTGAAAGAAGCTTTGCGGGATTTACCACTGGTTTCTGACCCGAATTTAATTACGGGGATTGAACATGCGGAAGACGCAGGGGTGTATAAACTCAGCCCTGAGCTAGCTCTGGTGCAAACGGTTGATTTTTTTACTCCGACCGTTGATGACCCTTATACTTTCGGCCAGATAGCGGCGACAAATGCTCTCAATGATGTTTATGCAATGGGTGGTAAGCCGCTGACGGCAATGAACATTGTTTGTTTTCCGGTCAAAGAAATGGATATTGGCATATTGCGTGATGTTCTGCGCGGTGGCCTGGATAAAATGCGCGAGGCCGGGGTATTGCTGGTTGGCGGTCATAGCGTGGAAGATAGTGAAATCAAGTACGGTCTTTCTGTAACCGGTGTGATTCATCCGGATAAAGTTTTATTTAACCGTGGCGCTGTTGCCGGAGATAGCCTCATTTTAACCAAGCCGCTGGGAACCGGAATCTTGAGTACGGCCGCCAAAAGCGGCGAGATCGATCCGCAACAGTTACGGGAAGCCATAGATTCCATGACCCGGCTTAATAAAAAAGCAGCCGAACTAATTATGGAAAATGGCAGCATTCATGCGTGCACCGATATAACCGGTTTTGGCTTTTTAGGCCACGCCAGTGAAATGGTCGAAGGCAGCACTGTTGGCTTACGCATAAACTCGGCTGCCGTTCCCCTATTTAACGGTTTACAAAAATTAGTCGAGGAAGGGTTTGTTCCCGGCGGCCTTTACCGCAATAAAGAGTTTCGTATCGCGCAGATTGAAACCGCGGATATATTTCCTTCGTGGCTTCTGGATGTTTTTTTTGATCCTCAAACAGCAGGCGGGCTGTTCTTCAGCTTACCTGCGGAGCTTGCCGCATCCTTGGTCGGAAAAATGCATTCCGCCGGAATCGGCGCTGCTGCTATTGTCGGCGAAGTTGTTGCAGATCATCCGGGCAGGATATTTGTTTACTAAGCCGTTGTTAAACATAACTGTAACATTATAATGTTGTAACCGGCATAAGGGGCCGTAATGAAATAGTGAAAAATGTTATGGCCTTGACACCTGTATGGGTTGGTTATTTCATAACGGCCCCTAAATGGATTGGCTGGCAGTTTTAATTAATGAGTAGAGAATCGATTCTCATCAAAAAAGAAACAGAGATGAATTTAGCCAGGCTGATGGATATCGCAGTACCTGACGATTCATTACTCCTGCTGCTATATGGCAGTCCCGATCCCGATTCCATTGCCTCGGCGATGGCGTTGCAAGAGTTGCTCCGACGGACTCACCGGCTGGCCAGGAGTGTTATTGCTTCTACCGAGCCGCTCTCCAGGCAACAGAACTATGATTTTATTTTTTCCATGAGGATTAATATCCAATTGGTTAATAATGTGGATTTAGCTTCCTACCGTTTGATCGCCCTCGTTGATGCTCAACCTTCTTTTCTGAGCGGGATATTAAGCTCTCTGCAGCCGCATATAGTTTTCGATCATCATCCGCGTGAGGGCAATTGGCGTGCTCCGGTGGAAGATATCCGTCCAGGCTATGGGGCGCTATCGAGCGTCATGACAGAATATCTGCTTTGCGCTGGTATAAAGATTTCCCGCCTTCTGCATACTGCCCTGCTCTATGGTATTAAGACGGATACAGACAATTTTGACCGCGACACAATTGTCGAAGATATCAGCGCTTATACCTATCACATGAAATATGCCAATATGCAACTGATCCGCCGTATCGAACTCAATCAAACCCCCGGCCGATATTTAAAATATTTTGACCAAGCCTTTCATCACATGAATAATTTTCGCGGCCGCCGTGTTTGTTTTTTGGGAATGATAGAAAGCCCCGATGTTTGTGTTCAGGTAGCCGATTTTTATTTGCGGTTAATCGGGACTTATTATGTTGTCGTAGCCGGAATCGTTAGAGACAGGTTCATTATTACTTTTCGCGGTGATGGTTATCGGCAGGATTGCGGGGCGCTGGCCCAAAAAGCTTTTGGTTTATATGGCAACGGCGGCGGACACAGAAGCGCTGCCCGTATGGAAATTCCCCTGGCCGTTTTGAAGCAGCAACTGAACGCTGATTTGTCGCAGCAAACAGTAGATCAGTTTCTTATCGAAAATCTCCAAAATGCTCAAAAATTAAAACCGGAAAGGGAAATTGATGAAAGAACTCGGATTTAGAAAAGAAACAGCAGTCGGCCGTTATCTCGATCCTTTTAATAATTTTCAGGAGAAACAAGTCACTTTTGAAGCCCGTTATGATGAAATTACCGGGGTTGCCAGCCGAATTTTGCCGTACCGTGTCCGTATAGCCCAAAAACCGGATGTCGATTCCTATCTGGAAAAATCACCTGAGTCATTATGCCCTTTTTGCCCTGGTCTTTTTGAAAAGCTGACGCCTAAATTTACACCGGACATTATTCCTGCAGGCAAGTTTCAGCGTGACGTTGCTTATTTATTCCCTAATGCCTTTCCTTATGATCAGAATAATTCTATTGCCATATTTTCATCGCGGCACTTTGTTCCCTTGGACGAATTGACGCCGGCTTTTATGCAAAAAGGATTTAAGGTTTGTGGTGATTATTTTCACCGCATGGCCCAAATGAATTTGGGTTATAAACATTGTTCGATTAACTGGAATTATATGCCGCCGGCCGGTGGTGGGCTGATTCATCCACATTTGCAGACAATGGCTGGTTTGAAGCCCACGAACTATGTGCGGCATCTTTTGACCAGCGCCCAGAATTATGCTGAAGCCTCAGGCGGTAATTTATGGCGCAATTTAATTGTGCAGGAAAGAGAAGCAAAGGAAAGATTTATTGCCTCTACAGGTTCGATCAGTTGGCTTAGCAGCTTTGCCCCAAAAGGCATGGCGGGAGAAATTGATTTTATTTTTCAGGAAAAATCATCGTTTTTTGAATTGACCGAGGCGAATTTTGATGAACTGCTCAACGGATTAGCAAAAATATTCACTTATTTATATTTGAATAACTTTATGAGCTTCAACATGTCGCTCTATGCGCCGATGATTAATGATAAGCACTTCTGGGTGCAGGGAAAGATTGTGCCGCGTTTCGAAATTAATCCTCTGGGGACGAGCGATATCAATTATTTTGAAAAGCTGCATAACGAAGTTATCTGTCCGGTTGTGCCGGAAGAATTGTGCCGTGAACTTCAGCCATATTTCAGCTAATTAAAAAGGGGCGGCATCTTTCTGCCGCCCCTTTTTTTGGAAAGATCGGGAAATTAGCTATTAATCTTTTTTGCCGGCTGTTGCGGTACTTGCCGATTCACTGGTCGTTGGTGATTTTTCAACTGTCGACGCTGCTTCCGCTGCCGGGGCTTCCGTTGCCGGGGCTGATGATTTTTTCCCGCCGTAGTCTGTTGCGTACCATCCTGAGCCTTTCAGGCTAAAAGAAGATACGGAAACAAGCTTGTTGACTTTACCTTTGCAAAATTTGCAGCTTTTTAATTCCGGATCGGTAATGCCTTGAAATGCTTCGAATTGCTTGCCGCATTTCCGGCATTTGTATTCATAAATTGGCATAACAAAAACCTCCTCCATTAATACTAATTATATAAATCGCAAATTTTAAAACTGCTGCTGAAGCAGTCTAAAACCATATCTAAATCGTGATTCTTTACCGATTGCAGAGCGATTTTGGTTAAATTGTGCACAATTGCCTCTTCCTGTTCCTTCTTTTCCGATGATGCATCGAAGTCAATTTCTCCATTGCCGAAACGCAAAACATGAATCAATTCATGTGCGGCGATATAAAGCATCAAAGGATTAAACTTGATAAAAGAATTTGCCCTCTCTACTGCATCCAGAATAATGTTATCCTGCAGGCAGATTCGATAAAAATCAAAGACTTCTTTGCTTATTTCTGCCGAATTATCCGGCTTCTCATAAACATATTTGCACAAGTGCGCAAATGCGCCTTCTTTTATTTCATGTTGCTCCAAATACGCAAGCGTTTTTACATCGTACCTGTTTTTTTTCAACTGCTCCTCGCTTATTCTGAAATTGCGAGAAACCAGCTTTTTGGCATAGTTAAATGCTTTACTGGCTAATGGCAACTGTGCTGCATTAAAAAAGCGAATCATAAAAACATCCTGATAACATTATTAAATCTGCTATTATTATAGCCATTCGGCAGGCTAGTGTCAACATTGTTCGGCACAATTCAAATATGAAGGATGGAGAGAGATTATACCGGTTCTCTTGACGATCGCAAAGAGAGGACAGTATCCACAGTGGCTATTTTACAAGGTTACAACCGGCAGATGACTACCCGGTTGCGCCCCTCTTCTTTGGCCCTGTATAGGCATTTATCCGCTTCCCGGATCAGATTTTCTGCGGAGATCTGCTCGGGAGATGTCCCGGAGTCGAACCCGGTCACGCCGAAACTTACCGTCAGGGAGATCACTTTAGAGTCAAAAACGATATTTCTGCCGGCTATGGTCTTCCGAATTCTTGCGGCCAAAGCGCGCGAACCGTCTATGTTCGTTTCGGGTAGAGTGATGACAAACTCCTCGCCGCCGTAGCGGGCGACCCAGTCGACTTCGTTTCTGAATGCTCCGATAATGCATTGGACAAACTCTTTGAGCACATGGTCTCCCCCCTGGTGGCCATAGGTGTCATTGACCATCTT
>JANYAY010000071.1 GCA_025361065.1 Deltaproteobacteria bacterium
CGAGATGAACGGTCGTGATCTGGCCAGGAACATACTGTCGCTTTATCCGGACATCAAACGCCTTTTCATGTCTGGCTACACGGCCAACGTCATTGCCCACCAGGGAATTCTGGACAAGGGCGTTCATTTCATTCAGAAGCCGTTTACGGTGAGCAGTCTGGCCGCTAAAGTGCGGGAGGCACTGGAGAATAAATAAGGCTTTTTCAAGATTATTTACGCAGCTGCACATCGCTCCGTGATCATACACTCCCATCACCACATTTTGCGGTCTTTTTCATTAATCTGCGATTGTCTCCTTCCCTACCCTTCCTTCTCAAAAAAGAGAGTTCTAATTAATAAATGAAATCTATCTGCATTTGCCGGAACCGAATCTTCAGTGGGCAATCAGAGAAATTTTGAACGACGATAATTTATTCTTTCACATATAAACATTACTTCTAAAGATAAGAGATTTATTGCCGATAGACGTATTAGATGATGAGTTCCAGAAATCATCTGTTCCTCTACTTGTCTGATGAATATCCTCCCGGATAAAGACAAGGTACTCGGCTGTGGAGAGAGTAACATAATCGAAAAGATTGCTAAGGCCCTATAATCATAAAGAGCACTACTAAGGGTCAGAACATATTATCGTACGAGGGAGATAATAATGAAGAACATGAAATTAAGCACCAAACTAATCGGAGGTTTTTTACTGGTTGCGCTGATTACTGTGATTGTCGGTTTTATCGGATGGCAGGGTGTATCCGATTCGGTAGCAGTTTCTCAGAAGTTGAACAACACCCAGGGCGTAGCCCGAGAATTATTGCAGCGGGAAGTGGACCATCTGAATTGGGTCAGGAAAGTGGGTGAATTTCAACGAAATGAAACGGCCACCGAGATAGATGTGGAAAAAGACGAGCACAAGTGCGGGTTTGGAAAGTGGTATTATGGGGAAAACAGAAAAGCAGCAGAGAACGAAATGCCGGAGATTAAGGATCTGTTGCTGCAAATCGAAGATCCCCATCGGAAGCTGCATCAATCAGCCCAGGATTTGGAAAATATATTGAAAAAAGGCCCGGAGTCAAGAAAAGAGGCCATATCCTTTTATCAAGCAGAAACCCTGGGGAAATTAAAAAATGTCCAAAAGATCTTTGGTGAAATCGGGCCAAAAGTTGACAAACATATATTGGAGACTTCCCAAATAGCTGCAAAACAAGTTGGAAACATAAAATTTATCGTTGTCCTGGGAATGTCTCTGGGGACGATTATTGCTCTGGCGTTGGGCTTTTTTCTTTCCAAATCGATTATTCCTCCAATCACCCGCGCCGTCGCCGGCTTGTCGGACAGCGCCAATCAGGTATCGGCAGCTGCCGGTCAGGTGTCTTCGTCCAGCCAGTCATTAGCGGAAGGCACATCTCAACAGGCGGCATCTCTTGAAGAAACATCATCTTCGCTGGAAGAAATGTCATCCATGACCAGATTGAATTCCGATCATGCCAATCAGGCTAAAATCATGACGGGAGAAGCATCTAAGATCGTACAGAAGGTGAGTGCACATATGAATGATATGAGCACGGCCATTGAAGATATCACCCGCTCCAGCGAGGAGACAGGCAAAATCATCAAAACCATCGATGAAATTGCCTTCCAGACGAATCTTCTGGCGCTCAATGCAGCTGTGGAAGCTGCCCGGGCCGGAGAGGCCGGGGCGGGGTTTGCGGTAGTGGCCGACGAAGTGCGTAATTTGGCCTTGCGGGCATCCGATGCGGCAAAGAATACGAACAATCTGATTGAGAACACCATAAAGATGGTGCATAAGGGCAATGAATTGACCAAAGCCACCCAGAAGGCGTTCAAAGAGAACATCGCCATTACCGGAAAGATCGGCCAGCTGATCGAGGAAATCGCTGCGGCATCCCAGGAACAATCTCATGGAATTTCCCAGGTAAATTTGGCAGTCGCAGAAATGGACAAGGTTACGCAGTCAACAGCGGCCAATGCAGAGGAATCTGCAGCGTCAGCGGAGGAGCTTACCGCCCAGGCCCAGCAGATGAAATCTTTCGTGGGAGATCTGGCAGGAGTTGTCGGCGGGAGCATAAGCGGTCAGTCGAGAGGGAAATGATCCGGTTCTCCGGAGTGAGCAAACCGAATTCGCTAAACCCTTAAAACACATAATGTTCCGGTGCTGCCGAAAAAAACAGCCGGCCGCCATACCCGCAAAAACCGGGCATCAGAGAATTCTACTCAACCTTAGAAGGTGATCCCCTGAAGGATATGGACTTCAAGAATTTCTAATTTTACAAATTAGCGGACAGTCCCCGGATTGTCGAAAATGAACATCTACACAGCGCATGGGGAGTGGCGCCCGGGAAGTAATTCCATTTTGTATTTGCGCGTAAAAATGTTTTTGAGCACTAATTTATTTTTGATTTCTTTTAGAGGTACCACTGTAGTTTCGCCGGCAAGAGCATTTTGAAGAATCTTCCGGAATTTATCGTTATAGATTCCACCTTCGACTTCCGCATGCACCGGCAGGACGTGGATACCACCATCTTTAATCAATTCGGCAATAATGGACGTGCCATTTTGTGCAGTCAATTCTTCAAAGCAGGGAAGATCAGAAGGAATTTCTAAAACATTCGCTATTTCGTGAATGAAGGGAGATTGTGCCCGGGTGCAGCTGAGATAATCAAATTTATATTCTTTAATAATCGCCAGCACCCGATCATCAATTAACCACGAAGGCGCGCCAAAAGCAACAGGTTGCGAACCGATCAGTTTTGTAAACCCGGCAATACCCTGACTAAACCACTGCCGAATCCACTCTTCCGATTTTGTCGTCAGTTCATCCTGCCAGCGGCGGTGATCCCAGGCATGAAACTGAACTTCATGTCCATCGGCAATTATCCGTCTAACAATATCCGGGAAAGCCAGCGCAATCATCGGGGCGGGAAGCAGTGTGCCGTAGAGAGCAGTTTTCCAGCCATAAAGCGAGGCGGCGTTTGTCCTTATCATTTTTTTTAAAAATAATGGATTCTTAATTAACTGCAGCATCGCCCGGCCCGAATTGTCCGGCCCGATGGAGAGGAAGAATGTTCCTTTTACCTGAAATTCCTTTAATGTTTGTAAAAGACGGGGCACACCCTGTTTCATGCCCCAGTAGGTATCGACATCAATTTTTAATCCGAGCAGACCCATGGCGTTAGATGCTTACATCTTTGTTTTCTTCTAGAAATGAATTGAGAGTCAAACGCATTGATTCTTCCAAGCCTATTTTCGGTTTCCAATGCAAAAGTTTCCCGGCTTTTTCAATACTGGGTTTGCGGGTGTAAATATCCTGATATCCTTTGCCGTAATAGCTGTCCGCGGAAATATCCACAATCTCGGAATAACTCTTGTCATTGATATGATCCGGATGTTTCATAAACAGCTCTTTTAGTATGTCTGCTAATTCTTTAACCGAGCATTCATTATCCGGATTGCCGATATTAATTATCTGGTTTTTGCAGACATCATTTTCGTTTTCCAGAATTTTCATTAAGGCGGATATGCCGTCATCGACATAAGTAAAACATCTTTTCTGCATTCCGCCGTCAACCAGGTTAATCGGGCGGCCCATGAGCAATTCGGCAATAAATTGCGTAACAACACGCGAACTCCCCTCTTTGGCTGCATAAAGCGAATCAAGACGCGGACCGACCCAGTTGAAAGGTCGAAAGAGTGTAAATTCCAGATGGCCGCGTGTTCCGTAACCATAGATGACTCGATCCATCAATTGTTTGCAGCACGAATAAATCCATCGTTCTTTATTGATCGGCCCGACAATTAAAAAGCTTTCATCTTCTTTAAATTCGGGATCGGTACAAGCACCGTATACTTCCGAAGTTGAAGGAAATACAACCCGCTTATGATATTTCACACATTGTTTGATGATGCTGACGTTCATTTCAAAATCGAGATTATAAACGGCAATCGGGTCATCGACATACATTTTCGGAGTAGCAATGGCTACCAGAGGAATGACAACATCGCACTTTTTGATCTGCAACTCAATCCATTCCTTGTTAATGCCTATATCGCCTTCTACAAAATGAAAATGCGGATCATGGAGGATATTTCCCAGACGGTCGGAACCCAGATCCATTCCGTAAACCATCCAGTCTTTTTTATCGGCAAGTATTCTGTTAACCAGATGATGACCGATAAATCCGTTTACACCGAGTATCAATATTTTCATTTTAACCTGCTTACCTTCCCGTCTCTAAAATAATTACCGATCTCACTTCCGCAATAACGTCTTCCGGCTATTTCAATGTCTGCGAGTTTTACAGCATTTTTGCCCGTTTGTACAATAACTTCTTCCCCAAAAATTTTTACTGCACCTGGAATATCATTGTTTAAACCTTCCGCCGGTTGGGCCCACCAGATAATAATCTTTTCATTGTTTTCTAAAAGCGCCTGCGCACCGGGATATGGCTCTGTGACACCGCGGATTAAATTATAAATCTCGGTGGCTGACTTATTCCAGTCGATGCGTCCATCCTCTGGCTTTCTGCCGCCAAAATAACTTCCCGCCGCTAAATTCTGTTTGCTGCGGGGAATTTGGCCTCTCTTGATCATTGGCAGCAAATCATCGAGCAACAATGCCGCAGTCCGGCATAATTTATCGTACAAAGTTTTTGCCGTATCGCAAAAATCAATCGCAACCTCTTTTTGCCCTACTAGATCGCCGGCATCCGGTTTATCAATCATGTAATGCAATGTAACGCCCGTAATCTTTTCACCATTAATTATAACCCAGTTCACCGGACAACGGCCCCGATAACTCGGAAGTAGTGAACCGTGCAAATTGAAAGCACCTATATCGGGTATAGCCAGAATCCTGCTATCAATCATTTTCCGGTAATAGCAGGAAAATATTATATCCGGTTTAAGCGCTTTAATCTTCTCTATCCACTTCTCAGAGTTAATTTCTTCCGTGGTAGATACCGGAAGATTTCTGGAGTTTGCCCAGTTTTTTACCGATTCAAACCAGCAATTTTCCTGGGAATCATCTTCATGAGTAAACACGGCGGCGATTTCATAACCATGTTTGGCCAGCGCTTCTAATCCCGCTATACCCATGTTGTGGTAGGCAAAAACAACTGCTTTCAATCTATTCTTCTTTTCCTTTCGCCGGATGAATATTTTCTATCACATATTCCGGGCGCTTGCGTACTTCTAAATATATCCGGCCGATATATTCGCCGAGCACGCCGAGGGCAAAAAACTGCAGACCGACAAATACAAACAAAATGGCAAAAAGTGTAAACACACCTTCCGCCGCCCAGGAAGCGCCATAAGCTAAACGGGCAATTACCAGGACAATACCAAAGCACACGCCCAGGAAGGCCAATAAAATCCCCCCGTACATAATTAACTTAATCGGGAAATCAGAAAATGATGCAACCAGGTCAAATTGCAGATTAATTAATTTTCGCAGAGGATAGTTTGATTTGCCTCCATATCTTTCTTCATGGTTTACCTCTATTTCCGTCACACGCTTGGCAAATACTGTAGCCAAAGCAGGAATAAAAGTTGCGTGTTCATGGCATTGGATCATCCTTTCCACCACTGCGCGTCGATATGCGCGCAGCATGCATCCCCAGTCATGCATCCCGACGCCTGTAATCTTTCGCGCGACAATATTAATCATTTTGGATGGCAGGATACGTAAAAAAGAATCCTGGCGGCCTTTTCTGATAGTGCCGACAACATCGTAATTACCCTCTTCCATTACTCTGATCAGTTTTGGTATCTCTTCCGGCGGATTCTGTAAATCGGCATCCATGGTTATAACAATATTGCCGCTGCATTGCGAAAATCCGGCCATTATAGCCGCATGTTGACCATAATTTCTGGTTAATTCGATCACTTTGATGTGATCATTCTTTGTAAATTCTTGTAACAAAGCGAGGGAATTGTCGCGGCTGCCGTCATCAATGAATATTATTTCGAAACTTTTGTGTAATTCCTGCATTACCGGTAAAATCCTGTCGCGCATGACCCGCAGGTTTTGTTCTTCATTGTAAACCGGTATGACAACTGACACCTGGATATTATCAGCCATGACTCAAAATCTCCTTTATCGCATCGCAGACATATTGAACATCATCATCCTGCATATCAGGAAACAAAGGTAATGATATGATCTTTCCCGCAGCCCGGTCGGTTTCCCGAAGCGGACCAATTTTAGCCCGATACTTTTCCTGAACATATTTTAATAAATGTGTCGGGGGGAAATGCAACCCGTAGCCGATATTATATTCGGCAAGTTTATTCATAAACTTCTCCCGATCCAATTTTAACATCTTGATGATATATAAATGCCAGGCATGCGTGTGTTCATAAGCTGGAATCTGCGGCAAATCAATATCGGAAATCTCTGCGAGCCCTTCATTATAAAGTTCTGCCAGATGTGCGCGCCTGTGGTTCAACTCCGGCCAACGCTCGAATTGAGCCAGCCCTAAAGCTGCGAGCATATCCGGTAAATTATATTTATAGCCGGGTTCAGCAATATCATAAGCCGGATTTCCACCTTTACCATATCTCTTCCAGGCATCCCGCTCGATTCCGTGAAATCTCAACAGGCGTATTTTTTTCGTGAGGAGCGGATCACTGATTGTAATCATTCCTCCTTCGCCGGTTGTGATGTTTTTTATCGGATGAAAAGAGAAGATGGCAATATTGCCGAAACCGCCCGCGGAAATTCCTTTGTAATATGTACCCACGGCATGAGCAGCATCCTCAATTACAATCAGATTATGCTTTTGGGCGAGTTTGTTAATTTTGTCCATATCCGCCGGTGCTCCGGCAAAATGTACCGGAATAATCGCTTTTGTGCGGGGCGTAATCGCCTCTTCGATTAATTCCGGATTCATATTTAAAGTGCCATAATCGACATCAATAAAGACCGGAGTTGCTCCCCGCAAGGCAATCATATTCACCGTAGAAGCAAAAGTAAGCGAAGGTGTAATTATTTCATCACCCGCGCCGATATTCAATGCTGATAACGTTAGGTGCATTCCCGCCGTAGCTGAGTTCAGCGCTATGGCATCTTTAGCCGCAGTCAAAGCGCAAAATTTTTCTTCAAATTCCTGGGAGAGAGCCCCCGTCGTAATCCAGCCGGATTTCAAGCACGTTACTACTTTATTTATTTCGGCCTCCCCTATTGAGGGCCGGCTAAAAGGTAAAAATTCTTCTCTGATCTTCAATATCATTCCTACTTTCTAATTTCGAATATGCAAAAGATAAAAAGCACCGTTGTCCCAGAGCACATCTGTTTTCGGCATTTTTGTTTTTATCTCTTTTAACCTGGCCTGATGCTGTGTAATGCAATAAATATCTTTCCTCTGCGTACATAATTCAAAAAATTCATTCGCGGATAGAAAATAGCGCTTTTTTTCTTCCGATGCAAGCTTGACTATTCCGTCGGATAACTCGCCAAAGTCCTCGACAATGGGGGTCCGAATTTTGTTATAAAAATCTATGCCATAAAAATTAACCCGGTATTGATATAAATCCTGACCTGCAGGCACATAACGGACAATGGCCTCCTTGGCAACTCTAGCACTGCGATAAGGCGAAAGAAAGTCATTGGCCGGGAAAAGAAGGCTCCCCAGAAATAACGCCGATAATATATAGATACTTATAAACCACCCCTTCCGGAACTTCCGGAAAATCAAATCCGGCAAAAATGTCATCATTATTAAAACAACCACCGGTGGGAATACATACAGCCACCAGTTACTGGAAATCATTATAACCAATCCTCTTTCCGCATCGGAATATTTCTGTAATATTGGCGGCAGGAACAAGGCGATTATTAATATCAGGGACTGGATTATTACCGCAACACGAAAAATAATCCTCACCAACAGCCCTTCAGAGAGAATATTTTCCTCATATTTTTTCATGAGGCAACCGGCAAAAAGTGCTAAAGGTAGAAACAGCGGCGCAATGTATGTTGCCAGTTTGGATGAAGATAAAGTATAGAAAAGAAAGATAAACAAGAACCAGACAACCAGCAACTTATTTTCATCACGATTAAAGAAAGATTCTTTGAAGGATCTGTTTTTCCAGGCCTTAATCACATAAACGGACCAGGGTATAGTTCCCCCGATGATAATCGGCAAGTAGTAATAAAAAGGCTCTGTCTTGCCATGCATCTTTGTTGTAAAACGCAAAAAATGTTCCCGGACAAAGAAGAACCAGAGAAAATCAGAATTTTCCTTTTGGGCCAGGATGAGCCAGGGACAAACGGTAATGATAAAAATCAAAATGCCGACCGGTGAAAACAGCAACAGGATATTACGCCACTGCCCTGTCCAGAGAAGCCAGATAATCAGAATGGCAAAAGGAAACACAACCCCGATAAGACCTTTAGTTAAAAAAGTTAACGCGCAAACAAAGTAGAACAAATAAAATAGATATTTTTTATTTTGCCGCTTTAAGGCCAGATACCCCAACCAGATCGAAAGGCAGATAAAAAAAGTAAGCGGCATGTCTAAAATATTGAGCCGGCCCAGCATAAAATGAAAGCAGGAAACCGTCAGGATAGCGGCGGCATACAAACCCGTCTTTTCATCGCGGAAATGTCTGCCGGTAAAATAGACAAGCAAGATACAGCCCCAGGCGCATAGAGCCGCAAACAAGCGGGCGGAAAAATCAGTTTCACCGAATATTTTAAAAGCAACGGCCGTAACCCAGGAAACAAGAGGTGGCTTTTCCAGATAAACAGTATTCTTGATGTGCGGTGTTATATAATTACCGGATTCATTCATGGCGCTGGCGATCAAACTATAACGGGCCTCATCCGGCTCCATTTGCGGCATAGTGGAAAGCAAGCCGATGTAAAGAATAAGAGGTATCAGAAACAAGACGTATCTTTTTTGCATTCGATAACCTTGCCTTTTATTTTCTAGTCAAATCGACGTTGTAACGGTCAAAATAATACTTGACGGCGAGTGCACATAATATTCCAATTCCTGCACCGGCAAATACGTCACTCAAATAATGCGAAGTTATCATAATCCTACTCATTCCGATAGCCACGGCAGCTGCAAAAGCAGGAATGCTCCAGCGTGGAAATAGAATACTAATGGCTGCCGCCAGAGCGAAAGATGTAACCGTGTGACCGGAAGGGAAAGATGTTGATTCATGCATCATGCCAAAATAATCAAAGCCGAACTGGCCATTGTTAAACATATTGACCGGCCTGTGCCTTCCGGCAATCCACTTAATTAGCAAATTAATCAGCCCGGAGACCGATATTGCCAGGAAGAGAAATAAAATCCTCAGCGACCATAATTTATTTTTCCGGATAAAGCGTAAAAAGACATACGCCGGAACAAATAAAATGTAATACCATTTTGATTCACCGGTGGCTGTCACGATTTCAGCAATATCCAGGCAAGATCGGCTCAATGTTTTACAATAATAAGCCAGTGGAATATCCCAATAGTTATATGATACTGCCGTGAGCACAGAGCAAAAGAGAAAGACAATGGCGGCAATCCATCTTTTCTTCACTTTCTCACTCCCTGATAATTATGACACCAGATATATTCAACTGTATCCACTTTGGCACCATTGAGCTTTATATCAGTTTTCCCCGCCGCTTCAACGCGGTCACAATGGGCATATTTTTCAATATTTAATTCATGAAAATGGGTGTTGAGAAAAAGAAGATCATAGCCCAAAGGAGCATTTTTTTGCCAGATATCAAATTGGTCCCGGCGATCATCAATAACAAATACTTTATTGCCGTATATTGAGCTGTAATACATCGTCCTGCTGCCCATTGTCCAGTTGCTCACGGCAATTGCCTTGAATTTTGCGGAAGAATTTTTCTGCAAATACTGATCAGCTTCGCTGGCTATTATTGGAAAGCCATAAATATCGCGAAATGGCGACTTGTAATCAGGAAAGGTTAAAAATTTCGCAGCAAGTTCCGTATAGGCAAATAATGTTATAATTAAACTGAAGCCGATAGAAAAATAGAGGAAGCTCTTTTTCCATTTTTTCGGGGCGGTAAACAAGTAATAAGTGCCAATTGGTATAAAGAGCAGATAGAAGATAGCAGGCCAGTGTGGCAGAGTTCGCTCAGATAACGATGTCAAAAGGAAAAAAAGCATAATCGTGCCGGCAAAAAGAACGGCCAATCGCAGATAATCATTTGGTGCACGCAATGATTTGAAAAAACCATAAAAAGCAATTAAAAACAAAAATGGGCTGTAAGCGCCAAATTGTGCGGCAATTGATCCGATAAAGTTTGCGGCGCTGGCAGTAAGTGTACCCAATACATGATTGCCCTGATACCGAAAACTGATGAAGTCATGCGTGTAATTCCAGTATATTACCGGAATAATCATAAGCAGAGCAATCAACGCCGCTCCAACCATATAGGGAGAAAAAATAATATCGTATCGTTTTTTTATGAGGAAAAATATTATCAAGGGCGGCACCAGTAAGATGGAAGTATATTTGGCCAGTCCCATTAACCCCAATATAATCCCCAGTAATATATAGTCCCGCAGTTTGCTTTCGCGATAAATTTTTTCCGCAACGAAAATCAGCAGAAAGACCAATAGCAATAAGAGGGAATCCGGAAGAAGCATTAATCCCAGGGCATTGAGCATGAATGAACAATTTAAAGCCAGTACGGAAAGCAATGACGCCTGAGCTGATCGGGTTATTCGCATCATGAAGATGTAGGCGCAATAAGAAGTTGCCGCAAAAATTAAAATAGCCGGGAGACGGGCTAAAAATTCATTTGTCCCCAGAAGATAAAAGATCGGCGCATGAATCCAGCCGACCAGCGGCGGATGATCAACGTAACTGAAATCCAGATATTTAGCATACAGGACATAATGTGCTTCGTCCACACCTAACCCGAAAAAAGGCGCAACAAAGAAACGGATTAAAGTAAAAATACCTATCAGTAAAAATATCTTATATTTATCTTTCGGCATTAATCTTTTCCAGGTTGGATTTAATCGCCGCAAATACCTGTTCAGGTTTAATTACCTGCAGACAAACATTATCCTTACAGGCAGTTTTGCGATGATTGGCGGCACTGACACAGGGCGAACAGGCCAGTCCGGCATAAATTGCCGTTGTCCGGCCCAATGATCCATACAGTGCCGGTGTTTCCGGTCCGAAAATAACAAAAGAAGGCATGCCGGTAACGGCGGAAAAATGACCCGGACCGGAATCATTGGTAATCATAAACTCGGAAATGCCATATAGTGAGGGAAGCTGGGCAAAAGTCAGCATTCCGGCAAAATTAATCACGCGTTGTGATTGCACTTGATCTTTCAGCAGTTGGGCTTCTTCTCTTTCCCGCGGATCACCGGTTATTAAAATAATGGCATTCTCACAGGCATCAATAATTTTCCTGATTAACTCCGCATAATACTGCGGCGGCCAGCGGCGTTGAATAAGTAACTCACTGGCATTGGGATTAATTAAAATAATTTTGTGTCTCTCCGGTCTAAACGAGGCCATGCACGAACTTACCGCATCCCGGATATTTTTCTTTTCCTCAGCTGTGATTTCAACTTTGTTAAGTTTTATTTCTTCATCACTAATTAAAGTTTTCGAAAAAGGAACTTCTTCTCGCTTTGCAAGCAAAGCATTCACCAGAGCAATAAAATTCTTGGCAATGTGAATATGCGGATTATAAGCTACCTTATGTGTCAAGAAGCTTCCCCGATAAAGCCCTTCATTGTAATATGCGTGAAATCCAACCTTATTTCGCGCCCCGCTAAAGCCGGTAAGCAGAGCAGTAAAACGTGAGAATAGTTCCAGATCAATTACTGCATCAATCTTTCTTTTTCTTGTCCAGAAAAAGAACTTCATCGTATCAAAAAAAAATGCCGCCATATTATTTTCGCGGATTGTATAAATATTCCCCTCAGGAACTGTTTTTAATAAATCTAAACTGGGTTTGTTTTTCCGGAAAATTGCAAAATGGACATTAGCATTGATTTCTCTTTGCAGTTTTCTCATAGCCGGATCAACTAAAATCGCGCTGCCCATTTCCGACAATTCTATAAAAAGAACATTCTTCTGAGGTTTTTTATTTCGGTTGCTTATGAGCAAAATAAATTTATTCCCAATAGACCCCAAAAAGCACAGAGGAACTCCGATGTAATAATCGATCCTGCGCATAGTATCAACTTTCATAAGCTGCTCTTTTCTCTTATTAATTAAATTTTGGGAAATATAGGCAAAATGCCGCCAACTGTCAATAAAACATTATAATTAAATATGTTTTGCTTGAGAAATATGTCGTTTACATGTTACTTAATCAAAAAAAGCAGAAACTAGAATATGCGCAAAATAATCAGCCGCTATATCTTTAAAGAAATTGCCTTCCCTTTCGTTATTATTTTGTTTGTTCTTACTTTTGTTCTGCTGATGGGGAAGCTGCTGCAGATCATGGATTTGATGGTAAACAAAGGGATCAGCACTTTGGCCATTGCTCAACTTATTGTTTTTCTTTTGCCTTCTTTTCTGATGTTTACTATTCCGATCGCCCTCTTAATTGCCATCCTGATTGCTATGGGCAGACTTTCTGCCGACAATGAAATTACGGTTTTGCGGGCTTCCGGTGTCAGCTTAATACAACTATATTATCCTGTTGCCATTGCCTCTTTGATAACTTTTGCTTTTACCATTGTCATCGGCTATTTTCTTGTTCCGCAAAGCAATTTTGCCTCGAAGCGTCTGCTCTTCGATATAGCTCAGCAAAATGCCGGCCTGGGCATTAAAGAAAAAGTATTCAATGCTGATTTTAATGGAATAGTTCTTTATGCAGAAAAAATTCCCGTTGACGGCAATCACATGGAAGGTGTTATGGTCTCCGACAATCGGCTGGCCGATGATCCCAATACCATTATCGCCAAAAAGGCATTCCTTATTTCCAATCCGGAATCTTTAACTGTCAAGCTGCGTTTAGAAAATGGTTCCATCCACACGGTCAGCTCTGACTTTAAAAATTATCGCAAAATCGATTTTAAAACTTACGATATCAACCTTGATTTATCCAGCGCTATAAACAGCACAAGAGATGCAGCTAAAAGCAGCACCGACATGACGATGAGCGAGCTTTTAAGCAAAATGAGCAATCCCGGCATGGGAGAAGCGGCAATTCGGGAATTAGCGATTGAAGTACACAAGAAATTTTCTATTCCCCTGTCCTGCATTTTCTTTGCTCTCCTGGCTTTGCCTTTAGGCATCAAAAGCCACAGGGCAGTAAAATCACGTGGTTTTGCCGTAGGCATCATCGTTGTTACGCTTTATTATTTATTGCGTATTGGTGGTGAAGCTCTTGTCGAAACCGGCAGTCTTCCTCCGGCAGTCGGTGTCTGGACTCCGAATTTGATTTTTGCCCTTCTGGGCATTAGCCTGTTTTATCTGGCCTATAAGGAGATATCTCTCTGGCATATGGTAAAAATTTACCTGTGGCGAAAAAAAATAAAGAATTGAGGTTTGGGCATTGAGACTGCTGGATAGATATATCATTAAAGAATATTTGAGATTTTTTATCATCACCAGCGTATCCTTTATTGCACTTTATCTGATTGTAGATTTTTTTGAAAAGATTCGCATGTTTCTCAGCAACCAGGCAACCCTTGCTCATATGGCTTCCTATTTCCTCTTTTCGATCCCGATGATTATTTCTCTTATTCTACCTGCGGCCGTACTTTTGGCTACGTTAATGACTTACAGCAGTTTATCGAAATTCAGCGAGATTATTGCCATGAAGGCCAATGGCATCAGCCTTTATCGCATTTCTCTGCCCGTCCTGATTTTCGCAGCGATAGTTGCCGTTGCTTTATTTTTTTTCAGCGAGCTAATCACGCCGTCTTCTATTTCCAAGGCGGAACATATAGTAATTGCCGAGGTGCAAAAGCAAAAGACATTTGGAGCCTTTAAGCAAAATGAGCTATGGTATCATGGCGACGATGCCATCTATAATTTCAAAATATTCGATGTCACACAGGATACTTTAAGGGGAATAGTCATAAATTACATTAATCCCGATTTCACCCTGCAAAAGCGCATCGATGCAGAAAAGGCTGAATGGAAAAACGGTCAATGGGTATTTCAAAATCTACTGATAACTCATTTTGACAGCACCAATACCCCTGTCTTAGAATGGTTTAAAGAAAAGATTATCCCTCTACCGGAAAAACCAAATGATTTTAAAATAATGCAGAAAGATGCAGAAAAAATGGGGTATTTTGATTTAAGGAAATATGTTAATAAAATTCAGGCAGAAGGCTATGATGCAACAAGATATCTTGTTGATCTGCATGGGAAACTAGCCTTTCCTTTTGTCACATTGATCCTGGTATTAATTGGTATTTCGTTTTCGACCCGATCAGAGCGACAGGGAGGTGTCATGCAAAGTGTAGGAATCGGCATAATAATTGGTTTTTCTTATTGGATAGTCCATGCCTTCAGCATGTCCCTCGGGCGATCGGGAATATTGCCGGCGATTCTTTCCGCCTGGATTGCCAACATCCTCTTTTTTGCCGCCGGTGCAGCATTGTTTTTCCGGACACGAACGTAAAAAGCCAATAGGCAAAGTTAATTATTGCCTATTGGCTTTTTAATGCGAATAATACTTTCCGGAAAATCAGTATCTGTAGTATTCCGGCTTATAGGGACCTTCAACAGGCACATTAAGATATTCGGCTTGTTTTCTGGTCAGCGTTGATAGGCTCACTCCCAGTCTTTCCAGATGCAGGCGAGCCACTTCTTCATCCAATTTCTTGGGTAAAGTATAAACTCCAATCTCGTATTTCTTTGTAGCCAACTCTATTTGGGCCAGAGATTGATTGGTGAAACTATTGCTCATCACAAAACTGGGATGACCGGTGGCACAGCCCAGATTCACCAGACGACCTTCCGCAAGAACTATTATGGAACGACCTGATTTGAGTTTCCATTTATCAACTTGCGGCTTAATGTTTTGTTTTTTACAAAATTTATTTGTTTCCAGATAATGCATCTCTATTTCACTATCAAAATGGCCGATGTTACAGACAATGGCTTCATCCTTCATCATTTCCATGTATTTGCCGGTAATGATGTCGCAACAACCTGTCGCCGTAACAAAGATATCACCCAGAGGAGCTGCTTCTTCCAATGTTCTGACTTCATATCCTTCCATTGCCGCCTGGAGGGCGCAAATTGGGTCAATTTCCGTTATAATTACCCGGGCGCCAAATCCCCGCATTGATTGGGCGCTGCCTTTACCGACATCACCGTAACCGCAAACAACCACAACCTTGCCGGCGACCATTATATCCGTTGCTCTTTTAATGCCATCCACGAGAGACTCACGGCATCCGTAAAGATTATCAAATTTTGATTTCGTAACAGAATCATTAACATTGATTGCCGGAAATAGCAGCTCGCCTGCGGCCTGCATCTGGTAAAGGCGATGCACGCCGGTTGTCGTTTCTTCAGATACACCGCGAATATTTGCGGCAACTTTATGCCAGCGCTGCGGATCGCGTTTCAAGGATTGTTCCAGACGGGAAACAACAATTTTAAATTCCTTATTATCGACTTTGTCTTTTAAAATTTTAGGATTCTTTTCTATTTTTACTCCGTGATGGATGAGTAAGGTGGCATCTCCACCGTCGTCCACAATCAAATCGGGACCGGAACCATCGGGCCAGGTTAACGCCTGCTCCGTGCACCACCAATAGTCCTCGAGCGATTCGCCTTTCCAGGCAAATACCGCTGCCGTTCCGGATTGGGCAATGGCCGCCGCCGCATGATCCTGGGTAGAAAAAATATTACATGATGCCCACCGCAAATCAGCGCCTAATTCTTTGAGCGTTTCAATCAGCATCGCCGTTTGAATGGTCATATGGAGGCTGCCCATTATTTTTAAACCTTTGAGCGGCTTCTTGCGGCCGTATTTTTTCCGCAGAGCCATCAGGCCGGGCATTTCGTTTTCCGCCAGTTGCATCTCTTTGCGTCCCCAGGCTGCGAGTGTGATATCGGCAACTTTATGTTTTAAAGATTTATCAATTTCTGCAAAAGCCATTTACCCCTCCATATTTTTATTGTCTCGATTTTATTTGATCGGAGCTATTTTAATTCTTTTTTTAAAACATCCACTTTATCTGTTTTTTCCCAGAGATAATTATTATCCAGGAATAATGTTTTCGGCAGTTTTTTATAGATATTGCCATCGAGAAGATCAAATTTGTTAATCATTCCTGCGGGAGTCAAATTAAAGACGGTATTGACAACAGAAGCAATCTTTTCATCGGGCATTATACCCGTGCCAAAAGTATTAATGTAAATAGAGATCGGCTGAGCCATGCCAATTGCATAAGCTAACTGCACGGAGCATTTCGTTGCCAACCCGGCAGCAACAATATTTTTAGCCACATAACGGGCGCCAAAAGCGGCGGAACAATCTACTTTTTCCGGTGATTTATTAACAATGGCACCACCACCCAGTTGTGCACCGGGATATCCACCATAAAGCTGCACGACTAATTTACGGCCGGTAACACCGGAATCGGCAGCTGAACAGGAATTAACGGCATTCCATTCACCGGTAGGATTGAACAAAAATTTTGTTTTATCATCTATCCAATCGGCCAGGCAATCCATGGCAATTTGTCGGGCCTGATCTTCAACCGCGGAGCGGAATTTGTCCGGAACCTGGCGGTAATCGATAGCATTAGACATCAGCACTGTGGCCACACGGCCAGGACGAAAGTCTGCATCATAATCAACAGTGACCTGCCCTTTTCCATCCGGAGCAAAAACCGGATTGCCGCAATTTTCAAAAGCGCGCATCATTTTGTTGACTAAAACATAAGTCAGCGGCAATAGTTCCGGAGTTTCATCACAGGCAAAACCATAAATTATCCCCTGATCACCAGCTCCTATTTCCTTATGTTTGCCGAGATTTTCTCTGGTACCGATATTGATATCGGGCGACTGGGGAATTATGGTATTGAGAATTCCCATGGAACTGCCGTTGAGGCCAAGAGCGGAATCACGATAACCGATTCCCAGCACTGTTTCGCGTACATTTTTTTCAATATCAATGTAAATTCGCGTCGCTACTTCTCCACCGACAACACAAAGCCCTTTGCCTAAAAAGACTTCTATTCCACAATGCGGCATGCAATGTATATCCATGCCTATTTTATGCTCTTCACTTATTATGGCTGCAATGATGTTTGCCGCGATAGCATCAGAAACCATATCCGGATGGCCTATTTTTACACCCTCGGAGGTAATCTGCATGTTCAAGTCTCCTTAATAATTATGCCGAAGGACTTAACATAGTCAAGTATCTCAGTTCAATCTTTTTTTCTATTTAAACCGATTTTACATAATAGAAATAAGTGAATTAAATGAAATGCTTAAAATGGACGGACTGGAGTTATAATACTTTTAGTGTTTAATATGTTTCAGATTTCAGCTCAGTTGTTAAACAGTTACACAAACCATTTAACAACTGAATAACAAATCTTCAACTTAACTTACTTTCTTTATTTTATTTTTAGCATCTACGAAAACACATTTGGGCTGCCATTTTTTCGCTTCTGCATCGTCAATATTAACAAAGGTAGCAATGATAATCAAATCACCTTTTGCTACCTTACGGGCGGCTGCCCCATTGAGACAAATAGTTCCGGAGTTGCGCTTTCCCTTAATGATATAAGTCGAAAACCGTTCACCATTATTAACATCGTATATGTCCACTTTCTCATAAGGAACCATATTCGCTTCTTCCATTAGTTTTTCATCAATGGAAATGCTGCCTTCATAATGCAGATCGGCATCTGTTACTGTTGCGCGGTGGATTTTTGATTTTAACATGAATCGTTGCATAGTCTTCTACTCCTTCGACTGCGTATTAAGTGTTCAGCGGATCACCAAAAACGTGATTATCTATAAGCCTCGTTTTCCCTACTTTTACGGCCAACGCTATAACTGTCTCGGCAATTATTTCATCAACATCTATAAGTGTAGTGGTATCGCATATTTTAACGTAGTCAATTTCGGTATAGGGTGCGCTTTTAATCAGTCCCGTTACTTCACTTAATATGCGGGATGATTTTCTTTCCCCTCTATCATAAAGTTTTTGGGCTAATTGCAGAGAATTAACCAAACTTAGAGCAGATGGTCTTTCGTTTTCTTTCAGGTAGACATTGCGGGAACTCATGGCCAGGCCGTCAACTTCCCGAACCGTCGGCATACCGATTATTTCCAGATCAAGGTTCAGATCAGTAACCATTCGTTTTATGGTTATAAATTGCTGATAATCTTTCTTGCCGAAAACGGCGACATGCGGTTTAACAATATTAAATAGCTTATTGCAAATGGTTGTAACTCCGCGGAAATGACCGGGACGGGACAACCCGCATAAATTTTGAGTTACTTTTTCGACATTCACATAAGTCTGATAGTTTTCCGGATACATCTCTTCATTCGGCGGATAAAATATTACATCAACACCAACATCCTGAGCCATTTTAGCATCACGATCAAAATCTCGGGGATATTTAGATAAATCTTCCTTAGGACCGAATTGCGTGGGATTTACATAGATGCTGACAACAAGACAATCGGCCATTTTCCGGGCTTCTCTCATCAGATCGAGATGTCCTTCATGAAAATAGCCCATTGTCGGAACGAAGGATATTTTTTTGCCCTGCAAACGGAGAGATTCAGCAAAAGACTGCATTTGGCCGATTGTATTAATTATTTTCATTTTTCCCTCAAAAAAAAGCCTCAAGTCGCTAGACGAGAGGCTTAATAATTAAGTTGCTTCTTTTACCTTCCGTCCCGGTCCTTTTCGGGGATCCAAGCGTTGCTGCTCTTCCTACAAAACATTATTAACTTTGTCAAGTAAATTATCTTCAAATGCTCAACAATAATTCTAATTATCCTAACTTCTGATAGAACCGACGGAGGATTACCATTCGGGACAAGCCGCAAAGCAACAATTTCATTGGTTGGCTTATCTGGATTAAATTATTATTTAAATTTCTTTTTCACATTTCGTTCAATGTCTTTTAACATTTTATTGAAAGAAACACAGAAGAAAGGGCCGAATTATGTTTATCCG
>JANYAY010000155.1 GCA_025361065.1 Deltaproteobacteria bacterium
AATCCTCCCTCGGCCACCATTTTTACTGCTTCTTCGCGGAATTCTTTCGTGTATCGCCCATTCGGTACTCTTCCCATTTAAACACCTCCGTATTAGTTTTCTATCTAATCATTGGTGTCCATTTTTTTCAACCTAGCACAAACCATCTTTCAAATATTCAACAATTGCACGCGTTAATTCCTTAGGGTTAACGGTGCGCTTGAGTCCCATCGCATTAAAGAAGGCATAATCTTCATCTCTTGTTTCCACATTGACTATGCTAATTGTTGTAGTCACTGGACATTTTGACCGTGCTTTTAGATTGGCAGGTTTTACTTCATCCGATTTATATAACTTGGCAGGCTGTAGGGTCTCAGTTATATCTTTTGTGTGACGAACCGTGCAACCCATCGTAATTATCATCATGATCGGCATCATAACAGTCAGATATTTTGTCATTACCCACCTCAGTTGTCGAGTCTTAGGTTTTCTTTAAGTTTTATTATTTCATTGTGTAAATATTTCCCGGACAACCTTTAAAAATTCGACTTCCTTAATTTTTCTACACGAATAATCTTTTGCGGCGCTGACAAGTTTTTCTAAAGCGAAGATGCCACCAACTTCAATAGGAACAGGGGGGCTATTAACTTCCTATTTCTCCCGACGCTGCTGGTTTCCGCCTGTTTTCCCGGCGGTGCCACATTATCTCAACCATCCATCTGTTGGCTCCAGTCCCTCACATACATCCGCCAATATTTCCATAATCCATATCACAATTATGGATTAAAAGAACATTATTTATAACGGATTGTAATCCCGCATTTTCTTCAAGGGCGCCGTTTTACTGATTTCAGGAAGGAGTGATCAGGAAGTGATCTTGTCACCTGTTGACAAGATCACTTCGTCCTCTGGTAAATAACTGGCTGAGCAATATTAAGACCTTGATGACCAGACAAGATGACTTATTCTAATGCCAGTTTCAAAGGGGGCTGCCTTTGACCTATTAGCAGTGAACAAGGGGTTGAAAAGAATAAGGCAAAAAGGTTATCGCTCTCGACACTTGGAATTTCAGTGGCAATAACTGGGCAATCCTTTTGGCGGCACGTTATTTTCGGCCAAGAAATATTTCGAAAGAAGCATCAAAAATATCGGCAAATTTACGTGCCGCCTTCAGGCTAATTGCCCTTCGTCCGTTTTCCATGTTGGAAATATGCTGACGCGGAACGCCGCCGGCCATTTCTCCAAGCTTCGTTTGTGTTAATCCATTTCGCTCCCGATAAATTCTCAAATAATCACCTGGTGTGGTCGCCGCCTTGATATCTTTATACCATTGCGTATTTACAGCGTTGACCAGCTTGCCACTTTCTTCTTCGATAAATTTTACTTTATTGCCGTATTCCTCTTTTAAAAAGAAAAGAAGTTTTGTCGGAATGATGTCTCCCTGAACATTAATTTTAATATGGGGCGTTTTCACGACTGCCTGCATAATACACCTCAATAATAATTGATTTGTTTTCACATCGCCAGCACACAACCCATTTGTGTGCAAGATGGCAATGATATTTAGTATCTTCCAGTTTACTGAAGTTCGGCCATTCAGTTCTTATTGGTCCTTTTTCACAAAGATCGTCAACTAAAATAGCCAGTTTTTTCTGAATTAAGTTTGGCAATTCCTTTACTTGTTTTTGAACTCGCTTTGTGAAAAACACTTCATACATGGTTGCAAAATAACCATTAATTGGTTACATGTCAAGCACAATATTAGATATTTGGAAATATTGAGGGAGGTTATATTTATTGAATAGTTATCGGTTTGCAGTGCTGGAATTAGATTGTCAGGGTATCCGAGGCATGTCTCACAATGATAAAAAAACACAATTGCGATACAATTTTTCCGCTACTTGATCGTTCTTCCAACAATAATGTCTTTCTGCCTCTGTTTTTTATTGGCATCTTTTTCGACGAAGATTTTTCCGCCGGTTGCGGGATCAATTTCCGTCCAATACATTAAGCTCGAATAAGTGGCAGGCGTCGGGGTGAAAATCTGCACTTGCTGCGGATTGATCTTCAGCTCCCGGGAAGTAAAAGCCTTGAGATCGCGCATATCAACTTCTGCGCAACCGGGATGCGCGGCAATGAAATAATATGTCAGGAATTGCTTGCTTCCGGCGGCTGAATTCAGCTTTTCGAAAATTGTTTTAAATGCCAGTAAGCCATCAACCCCTGGTTTGCCCATAATTTTCAGGATATTGTTTCCCGTGTGTTCCGGTGCGATCTTGAGTTGGCCGGAGATGTGGTGCGCTATCAGCTCCTGCATATAGCTTGTACAATGTTTTTTGTCGGCGAGCAGCAAATCATATCTGATGCCGGAAGCCACAAATACTTTTTTAACTCCCTCTATTTTCCTCATCTGCCGCATTAAATTGATCTGTCGGCTGTGATCGACATTTAAGTTCGCGCAGACGCGGGGATAAAGACATCTTTTGTCGTGGCAGGCGCCCTGTGTTTGCTTACGGGTACAATCAATGCCATACATGTTTGCCGTTGCCCCGCCCACATCGAGAATGTAGCCTTTAAAATCCGGTAAGGCGGCAAGCTTTTGCGCTTCAGCTATTATTGATTTTTCGGAACGTGAAATTATCGTCCGGCCTTCATGGACGCCGATTGAGCAGAAATTGCATTCACCAAAACAGCCACGATGCGACGTAAGAGAAAATTTGATTGTATCCATCGCTTTAACTTTGCCGCCAGCCTGATAAAACGGATGAACATCGCGGGCAAAATCCAGTGCGTAAATCTTATCGAGTTCCTCCGTTGTGAGTGACAGCTGTGGTGGGTTGTGGATTAAAAATCTTGGACCATGCTGTTGAATCATCCCGCGCGCCGTCAGCGGATCGTTGTTGCGGTAAAACAGATTAAACATTGCAGCAAAAGTTTTTTTGTTCGCCAGTACATCTTCAAATGAAGGCAATTCCAGATAATCCGGAGGTCTCCCGGAATCTATATAACAGATGCCCCGAATATCTTTTAAGGCCTTGCCGCTTTGCAGCCGGAAAGCAAGTTCGGTAATTGTCTTTTCCGCCATGCCGTAAACAAGAATGTCGGCACGTGTGTCAAAAAGAATTGACCTGCGGATGGAATCCGACCAGTAATCATAATGGGCAATGCGCCGCAGACTTGCTTCCACGCCGCCTAAAACCAGCGGACTGGTGTTTTTAAAATGCTGACGGATCAGATTAGCATAGACCACACACGCCCGATCCGGCCGCCGGTTATTTTTTCCGCCGGCGGTTAAATCATCGCTGTGCCGCTTCTTTCTTGTAGCGGTGTAATTGGCGACCATTGAATCCATACAGCCGCCGGTTATTCCCCAGAATAATTCCGGTTCGCCTAAGCGGGATATATCATCAGCGTTATGCCAGTCAGGCTGTGCGATTATGCCCACACGGAAACCGGCCGCCAGCAGAACCTGACCGATAACGGAAACACCAATGAAAGGGCTGTCAATGTAGGTGTCTCCGGTAACGAGGATAATATCGAGTTTATCCCATTTTAATTTTTTTAATTCCGCCCTGGTTGTGGGTAGAAACATGATTTTGACCGCAGACCCGTTATTTTTTTAAATTGTCGCGGAATACCTTCCTGAATTTTTCCAGTTTTGGATTAATGATAATTCGGCAATACGCTTGTTCCGGATTGCGCTGGAAATAGTTTTGATGGTAATCTTCGGCACGATAAAAGGACTTCAAAGGCACAACCTCCGTTACCACCGGGTCTTTGTAGGCTTTTAATTTTTTCAGTTCAGCGACAACTTTATCAATCACGGCTTTTTGCTTTATATCCCGGTAAAACATAACCGAACGGTATTGAGTGCCGATATCCGCTCCCTGGCGGTTGAGAGTTGTCGGGTCATGGGTGGCGAAAAAAATCTGGAGTATCTTTTCGAGTGAAATAATATCGGGGTTAAAAGTTATTTGGACAACTTCCGCATGGCCCGTTTTGCCTGCGCACACATCTTCGTAAGTCGGCTGGACTGCAGATCCTCCAGCATAACCGGATTCGACTTTTTCCACACCCTTGATTTCCAGGAATATCGCTTCCGTGCACCAGAAACACCCTCCGCCCACAGTAATATCTTCCTGCTTGGTTGCTTTTGTTTTCATGTCTTTTTGCGCTCCATTTGATATCCCGGTAAGAATAAATAAACAAAGGTAAGATATTAAACAAATATAAACAAATATTTTCACAGTTTCCGCCTTGTCCAATTGCTTTTAGGGGCCGTTATGAAATAAACATTTCATTTCTAGCCACCCCTGTGGGTGGCAAGTCCATTTCGTTACGGCCCCTTATGCCGGTTACGATATTACAATGCTACAGTCTTGTCATAACCTGAAGGTCACAAGACCCGCAGGGGTGGTTATTGGTGATGAACGGCTAAATAATTCCGGCTCGAATCAATCCCGTTATCAGAGCAGCAATAACCAAAAGTAAGGCGAGTCTTCCCAGCCAGCGGTGGATGGTTTTAAAAATCTGTATTCTGCTCTTTGCTTTAAATTGATAAAAACCGAGGCACAGAGAAATAATAGCGAATCCCAGCGCTATGCTTCCGGTGACAGGGTGAACCCCGTCGAGATGTTCGCCCTTTTCTTGCCAGACTGCTGTAATTGCCATGGCGATACCGGCAGACAAAAAAATACCTGCAATAGAATTAAATGCCTTATGAATTTTCAACCAGTAACGGCTCTGCCGGAAAAAGACCGCAGCGCTTACACCTGTAATTAAACACAGCGTGCCCAGAACCATTAATGATTTATGGAAGATAATAAACATGGTAGTCTCGTCCGCTGAGATTAAATTGCCTCTAAAGTGTCAATTCTGTTCCCTGGCGCACAGCAAAGCACTCCAAGTCTGTTTTGTGCCGGGCGATTTCTTTATGGCATTCATCTAATATTGATTCAACTGCGTTATCGAATCTTTCCTGATTATGATGAAACAGTCCTAACTTTTTAACTCCGGCTTCCATTGCTAATTTCAATGCGTCTTGATAAACAGAATGTCCCCAACCCTTGGTTTTTTTGTATTCCTCTTCGGTGTATTCCGCATCATGAATAAGTAGATCGGCTCCGCGGGAAAAGTTCAGATAATCCACATAATCAAGCCCGCCCTCGTGCCGGAAGCCCAATTCATTGTCCGTGAGAAAAACAAAACATTTGCCGTCTTCTTCAAATTTGTAACCACTTCCCTGATTAGGGTGGCTCAGGGCAATAGGTGTGATGGTAATAGAGCCAAGTCGATAGGAATCGGTACAGGTGTCCTGGTAAGATATTTTGGCGGTAATTGCGTCGAACTTTACAGGGAAATTGGGAGGCGCCATAATTTTCGAGAGCATTTCTTTTAAAGAGACTTGAGCAAACGGGCAACCCCAGACATCGATGCTGGTTTTATGAGAATAGATGGGTTTAAAAAAGGGAAAGCCCATGATGTGATCCCAGTGGGCATGCGTCAATAAGATGGTATATGTATGACGGTTTTCAGAAAGGAGAAGATTGCCCAGTTCGCGAATACCCGATCCGCAATCAACAATAAGAATATCATCATTTTTAGTCCGAATTTCAAGGCAAGTCGTATTGCCGCCGTACTGTAAATATTGTTTGCCCGAAACAGGGATAGAACCTCTTGCGCCCCAACAGCGAATTATCATTTTTCCCCTCGTATTCTTACAATAATACAGAAATTTATTTCTTCAAGTAGAACGTATAATGACTGTATTTGCCGAAAAAGTCAAAAAAATAGTTAAGAGGCTTGCTATCTTATGAAGGAGACATTAAATTGAAGATATAAAAAATTCGGAAGGGGGCAATTATAATGAAGAACATAAAAGTAAAAGGTATGAGTTGCCAGCATTGTGTGATGGCCGTGACTAAAGCGTTAAGCTCTATCGATGGCATAAAAGATGTTCAAGTTGATTTAAAAAGCGGACAGGCTACTTATGAAGAAACAAAACCCATTGATCCCAAAACTCTCGTGGATGCAGTGAAGAAAGCAGGTTACGAAGTTGGCTGATAATGTAACACTGAACATTTCCGGGATGACGTGTGCTGGTTGCGTGAGGAGAATTGAAGAAAGTTTGCGTAAGACAACTGGTGTGCTCAAAGCCAATATAAATTTTGCCACGGAAAAAGCATCTGTTGAATATGATACTGGTATCGTTGATATAAATGCCCTGCAAAATATAATTCACGATCTGGGATATGAAGCATTTGTTGATACTGGAGAATCAAACTCTCAGCAGGACAAGGTTACTATTTCTGTTGGAGGCATGACTTGCGCTGCATGTGTGAGACGTGTGGAAAATGCTCTTAAAGAAGTCGAGGGTGTTCGGGATGCCAGTGTAAATCTGGCCACTGCCCGCGCAACGGTAATTCACGCAGCCATATGGGGTGGATTATCGGCTCTGGAGAAAGCTGTCACTGAACATGGTTATCAATATTTAGGGGAGGTTGATTCTTCCCTGCCGGACCCTGCCGAAGCTGGCCGTGTCCGCGATTTTGCGGAATTGAAGTTAAAGGTAACCTGGGGCGCCGTCCTGAGTATCATTATCTTTTTCGGTTCCATGCAGCACTGGTTTGGTTTTTTGCAGGGAATTTCCCGGCAAACCATGCTTTATGCCATGTTTGTGTTGACTGCTCCGGCCGTCTTCTGGGTCGGCAGCCGGTTTTTTATCGGGGCCATAAAGGCGGCAAAGCAAAAAACATCGGATATGAATACACTGGTTGCCGTAGGCTCCCTTGCAGCTTATCTTTATTCCGCTGCCGCAACATTTTTCCCTCATTTTTTCATGACTGCCGGCGTCATGCCCCATGTATATTACGATGGAGCGGCCATGATTGTCACCCTGATCCTTGTGGGCAGACTGCTGGAGGCAAAAGCCAAGGGTAAGACTTCAACCGCAATCAAACAGCTTCTGGGTCTGAAACCAAAAACAGCACATTTATTGCGTGACGGCAACGCAATTGACGTTGCCGTCGAGGAAGTTAAAGTTGACGATGTTTTGCTGGTTAAACCCGGCGAAAGAATTCCGGTTGACGGCGTTATCCTCAACGGTGAATCCACCATTGACGAATCCATGCTGACCGGCGAAAGCATGCCGGTATCTAAAGATGCCGGACAAAAGGTTTTTGCCGCCACGATGAATAAAATGGGGAGCTTTACCTTTCGCGCCACAGGTGTAGGGGTTGAGACGGCCCTGGCCCAAATCGTCCGCCTGGTGGAAGAAGCGCAGGGATCCAAAGCGCCGATTCAGCGGCTGGCGGATAAGGTTGCATCTGTTTTTGTTCCGATGGTTTTTGTTATTGCTTTTATTACCTTCGCTGTCTGGTTTTTTATTCCTGCGGAAAGCAATTTCAGTCGCGCCTTGATTAACTTCGTTTCCGTACTGGTGATTGCTTGTCCTTGTGCTCTGGGACTGGCCACGCCAACGGCTATTATAGTGGGCACAGGTCTGGGAGCACAAAACGGCATCTTAATCAAAGGCGGCGAAGTGCTGGAAAAAGTGCATAAGCTGACAGTAATCGTCTTCGACAAGACCGGGACGCTTACCCGCGGTGAGCCGGTAGTGACGGACATTATTGCCGTCAAGAGTTTCACTGAGGAAGAGGTTCTGTCTTTGGGGGCTGCTCTGGAGGCAACTTCGGAACATCCGCTGGCTCAGGCCGTTTTAAAGCGGGCCCAGGAAAAAAATATCAATATTGCCGCTACGGATAAATTTACCGCCTTATCCGGTATGGGGGCAAAAGCATATCTGCAAGGAAAATTGTGTCTGATCGGCAACCGCATGCTCATGCAAAAAGAAGATGTTCCCACTGCAATACTCGATGATGCATCTTCTCGGCTTGCTCTGGAGGGGAAAACAGTTGTTTATGTGGCGCTCGAAAAAGAAGTGTGCGGCTTGATTGCACTGGCTGATGTACCCAAAGCTTCGGCCAGAAAAGCAATAGAGAATTTACAGGGCAGGGGATTGAAAGTGGCGATGGTTACGGGAGACAACATTGGGACCGCCCGGGCCATTGCAATGCAGCTGGGAATTGATCAGGTATTAGCTGAAGTTCTGCCGGGCAGTAAAGCGGAGGAAATAAGAAAACTGCAAAGTTCAGGAGAAGTTGTCGCCATGGTCGGCGACGGCATCAACGATGCGCCGGCACTGGCGGCAGCCGATATCGGCATTGCCATCGGCGCGGGAACGGATGTGGCCATTGAAGCCAGCGACATAACCCTGATCCGCGATGATTTGATGGGCGTACCGGAGGCGATAAGCCTGTCACAAACCACAATGCGGGTAATCAAACAGAATCTATTCTGGGCATTTTTCTATAATGTGATTGGTATTCCCATTGCCGCCGGTGCTTTGTATCCCTTCTTCGGAATCCTGCTCAATCCCGAATATGCCGCGGCAGCGATGGCTTTGAGTTCGGTCTCTGTGGTGAGTAACTCTTTACGTTTGCGGCGGATTTGGAAAAAGCAGAGAAATTGAATAGGGGATCTTCCGCAGCGGTCGGTGTTCAAACATGCTTTATAGCAACCGAATGATAATAATTCCTCAACCGTCGCTTTTCTGTTGTTTCGATGTCACGGCAATGATCGTGACAGTCTTTTTCTACTGGGTGCCCGGAATATGGATAATAGCGGGGACTGGTAGACAATTATATATTTCAGGACTTCACAATGCCTTGCTGAGCAGTCAGCCTGAAAACAGATAATTTGAAGTACGAAGTTAGTCCTGCTTGATTTCATCCTCAATTCTCATCCATCCCACCAATAATGTTTTCGAAGTTCAATGTAAGGATTTTTGGAACAGGTAAATCAGGATTATCCTGATTGATAATTCCGGCGAAACTACTTATTTTGGTCTCAGGATGACTGGAAGCATTCCGCTATTAAAGTTTTCGAAGGTCATCGTAAGGAATTTGGAACAGGTAAATCAGGATTATCCTGATTGATAATTCCGGCGAAACTACTTATTTTGGCACTCAAGATGACTTTTAGATAATATTATGGTTTTTCTTGATACAGGAGATACATAAAGAGCATCAAACTTGATGGTAAAACACTTTGAGCAATAAACGGCAGGTTCCAAGGACAAGTAAGGGAAGACGATGCAGAAAAAAGCCACATTGATTGTTGGGAAAAATGCAGGGAAGCATAATAGATAAAATAAAGCCATTCCGGGATAATCTGGAATGATACTTTATTTTTAGTTTAGTTCTAAATTGGGTGGGGTTAACAATTAAACAAAAGCAAAGGAGAAGAATATGAAAAGAAGATCACTACGGTTTTCAGTTATTGGATTGTTTTTTGCAGTGGTTTTGATGTCAAGTATAGCATTTGCTGATAAGGATTCTACTCAGTGGACTTATGGGGTCCCCATTATTGGCACCGAGCAAGGATTTACGGGAAATGAGGCAATGGTGACCGAAACGGGCACAGTGAAGAAAATTGAAAAAATGATGGGCCAGAAAGATGGTCTGCAAATGCGATTACTGTCGGAGAATGGTGGCAGCTGGGTCGTTTATATGGGGCCCAAGTGGTTTATAGAAAATCAGAAAATCAAATTTGCCGTTGGTGACAAAGTTGAAGTAAGGGGGAAGAAATTCGGTGGAGCGATAATTGCTTCAGAAATAAGCAAAGGAAAATGGACGATGAAAATTCGTAATGAAGAAGATGGTCAGGCTGTATGGCAATGCTGCTTTCCCTACAAAGAGAGAAAGGACTAAAATAACAACTGCCGACCCCACCCAAATTTTTAGCGACTCAGAGGCGGCATCAAATTAAATGAGCTTATCAATTGCAATCCAGGAATGGTCTGAAATGCATATGACAGAAAATCATATTTATTGATGAAGGCAGGTGATCAGATTGGCTAGGTATCGTTTATTAATCAGGGATGCTTTTTTGCTGCTCGCAATTGGCTCGCTGGTACTCATCATTCCCCATATTTTGTTTGCTGCGGATGATGTACCGAGAATCACGATCCAGGAACTGAAGTCCAAGATGGATATGGGGGAAAATGTCTTGATAATCGATGTTCGTAGCGGCGAGGACTATGCGAGTAGCAAAGTGAAGATCAAAGGAGCCGTCAGAATTCCCCTCAAAGCGCTGGAACAAAGACAGAAAGAACTTCCTCAAGACAGGGAAATCATCACTTATTGTGCATGACATGATGAAGCGACCAGTGCCCGTGCGGCACGAATATTATTGGACGGGGGATTTAACAAGGTGAGCGCCCTCAAAGGGGGCTGGCATGCCTGGAAGGATGCTCAATATCCTGTGGAACCTAAGGAATAAAATAACCATCTTTGGAATTGGCGAGAAAGATTTCATATCAACACTGTGCTAGGTTGAAAAAAATGGACACCAATGATTAGATAGAAAACTAATACGGAGGTGTTTAAATGGGAAGAGTACCGAATGGGCGATACACGAAAGAATTCCGCGAAGAAGCAGTAAAAATGGTGGCCGAGGGAGGATTG
>JANYAY010000158.1 GCA_025361065.1 Deltaproteobacteria bacterium
CGCCGGAACCGGCGGCTCGATCCTGATTATCGGATCGGCGGCGGGAGTAGCCGCGATGGGCATGGAGAAGATCCATTTCTTCTGGTACGCCAGGCGCATTGGCGGGCTGGCCCTGATCGGCTATTTCAGCGGCATCGCCGCTTATATTATCCAGTACAGGCTGTTGCATGCAATATAACACCTATACGCCCCTGATAATACATATTACAAAATCTCATTCCTTATGTGCCGCTAAATTTATTGTCAATTTATACTAATATTTTTCATAAAATGAATTTTAATATTTCTTTCTACCAATAAACCATTTCTCTTCGATTCCTTTTGTGTCAGACGCGGAAACTCTTACGGTAAAACCGGACTTTAACATAAAATCAACAATTTCATTTTCGTCCCGGAATTTGTTTGGCGCGTGAGTAATTTTTACTCTGGCTGTTTCAATCCAGCGCTTCCACGGATTTCTTTTGTCCGAAGAAATTGTTGCTCTGACGAGCAATGTTCCGTCCGGAGATAGTTTTTCGTAAATGCGCTGAAAAGCAATTTGCAATTCTTTATCGGAAATTAAATGCAACATGTCCAGCATGAGTACATAATCAACATTGCCATCAACTTCTGGCAAATCGGGGGCTCGTCCAAATTCTGCTCGTCCGCGATTGCCAATGGCGCGTGAGGCGATAAGAACGCGCTCCTCATCCGGCTCTATGCCGTATACTTCAGCCTGTGGATAAATTTCCAGAAGCCACGTCGCGGGAATTGCATAGCCGCAACCAATATCAATAATCTTGCGGGGATTTTGCACATATTTATTCAACTCTCTAAACATCGGGTCAATCATCATTTTTAAACGTGCGAAGACGCGCGGATAGCCCGGCAAATGCCTGTAGCGTAGAACCGTCCGACGCATATGCTCCCGCGAGCCAATCGCGATTTCACCAGATGGATATTGAACAGGAGAAAATATCTTTTTCATCAAAACCGGCAGGATAAAATATGCCCCAATTAAAGAATAACCGATACCCAGAAAAGAGACTATTCCGATGCTGCGCAAAAGCGCGTGACTGGCAAAGGCAAGCACGCCGAAACCGATTAATGTGGTAAAAGCCGAAAGAAACATAGCCAGTTTGATAGTTTGCATAGCCGGATATTTCTCATCAGGATAACGCTGGTAGGTGCAGACATAATAAATCGCGTAGTCAATTCCCATGCCCATAATGACAATCCAGAGCATAATTCCGGGAATATCCAGTGGATGACCGATAATTTTTAATGTGCCCAGCGTGGCGCAAAGCGCGAAAGCAACCGGTGCCAGCACCGCAAGCGATAACTGCCAATCCAGAAAATACAAAAATATAACAAGAGCAAGTCCGATGCTGATGATCAGTGCGACTTCCAGAAAAATATTTTTAAGAAAATCGCCCAGCCTCTTGTTGAACAAATCAGCATCGAATATTTTAGCCGTGCCGCTTTGCGAAATCCGTTCGAAGAAATTATCCGCGTTGTAATTATTACCGGCGGTAAGCAGGCTCAATTGCGTGAAGCCTTCCGGACTTTTGACAATGCCCAGCATTTCAAAATATTGTTCCGGTATCTCGAAAGTTCCAGGATTTTCCTGATTAATGATCTTCCAGAACGGTTCAAAAGAATTTGCTGCAAAACCGAATTCCTGCGCCGCCACGCTCAAGTTGCGCTTCAAAACGGTTACACGATCTTTATTCCAGAAATCCCGCCAGGCCACGAAATTGCTTCGGGCTTTATCCGGAGAAGGAAACAAGATTGAAGGCAGAAAAGCCGGAGACAGCTTTTCGTGCTGCACATCGGCGGACAGCCAAGTCATCAATTGGTCATTCTTTTTCTGCAATTGAGCAATACTTGAAGCTTCCAGGAAAACATAGCATTTACCGGAAAGATTGCCCCATACGCTTTGCATTTTTTTGTCTGCGTTTATAGTGTCTTTACTCATGGAATTCATGGCGTTCAGATCAACATTAAACACCGGTTTGGCAAAAAATAGCATAATCAGGCCGAAGACAATCGCGGCAATTAATTTCCAATTCGCGGGAGCGGCAATTTTATTAAGAGCATCAAAAAGCAGACGGTTACTTCGTTTAGTCGCCGGCGGCATGGCCGGAAATATTTTCGGAAAAATAAAATGAACAAAGAGAAGGGCAAAGGTAACTCCGATAGCGGAAAAAACGCCGATCTCTACTAGAATTTTAAAGTCGCTGATCAATAGTAAAAGAAACGCACCAAGAGTTGTCAACACCGCCAGAAGTTCCGCCGACCAGACCTCACGCGCCACCTGTTTACCATTTGTAGCATAGGGTTGATCCAGAAAAAGAAGATAGGTTATTCCCAGATCAACTGTAAAGGCCATAATGGCACCGCCAAACCCGACAGCCAGTATCGACATGGATTTAAACAAAAAAGAACAAACAAACAGGGCGGCAATTGCGCCCACCGTCGAAGGAAGAAGTGCCAGAAGGCCGATGAGCGGACGGGGAAAAGCAAAAATAAGCAAAAGAGCAATGCCCAGTGTCGTTAAAATTATGGCCAGCCGGATATCGCGCTTGGCGATGGTTTCATTATCTAGAGCAGCACGGTAAGCTCCTACAGACGTCAGTATATATTGATTGCCTGAATTCTCCTTGGCCGCCAGTTCTCTCCGGCAATCGTCAATCAATTTTTCAATTTTAACGGCGGTTGATGTATCCGTTCCCGAACCTTTGATTCTGGCGATGATAAGAGCGTGTTTACCATCTGTGGAAATCAATTGCCCCTGATAAAATTGCGCCTTATTGGCGGGAAACAAAGCTGACATTTGCCGTAGAATAACATCGGAAAATCCCAGCGGGTCTTTGGCGATCATCTCACTGCGACCGATTCCTTCAAGTTGCTCCAAACTCTGACGATTTTGGGCCATTGACTCCATGATTTTATCCGGCGTTAGAAGCGGTTTAATTTTTTGCTCCAGATCGGAAGCGTTCAACAAAGCCGGGAAGTTATTGTTTACATGCGCCATGAGTGCGGGGAAATTTTTGGCGTCATCGCCTATGCCTACTTTGTTGAAAAGGCCACTTGTGCTGAGTTTGTCTGAAAAGGCAGCTGCCGTATTGACAAGTTTATCGCGATTAGTGGATGTTTGTTCAAGGTCAATAAATACTTTATCCTGAATGGGCAGATGGCTAATAATAAGGCGTGCGTCGGCCAACACCGGGTCATTATGCGGCAAGGACGCCAGAATATCCGTTTCGATTTTCAGGTTTCTGGATTCCCAGAAAAACAAAATTGCTACAATAAAGACAATAATGACGGCAAGGAGCCAATTTATTTGATATTTACGTAATGACATTCAAATCACGATTTTAATGAAGTACCGTTCCGCTAACTGTTGATTATCATTGCTAATGACGAGCCAGGTGAGGCCTACAATCGTGGCAAGCAAGGAGTCATGTTTTATCCTTATCTTTTTCGTTGTCACCCTTCGTTTTCTTTCCCAGTGCAGAAAGAATAAACGGCACTGAAACTATTGCAATAAAAACAATAAGAAAGATCACTTGCTTTACATCTATATCTGCCATTGGTATCACCCCATCCTTCAAATTATTACATAAAAAAAGGCCGCCCACTGACATTTACGTCAGATGGCGGCCCGACCATCAAAAAACCCTCCATAAGTCTTTTGAAAACTTATGAACCCGTTTTGCTTATGAACTACAATGTAATGTATTAGAGCGATAAAATAATCGCCAAATGAACTTGATGTTTTTATACGATATAGACCAAGAAAAGGCAAGCATTACCGACGCAAGTTTTCCCTCACAAAAATTAATAGATTCCATCTGTGCTTTTTTTGAAAGTAAAATGCACAAGTATTGCCTTTGTGTAGATATTGATATTTTGTTGGGTTCAGGAATTATGGTTAGTGGTCGTCTTTACACTTATTGTCAAATAGACTTCATCCTACGGCAGTTGAATTCTCAATCATTGTAAACGTTGTAATTTATTTGTGGTCATTTCTTTTTCTATCAACTGCTATTCTATTTTCTCACATAAATTTAATTTTTCTTTCCGGATTTATTCTTAACGTTTTATATTCTCCTTTTACCCAACCATCCAATCCGGATACATACCACTGGGAAAATCTTCTCTCGCTGGGACCCCCGGCCATAGAGGAAAAAAATTCTTCTTTTGCGAAATCCGTAATGAACCTAAAACCTGGAGCAAAGGTGGTTTCTCTGTTGGCGCTTCGATAAATTTGTCCCTGGTGGATAGTAGCTCGCCCGCCAATGATTGTAATAGGCCCCCTGTCAAATCCCAGAAATACCGGCAACTTTCCACCGAACATGATATGCTTCAATATAACCTTCTGGACATCTCCCCATTTTTTCGGCTCTATTTTTAATATCTTTTCCCATGACCTTTTATATATGTCTTCTCGAGTCTGACCGTTAAACCAGGATGAAGTTTCCATTAATAAAATCTTATCAAAATTCAAATAGAAATCCGTAAATGTACCAGTTTCCTCTTTCAGAAAATCTATCACTTTAATTCCCAAATTGTTTTTACCGAATACCTCCCGGTAAAGTTCCTTATAAAATTCCTCGAAAAGGTATGCGCCTGCGGATTCCGGATTGTAGCGGAAATCCCAGTCCATCAATATTTTACCATTTCCAGTTTCCGGTAAGAGCGGTTGCAAAATTTTCATAAATTTTTCCGCCTGAATGGAATAAACATCCATATGCATCTGAAAAATGTTTTCTACTGAGATTTTTTCATTCTTATTTAATAACTGTGTAATCCTTTCCGCGCGGTAATCCCCCATCGGCATATTGATCGGTTTTACATTGCCATATTGATTGAGATCATTATTTGCTGTAACAAAAAATCCATCATCAGGATTTACAACACGGGGAAGGTCTGTAAAACTTTCCAATCCGTTCCAGTCATTTTTTTTATTCCATCCCGGCAGCGGAACAAAGCCGCTGACACCATCACGTCTCTTCGGCATTAGCCCGCTCATCTGGTATCCGATATTGCCTTTATTGTCAGCCAGTACAAAATTCCATGAACTTTCCACCATCCCCACGCAATTCATCCCTTCCTCAACAGTCCCGGCGTCCAATAATTTTAATATATTGGTTATGGTTACTGCTCCTGATTGACTGGGAGCCCATTTTGTTGCCAGGTAGTAACCTTCAATAGACGGATCTCCTTCTAATATCCCATGATCATTTTCATGGAAAATAACTTCAATAGGCTGCTTACTTTTCCTTTTTATAATTTCCTTCCTTTTCCGGAAAGGAGACCATCCGCTTTCTTCGCTGTAAAATTTATCATCCTTGCATTTTTCTATCCAGGAATCTTCGGCATCCATGAAAGAATAAGTCGCACCCCAGGATAAATCATTAGACCTTCCTACGAAAATCCCCGGAACTCCCGGCATGGATGCACCATAAACAAACCTGTCTGCCTGCTCAAAAAACAATTCACACCAGACATTAGGAAGCCTGTTCACTTCCAGGTGGGGATCATTGGCGAGTATTGCTTTTCCCGAAACTGTCTTTTTCCCCGACAAGACCCAGTTATTAGAAGCCATCATCCGGGGAACTGCTATATTCCACAATTGGTGGTTTGGTACTATTCTTTCATTAAGAACGACTTTCTTCACAAGATCGATATCGAGTTCACCCAGTATCCCCGGGAACAATTCTTCTAGCTTTTCTCGGGTAATACCGGCCTGAACCATTTCTATAAACAATCTTTCCATTTCTCCCTGAGATTGCGATAGTGTCAGATAACCAACCATCCTTGATATCTGGATTATATCTTCCATTTTCCATGGTTCAAATTTGACACCTAAAAGTTTTAATTCCCAGGGATATTTATTGGAGAGGGCTTCATTTGCTCCACTGCAATAGGCAGTTAAATATAGTTTTACTTCCTCGGGCAATTTACTTAATTCTCCCGCAGTATGTCCTGACCAATTCATTTTTCTAAAAAACTTATCAATCCCTACCATTTCATCACTGGAATCCAGGAGTTCAGCTGCTCTGCCCTGTCCCAGCGTTCTCATCAGGATCATCTGCATACCCCGGTCAATCGCATGTACATAACCTTGTCCCCGGAATAAATCTTCTTTTGTTTTGCTCTTTATATGCGGTATGCCGTATTCATCTCTGTAGATATTTTCATTAATACTCATAAGAAAACCTCCGGACAATTTATTTGTTAAGGATTTCTTTTTACAGCGGGAGTATATGAAGAAATATTTTATGAGTCAATTAAATATATGCCACAAAAAGTGAGGTGCAATATCGATGTTTTTGGGCGTGAATTGTGTTTATATCGGATCGAAGTCTTCATGGAACACTTTCCACTGACACCGGTAGAGGAGGATTACCGGCTCCATGATCCACTTCTGCGGGAGAACTTCATCAAGCGCATCTTCACCTGCTGGCGCTACCGTGAGGTAATGGCGGAAAAAAATAGCGGGAATCTCGTGGAGTTTCATATCAGGAACAAACTACTTCTTATGGCTCACAGACCAGAACATCTTAAGCAGATGGGACATCTCGTGGCGCACGAAAATTCCTCTCGAAAAAGGAGTTTATCACGCAATATGAGAAGCTCCTCATGGAGGCGATGTCGCTCAAGCCATCAACGGCGAAGCATACCAATAGTTCTTCATCATATCATGGGGTACTTTAAGAAAAGCATCTCCGCTGATGAGAAGCGGGAACTCCTTGAGGTCGTTGATGAATACCGAAAGGGACTCATTCCCCTGATCGTTCCAGTGACTATCATGAATCATTCCGTGAGGAAATATAAAGAGTCCTATCTAAAAGAGCAGGTCTATCTCAATCCCCATCCTCTGGAGCTGCAACTCCGTAATCATGCATAATAGTGAATACTTGTAAGTATAAATATAATATCCTTTTTATCTCGTTATTCCTCGAAGTGTTAACTGCTCCTTTTCACTATTGCAGTATCTTTCTCATGGAAATGATTTGTCATTGCGCCACTGTAGATGCTCATTGGGGAACAATTCCTTGACACAATCAACGATAATCGTTACAAAAGATACAGGCAAAGGATGAACTGGCGTTTATGGAGGTTAACATGGACAAGGAAGAGATAAAGAAGATCCTTGCAGGCCTCTGCATTGCCACCCTCATTTCCGGTTCAGCTCTTATGGTGTCTGGTTGTGCGCAAAAAGCCAGCGCTTGAAGCGGTTCGAAACCGGATGCAGGTGGCATCCAGAAAGAACAGCCTGCCAAGCCCTCAGGTAGCTGAAGCGGTCCAAAACCGGGTGCAGTTAGCACCCCAACGGAACAGCCGGCAAGTAGCTGAAGCGGTACGAAAAAATAGTGCAGTTGGCACTATCTAAAACAACCATTTTTAATTATTGTTTTTGGGGATTCATCAGCAGCCTTCCCTGAAAACGCTACAGAAAAATCAACTGAAAACCAAACATAGTTGGAGCGCCACCATCCTTTGCCTGTCTTAAAGATACGCCGATGAGACTCAAAAACATTGATCTTGCAGCTATTTATCCTCGATGTCGCATGCTTCTTGGTCCCGACATATGGCAGCAGATCATTTCCGACCACGACCTGGAGAGCAAACCGGAAATATTTCCGAAAGTGATCGTGTCTTATAACCTTTATTCGCAGCTTCCTGAATTTCTGCCTGAACTCGCCCACCTTGAATGGAGCGTCTCCCAGGTGAAAGAAACAAGCATCTCTATAACGGATGATCAGGAAGATATTGCGATCAATCCCACCCTTCTTTTGCTGGAACTTCAATGGCAGAACCTGGCGAATGATGTGGATTCTCCGTCCGCCCAGGCTCCGGAACCGGGAAAAGAATACGTCCTGATATGGAAGCATCCTGAAGATGGTGAGGTTAAGCTGAAGGCTGCCTCCCTGGAGGATCTCCTCATCCTCAAGATGATCTCTGAGAACATTGACAGGAAGGAAGTGGCACAGGCAGGTGCATTATCAATTTTAGCAGTTGACGCTGCCGTGGATCGTGCCGTGGACAGAGGAATCATCATTGCACCTCCATCGCGTATCCGGCGGGATTTCAATATCAGAGAAGCTTCGCCTTATACAAGCAGGCATTATCTCATATCGCCATCATTCACCCTTCAGTGGCATATCACACAGGTCTGCGACCTGTATTGTAAACATTGCTATGACCGGAGTGATCGATCCGCGCTGATACTGGAGCAGGCGCTCACGATCATTGATGATCTCGATACCTTTTGCCGGCAACGCCATGTAAAGGGCCAAATATCATTTACCGGTGGAAACCCCCTTATGCATCCGGATTTTTTATCCATATATCAAGCTGCCTCTGATCGCGGTTTTACTCTGTTTGTTTTGGGAAATCCCGCGACCCGTGAACAGATCGAGGCAATCCTCTCCATCCGGCAGCCTGATTTTTTTCAGGTGAGTCTGGAAGGGTTACCTGAATACAATAATTTCATCCGGGGGAATGGTCACTTCGCAAGAACCATGGGCTTTCTCGAAATTCTCCGTGAACTCGGGGTCTATTCGATGGTGATGCTTACCATGACAAAAGAGAATATCAACCAGATTCTGCCCCTCGCCGAATTGCTCCGCGGAAAGGCAAATGTCTTTTACTTCAATCGTCTGTCGAAGGTGGGCCAGGGGGCCGGCCTGGAACTTCCGTTGAAACAGGAGTATGTATCTTTTCTGGAGAGATACGTTGAGGCATGCGGAACAAATCCGGTTTTAGGATGGAAAGATAATCTCATCAATGTCCTCAATTATCAGAAAGGATCAGGTCCATTCGGTGGTTGTACCGGCTTCGGATGCGGGGCCGCGTTCAATTTTGTCGCTGTTCTTGCTGACGGGGAAGTTCATGCCTGCAGGAAGTTTCCCTCTCCTATAGGGAATATATTGCACCAGGGGATTGCGGAGATATATGACTCGGAAATCGCACAACGTTATCGATCGGGATGTGCCGAATGTCAATTGTGTCTTCTGCGACCCGTTTGCGGGGGGTGCCTTGCCAGCGCTTACAGTTGCGGCTTCGATGTTTTCGCAAAGAAAGATCCTTACTGCTTCCTTTAACGAATTTTTAAAAGAAGGAGGATGCCGTGTTCCGGGAAATCATTATGGCAGTGTTTTTAATTGTATTTTCAATTCAGGAGACCCCTGCGGGCAGTTCCAGCGGCAGGGGAATTGAGCTGCAGCTGCCGGACTCCGGCGGTCCGGAGATTCAGGATGAGCTGGCCTCCAGCGGTTATTTGTTTAGTAACCGATAACCAAGGCATGATCTATATTTCACATTGTCTGTCAAGTCAAATATAGGTCAAGGCAACTTAAGACCTTTGCAAAGTCATACCAGTTCTGCACTTTGTTATTCCGGATACGGAACAACGCCGACAGCAATCTCCATATGGACATAGTCCGATCTCTATTCAAATGCACTGCCCTGATTATGAGCGTTTTCTCTCTCCGGCAATTCGCATCTGCATTTCGCCCACGTCCTTCGGGGGAATATAACGGTCCTGTTCACTCTTCTGGAGGAGCCTGACGGCATCGACATTACAGGCGCCGACGCAAACACCGCAGCCAATGCAGCGATCGCGGTTCACTACTGCTGTATCTGCGTCCATCCTTATGGCATCCATAGGGCAGCGCTCCTCACACAGTCCACAGCTGATGCACTCGTCGGCTGCGATTTGGGAATAGAAATTCGTATGAGCCACACAAGCGGGCTTTTCCATGGCTTTCAACCCCCTGAGCAGACCGCAGCAACAGCCACAGCACATACAGAGACTCCAGACTTTCCGGCCGTTTCCCGGTTGCAGCACCAGACCCGAATCCATCCCGTTTTTCAGGATTTTCAGAGCTTCCTCCGTCGATACTTCCCGACCCAATCCATTTTCTATATAAAAGTATGCTCCGGTGCCGAAAGCCATACAGGCCTCCGAGAGATGATCGCACCCTTTTCCCAGCAGTCGCTGCTCCTTCCGGCATATGCAATGGGCAACGGATATTTTCTTCTGGGCTTTGATGATTTGTTCGGCCTGTTCATACGGCATTATTTCCATGTCGTTGTCGAGGCTCTGGGAAATGGGGATAATCCGGTGTTGTGTCGTCGGGGTCCCGTACCATCCCTTTTGCATAAAGTAATCCATGTACTCGCTGAGATCCTGCAGAAGTTCCTTATCATTGGTATTCAAGTGAAATTCCCACATGCCTTCCGCCAGGGGAACGATGTTGTAAAGACGAGCGTCACCTTTGGAAATGCGAAAGATCAGACCTTTCTTCGACATGTCCTCCAGAATGTGAGCCAATGCCTCGTGTTCCTTCCCGAGCCGCTCGGCAATTACTGAAACAGATTCCGGATAGCCATTCATCGCCAAAGCGATCTCGGCCTCTTCTTCCGTAAACCATCGTTGGAGAATCCTTATTTCCACTCCCGATTCCGTAGCCGGAAAGGGAATAGGCAGCTTATCCAGATGTTTTGCCAGCAGGGTATGTATATTTTCCGTCATGATGATATCTCCTTATGATTGACCATGCTTTTTTGCAACAACATCGGTCAAGATTATCCGTTTATGTTTAACGCCGGGGCCTATCAATGAATTTTTTCCAAAGCGGCCTTTACAGCCCATTTGCCTTTTTCCAATCTCTCCATCAGTTGCACGGTTAAACACTGATCCGCCTCATTGATTACTGCAAATGTAGGCGCGCCGGTAGAACCAACGTATTGATCTCCCGGGTTGCAGATGACGACACCGCCTGCTTCGTGCAAAGTCGTGCAATGTGAATGCCCGAAGAGAAATAACTGCGATCCCTTTCGCTTCGCCCATTGGACCATGTCGTTGAAATGCTGCCGCCACTGCAATTGCGAATGATAAGGATTGATTTCCATCTGATGGCCGTGGACGGCTGTTACAGTCCAGTTCCCCAGGGGAAAAGTCACCTCAGCCGGAAGATTTGTAAAATCTTCATTCCCCCGCACACCGCAAAATTTCATACCCACCTCGGCACTGACGGTTATTCCGTCTTCCACGCCGTCGCCCAAATGAAGCAGCAGGTCAAACAGCCCTTCACTCTGCAAGGCATCTCTCATAGCCTCTTTGTTGCCATGAGTGTCCGAGAATACGGCTATCCTCATACCGGTGCATCTCCCACTTTAAATGTATTTCCTATTCCTTTATTCGCCCGCCAATCCTGTTGAAATCAAGGAGGCAAGCAGCTTGAAGCATTCAAGGATTGTGTACATCCCCATGTCGAAGCATCTCTCTTACGGCCGATTCCGGCTGATTGCCTTCAAGCTTTCCGTGTATTATAGCGTTCCCATCGACGGCATAAAGGACCTTCCGGGAGAAATTGTATTGGCCCTTCGGCTGGTTTCGGGAAAAAGAAGCTGTAATCCTGTCGCTGAAAATCGGGCAGGCCATATTCCTAACCTCGGTTATTTCTGCAATTCTCGCTTTTGAGTGTTCCGGATTGACGGTAATGACTGAAACCGAACCGGCCAAAGTGCGATCTGCTTTTATTGCACTACCCTCCCCTTACGGCCAGTCCCTCACTGGTCATGACATTCGCCTGTGACCAGACTCTTAAGCGCTGAATTTGTTGATATATTCAGTTACCTTTTGAAAGCTCAATAGATTTTCATCAGGGGAAACGTATAAGGAAAATGTTTTTTGGTCAATAAAAATAACAGTCACACTATTTGTAATAAGTGGCAAATGCTTGCCGGAGCGATACTTTGCTGTCGGCTTTCAAGATAAATTCCTGTTGCTTTGATCTTCAGAAGTGACTCGTTTATCTACCGGGAAACCGTCCTGATAATATCCGTTCATAGTTACTCCCTTAATTTAACTATTCATTTCCAGTGACAGCAAGGGAAAGATCAAGCGGGGCCGACAAGCATAAATATTTGTGGCCCCTTTTTTTGTGAATAGGCAAAGCAAAGATTACTGCTAAAAATACATTATAATATACCTTGATTTTATTGGAAATTAGAGTAAACTACTATCAACAATGTGATTGACTTCGAAAAATGAATTCTTGTTCTCCCCATATAGGGAAGTGCAAAATAAATCTCCCATCCCTGTCCATTGCGAAGTGACAGGGATTTTTATTTTTAGGAGAAAGTGCGTTCCTGGAGCGCACAAATTGGCAGCCGAATGGTTCGGCTATATTATAAATGGTTCCAAGAAGGAACCCAATACGAAGGAGGGTTAGATAATGGCAGAAGGAACAGTGAAGTGGTTTAATGATTCAAAGGGGTTTGGCTTTATTCAACAGGAAGGTGGCAACGATCTTTTCGTGCATCATTCCGCAATTCAGGGAGAAGGTTTCAAATCCCTGGCCGAAGGTGAACGGGTCAGCTTTGATGTTGTCGCCGGTCAAAAAGGTCCAGCTGCGGAGAATGTTCGTAAACTTTAAGATCACTGACCAAATGTTTTACGGGTACTTACAGACCAGAAATTTTGAAGCAATCTGGAATCAGCTTGCTTAAATTATAACCGGCCAGATAATACTTTAAAACAATTAAATCCGGCGAGAGCTGCGATGCACGTATTGAGTCTGTTCTACTGGAAGTTAACATAAAAGAAAAACACAGGGTCTTCGTGGTGATTATCACCCTGAAAAGACCAACTGTTAAATGATGGACTCCAGTAAAAAGACAAGACGGCATAAGCGGCTCTCGCTTTTGTTTATTTCCCGTCCGCCGAAGCCATTATTGACATTCCATTAACGATTGACCCTGCCGATACCATCTTGCATGATAGCTTTGACAAAGCACAACTCTCCATGTAATAGGGAATGCTCTGATACGGGATGACATCGGACACAGGGAGTTTGTTATGGCGGAACACATTCATGCCACTTGCGGCACGGAAATTATTTTAGTATATGAAATCTTTAAGGTGATTTCCGAAGGATGCCTGCCCTATGGCGATAAGGAACTGCTTTATATTGAGGGCGTCACCATCGCCGGCAGCTTATGCTGCGGTGCGATAGAATGCCGAATTATCCATGTGCCCGGTTTTGTCATTTCCCGGCATTACAGAATCGATGAGGGTTCAGGCAATCCCGTAAGCGAAGTGGAACCAATCCGTGATCCTTCCACTCGCGAAGAAGTTAAACGGTTGTTGTCCAGGACATTTCCCTCCTGTCTATTACTTCTTTCCTGAAGGCCAAGTTGTTCATTGACGATGATGACTGCTCTCCCGGCCAGGCAGCATTTTTAATTCCAATTCTCCATCAAAACGATATTCACGCAGGCATCCGCCAGATAGTCAGACCTGATATCGCCGCTAATTTTTTTTCTCTTCGTCGTGCAACGTCACCATTATAACCATACCACCATTGATAGCTAATAACATTGAACATTTTACCGATGTCCGGGAAATAATGATAAACCGGGCCCTAAGACAGTCCGGTCAACAACAATAAATATATGATTGACAAGTCAGTCATATACAATATATGAAAATGATATAAAAATAATGTTCACGGGAATTACGAGAAAACCAGGAACAGAGAGAGGAGCACGCAATCTATGGATTTTACATTGAACGAAGAGCAAAAGATGTTTAGAGAGACGATCTATCGCTTCGCCAAAGAGCAGATAGTTCCTCTTTGCGAGGAGGCTGACTTAAAAGGTGAATTCAGCTTTGAAATCTGGAAAAAGATGGGGGAAATGGGGCTGCTCGGACTACCCTATCCGGAAGAGTACGGAGGATCAGGAGCCGATTTTGTCACCTGCTGCCTGGCGGGAGAAGCAATGGGACATGCGGGGGTGGACGGCGGGCATACGCTGGCCTGGGGCGCCAATACCTATCTTTGCGGCGCGGATATTCTCCTTCATGGGACTCACGAACAGAAACTGAAATATTTACCCAAGATCGCTTCCGGGGAATGGATCGGCTGCATGGGGCTGACGGAACCGGGTTGTGGTTCCGACGCCGGAGCTCTTACAACTACGGCAGTCCGGAAAGGTGACCGTTATATTTTGAATGGTTCCAAAACTTTCATCACTAATGCTCCTGTTGCCGATGTTTTTGTGATCTTTGCAACAATGGACAAAGCTAAAAAGCACAAGGGACTTACCTGCTTTATCGTGGAGAAAGGAACCCCCGGCCTGGCAACGGGAAAGCCGATGCATAAAATGGGTTGCCGGTGCTCGACGACTTCCGAAGTCTATCTGGAGGATTGCGAGATACCGCTTACGAACTGCCTCGGAGGAGAATACAACGGCTGGAACATTGCACTGGGAGGTGTCGAATGGGATAGAAGCATTCTGCTTTCGCCGTTTCTCGGTGGTGCGATGTCCATGATCGATGCCTGTTCCCGTTATGCCCAGGAGAGATATGCCTTCGGTCATCCGATCGGCGATTTCCAGTCGATTCAAAACCGAATAGCCGACATGAAAGTATGCCTGGAAGTTTCGAAGCTGGCCGTTTACCGGGTAGCAACTTCGAAAGATGCCGGCAAGGGTCTGAACCCGCTGCTGGCAGCGGTCAATAAAATGTATATCGGAGACCGGGGATTTGAAATCAGCTCGGCGGCAGTCGATATCTTCGGCGGCTATGGTTATATCCACGAATATCCCGTAGAACGGGGCATGCGCGATTCCAAGCTGGGGCAGTTGGGGGGCGGTACATCGGACATCATGAGAATGATCGTGGCAAGAGCCATGCTCGGATAGAAAGGAAGACAAGAAATGAATTACGAATTAACGGACAAACAAAAAGAAATCCGGAGCATCATGAAGAAACTCGCCCCGGAAATCAATGCTGTTGCGGAAGACGCAGGCGCGGAAACATTAAAGAATAATCTGAGTAAGCTGGCCTCGATTAATTATCAGTCACTGGTCCTCGGAGAAGATATTGTAGGGTACTGTTTAGCGGCTGAAGAGTTGGCCAAGGCCTGCCCTTCAACCTTTTTTTCGGCAATGTCATCGGCGGCGGCATTCGGCCTTCCGGTAAATAAGTTCGGCACGACGAAACAGAAGAAAAAATACCTTGATCCGATTATCAAGGGCGAAGGCTTCGGTGCTCTGGCCTTAACCGAAGCGGCGGCAGGTTCTGATCTGGCCGGACTTACAACAATGGCCGGAAAAACAGAAACAGGCAGTTTTATTCTCAACGGATCCAAAAGTTTCGTGACCAATGCACCTTTAGCCGGCGCCTTCCTGGTGCTGGCCTGGACTGATAAAGAAGCAGGAAAAGAAAAAGGCATGACCTTCTTTTTAATCGACGGGAAAGCAAAGGGAGTGAAAATTTCTGCAGCCACGGAGACAATGGGACTGCGCGGAGCCCCGATCGCCGATCTCCAGCTTGTGGACTGCGAGGTTGCTCCGGAGGCGGTTCTGGGCACACCCGGCGATGGTTATGGTCAATGGACTGCGATCACTCCCCTTCTCTGGCTTTCGGTCTCCTTGCTCGCACTGGGAATCAGTGGCTCCTGCATGGAGGATTCAACCCTTTATGCCAAGGAACGGACAGCCTTCGGTAAACCTATCGGCTATTTTGAAGGGGTCGGGGCCAAACTCGCCATCATGTTTACGATGGTCGATCTGAGCCGCATGATCACTCAACGGGCTGCCTGGAGCATAGAGCAGAGAGAAACAGATGCCTCGATACTTTCCGCCTGTGCCAAGCTTTTCACGAGCGAAGCGGTCAACAAGATCGCCGACCTTGCCATGCAGATTCACGCCGGGCACGGCTATATCAAAGGCAGCAAAGTTGAACGATTGTACCGGGACGCGCGAATTGCCGAAATCGTCTATGGAACCTCGGAGATGCAGCGCGCCTTTATTGCTGCCGACAGCCTCAATAAGTTCAAAGCGGAATAAACCTCGGAATCTGCGGAGAAGTACAATATGAATGACGATCTTTACAGAAAGCTCAGAGAATGGATGCACAATGCAACGCCCATGGGATTCCGGGAAACGGACAGGGCCGCGGAACTGGAGCTGTTGAAGTACCTTTTTACCCCCGCTGAGGCAAGACTGGTGCTTCATCTGACCGTTGACATACAAACATTGGAAACCCTGGCGCAAAGCAGCGGAGAAAAGACCGGAGAATTGGAAACTGTACTGGACCATCTCTATTTGCAGGGAGTCATCAGAAGGCATACGGATAGCAAAGGGAAGAAAGGTTATGCTACGCTGGCGTTTCTTCCCGGCATCATGGAGAATCTCCTGTTTCTCCGCGGCAATGACAAGAAGCTTGTATCTCTCGTTTTTCAAGTGTTTAAGGACAACAGGAGGCCGTCATTCAACGTGGAAACCGGATCAACAAGGACAGTGCCCGTGGGATACACCATTCCGTCCGAATCCACAGCGGCTCCATATCAGGACATCGCGGAAATGGTCAGAAAGGCTCCGGAACCAATTCTGGTTTTCCCCTGTCATTGCCGCAAGGACAAAGAGGATCGCTGTAATGCCCCTCTGGAGGTCTGTCTGGCGTTTGGCGATCATGCCCAATTCTATCTGGATACGGGCAATGTTGCCGGAAGGCGGATCAATGTCGCCGAAGCTCTGCGGATTTTGCAGACGGCGGAAGCCGCCGGCCTGATTCATCAGTTCATCAATTACACGGATGATGATCTTTCCTGGCTTTGCAATTGCTGTGGTTGCTGCTGCATCAATCTGTCCGCCAGCGTCAAGTTTTACCCGGAAGGTCCAGTCAAAAATATCGATCCCTCCGCCTATATTGCAGCGGTGGACGTTGACAATTGCACGGGCTGCGGAGGGTGCATCGACCATTGCCAAACACATGCCCTGGAAATGAAAAATAATGTTGCCGTATTAAAAACGGAGCGCTGCATCGGTTGCGGTCAGTGTGTGACAAAATGCCCGGTTGATGCTATCCAATTATTGAAAAGGGAAGCGGATCAGATTCCCCGGCCACCGAAGAATTGGCGTGAACTCATCAATCGGCAGCATGAAGAGCGGCTGGCCAGGAGCTGACATCCGGACGGACGGGGAAAACAATCTCGATTATATAAGAACGGGAAGCAATCAGTATATGTCTTTGTTAAAAGAGAAAAATCATCCCGTGATCATTGGCGTCGGACAAAGCATTTACCGGGAGAAAATCATGCAAAACAGCATCTCGGTTTTTGACTTGGCCAAAATGGCCTGCGATGCCTGCGTTCTGGATACAGGGCGGCAGGATATACTGAAATTTGTGGATAGCCTGTCTGTTGTCAGCATGTTTTCCGAATATCGGGAGAGTCCTGTGGCCGGAATATGCGAGAAAACAGGAATAAATCCGGCAATGCGTGAAGAAGCGGCAATCGGTGGCAACGGTCCCCAATGGCTTATTAACCGGACCGCGGACAAAATCATGGCCGGAGAGCTGAAGGTCGCCCTGATTGTGGGCGCTGAGGCTCTTTATCGGGATGTTAATTTCCGGCAAATGGTCAATTGGGAAAAAATGTTTGAACGCTATAAATACGATAAAGTTTCCGGCGATATTCGACGGGGATCAAACGCCCATGAAATTCTGCATGGCGTCAGTCATGCTCCACATATTTATCCCCTCTTCGAGAATGCCCTCCGTGCTCATTTAAAAATGAGTCTGGCTGAACACAGGGCGTTTCTTGCGACCTACTTTGACAAGATGGAGGCGATCGCCTCCGGAAATCCTTATGCCTGGTTTAATAACGGGAAAAGATGGGACGATATTACTAAACCCACAAAAGCAAATCCCCTGTTCAATTTTCCTTATACAAAATATATGAATCCCATACCCGCTGTTAATCAGGGAGCTGCCGTCATTATAACGGATACGGATACGGCGCGGAAGCTGGAAATACCGAAGGATAAATGGGTCTATCTGCACGGGGGCGCCGAAGCGGCGGAGAAATGGTACATCTCGGAAAGGATCAGTTATTCCAGTTCACCCGTAATCCGCTTCACAGCTGAAGCTGCCTTGAAATCGGCCGGTCTGGAATTACCGGATATCGATTTTTTTGACCTCTACAGTTGTTTCCCCTGCGCGACGATTATTTCCGCACTGGAAATTGGCCTGCCGATGCAACAACTGCCTCCTCTTTCCATTACCGGCGGACTCTCTTTCTTCGGAGGGCCGGGCAACAATTATACGATGCATTCCATCGCCCATGCGGTAGAGCGGCTGCGGAAGCATCCTGAAGAATACGGCTTCATCACCGGGGTAGGCCATTATCTGACGAAACACTCTGTGGGAATTTACGGCGGCAGAGAACCCGAAAAAGCATGGGGTCGTGAACCACAGGATGCCATCCAGAAGAGGATTGACGCTCTGAAAAGTCCTGTTTTGTGCGAAAATCCGGAAGGCCCCGCCACGGTGGAAACATATACGGTCCTGCGCGATGCGCCCGACGGGATTCCCTGGCCGATCATCATCGCCAGACTCGACACGGGCGAACGATGCTTCGCTACAACGATGAAGGGTAGCGAGTTGGCGGCGCAAATGGAAAATGAGGAATTCATCGGGCGCAGAGGACATGTTGTACCCGGCAATAAAGGACCCAATATTTTCAAATAATTCAGCGAACTCTTCCCTGCTGATGAGAGGAAAGCATTATGACCCTGTCACAGGAAATCAGAACTGCCTTTCGGACCTGTCCATTCTGCGAAGCCACTTGCGGCCTGGAAATCACCCTTAAGGGAAACGAAATTCTTCATATCAACGGAGACAAAGAAGATGTTTTGTCCGGGGGATATTGTTGTCCCAAGGGAATGGCTCTGGGTGAACTCCAAAATGATTCCGATCGTCTGCGGCATCCCCTGATAAAACGCAACGGCGCCTTTGAGGAAGTTTCCTGGGAGGCTGCCTATGCCGAAGTGGAGAAGGGACTGCTGCCCATTATCAAAAGAGGCAACCGCGATGCCGTCGCCTTATTTTACGGCAATCCCTGCGCCCACACTCTGGCGGGACAGCTTTATCTTCAGCACATCATTCGCGCCCTGAAAACCCGCAACCTTTATTCCGCCAGTACAACAGATCAGATGCCCCGCCATGTCGCTTCCGGTCTGATGTTCGGTTCGCCAGCACTTATCTCCATTCCCGATCTGGACCGCACGCAATATCTGCTCATACTGGGGGCAAATCCACTTGTTTCCGGGGGAAGCATGTGCACCGCTCCCGGTTTTCCGAAGCGGCTTGCGGCCATTAGGAACCGGGGCGGTAAAATCGTCGTGATTGATCCGGCAAAAACCCGGACAGCCAAAGCAGCCGATGAACATCATCCGATCCGTCCGGGAACGGATGCCTTTTTCCTGCTTGGGATGATGCATGTTCTGTTTGCCGAAGAACTTGTTTCCCTGAAACATCTGTCCGGCCATGTACAGGGCATTGAAGAAGTGCGGGGCATAGCTGCCCAATTTTCTCCGGAACAGGTGTCCGGCGCCTGTGGAATCGAGACAGCGGTTATACGGCGTCTCGCCCGGGAATTCAGCGCAGCCCCTGCTGCCGCAGCATATGGCCGCATCGGGACGAACACTGTCTGTTTCGGATCGCTGAACGCCTGGCTAATCGAGCTTCTGAACATTCTGACCGGCAATTTCGGGAAGGCAGGCGGCTCGCTGTTTCCCCAGCCGGGACACAGCGTACCCTTTCAGGGCCCCGGCGGGAAGGGTTGGCAAACAGGGCGCAGGCGAAGCCGCGTAAAAGGATACCCCGAAGTCATGGGAGAATTTCCCGTCGCGACGCTTACCGACGAAATTGAAACTCCGGGCGAAGGACAGATTCGCGCTCTTTTGACTATAGCCGGGAACCCTGTTGTCTCCAGCCCGAACGCCAATCGGCTGGATAAGGCCCTTGCCTCTCTAGACTTTATGGTCAGTGTTGATTTTTATCTCAACGAAACAACCTGCCATGCCGATGTAATCCTGCCCCCTCCCGGGCCATTGAATACCGGACACTCCGATATTATGCTCTACAACAATGCTGTGCGGAATGTTGCTCATTATTCTCCACCTGTTCTGCCGCCCCAGCCGGGACATCCCGATAAATGGGAAATCATGCTGTCGCTTTCCCTCATCATAAGTGGTCAGGGCGCGGCAACCGATCCGGCAATTCTCGATGACTTTATTATAGCGCAGCTTGTCTCGAGCGCCGTCAAGAAAGAAAGTTCAACGGTCGCGGGCCGCGAGGCCTCAGAACTATTGAGCATTCTGGGAAAGCGAAAAGGGCCGGAGCGGATGCTGGACTGGATGTTCCGTACAGGCCAATACGGGGATGGTTTTGGAAAAAATCCCGGGGGCATCTCACTCGACAGGCTGGAAAATCATCCCCACGGCCTCGATCTCGGCCCCCTCACACCTGCCATCCCCGAGGCGATCAGCACCCCGTCCGGGAAGATCGAGCTGGCGCCATTGCAACTGCTTGCCGACGTGCAACGCCTGAAGACCACCTTGCGCATAAAACAGCCTGATCTGGTTTTGATTGGCCGGCGCAATATCCGCTCCTGCAATTCATGGCTGCACAACCTGCCTTCTCTGCTCAAGGGCGACAATCGCTGCACACTTCTTGTCCATCCTCAGGATGCGGCGCGCTTAGGACTCGCCCAAGGCGCTTACGCCAGGATTTCCACCGGCACCGGTTTTGTCGAAGTCCCCGTGGAAATCAGTGAGGATATGCTGCCGGGTGTCGTCAGCTTGCCGCACGGCTGGGGGCATAACGCACCGGAGAGCAGAATGGCTGTGGCAAAAATCAATGCAGGTGTAAACAGTAATATTCTGACACCGGGCGACGTCGATCCGCTGTCCGGAAACGCCGTGCTGAACGGCATTACCGTTAAGATTGTGCCGGCGCCGGGCCGGGAATAAATCGGCCATGGGGGATATATGGCCCCCTGCCATTTTCCGGGAATACTTATCCAACCGAATCGATTGGAAGTGACGACAAAAACTGATAAGCTATATGGAGAAATAGGGCTACGTAAAGAACTAACCATTAAAAAAGGAGGGTTTTATGCAAAACAGCAACATCGGTTCCATGCTCGATCAAAACGTGCAAGACTTCGGCGAGTACAAGCAGCTCATTTACCTGGGACCTGAGGGTGAGAAAACCATGACTAATGTGGAGACCCTTAGCCGGGCACGCAGATTTTCCGTGGGTTTACAGAAGATAGGCGTACAGAGAGGTTCCATCGTCGGCTCGGTACTGGGCAATATCCCGGAGATTCCGGAGATCATCAACGGCATCAACCGGATGGGCGCCACCTACCTGCCCATCATCTTCATGCTGACGGCACCGGAAATCCGTTATATTCTGGAGGATTCGGCCTGCAAGGTTGTCATCACAGAGGCCAAACTTCTCCCTAAGGTCAGGGAAGCAGCTCAAGGGTTGTCCTCCTTAAAGCAGATCGTTCTCGTAGGTGAAGGGGAGGGCGAGGATATAAGGCCATATGCTGAACTAATAAAAGAAGATGATGCGCGGGGCGATGTTGTCGATGTAGATCCCAAGGAAGACATCGCCGTCCTTATGTACACCTCCGGGACCACGGGCTTTCCCAAAGGCGTCATGCTCACACATCACAATCTTCTGACTCAGTTCAAGGTGGGCATGACCGTCTGGGGTGGCAAGAAGGGCCAGATCATGCTGACCACCGTCCCCATGAACCATATTTTCGGCGTTATCAGTTGCCTCGAAGGCTACAGCGGGGGAATAGTTAATCTCCTTATGCCGCCCTTTGATCCGAGGAAGGTTCTGGAGGCCATCCGTGATTACAAGGTCAGCTTCATCCCTGTGGTTCCGACAATGCTCTTCTATATGCTGCTGTTATTCGACGCGAAGAAGGACGACCTCTCCTCCCTGGATCTCCTCATCTGTTCCGGCGGCCCCCTAGCCATGGAAACCCTGGAACAGACACAAAAAGCCTTTGGCCTGGAAATCACCCAGGGCTATGGCTGTACTGAGGTTGCCGGGTCCATCACACGCCAGCGCCGGGATTGGCCCCGCAAACCGGGCAGCACCGGCTTCCCCCTGCCGGGGCTGGCCCTGAAAATTATCGATATGGACGGCAAGGAAGTCCCGAGGGGGCAAGAAGGACAAATAATATGCAAAGGACCCATCGTGATGAAAGGGTATCTGAACAAGCCCAAGGAAACCGCTGACGCTCTCATTAACGGCTGGCTGCATACGGGCGATATGGGCCACATTGATGAAGACGGGGAAGTTTTCATTACGGGCCGGCTGAAAGACCTGATCATCAAGGGCGGCGAGAACATCGACCCCGGCGTGGCCGAAGGCTGGCTGTATAAGCATCCCGCCATTCTGGAGTGTGCCGTCATCGCCATTCCCGATCCCAAGTACCATGAAGAAGTAGGCGCCGCCGTGGTGTTGAAGCCGGGGCAGAAAGCAACGGAAGAAGAACTCCTGGCGTTCCTGGGAGAGCATCTCCATCATTTCGTGGCCCCGAAGAAGATCTTCTTTTTCCCCAGCCTTCCCAAAACAGGCTTAGGAAAGATCCTCAAACGGGAAATCCGGCGGATCGTCAACGAAAAGTAAATTGGCAAAAAATCCCGTCCGCTCCGGCCAGAGGGCGGGATTTTTTATATTTTAATCAACCACCCCGCGAGCTCGCTGTCGTGGTATGAAATGAACGTCATTATATCGCGAGCTAGCTCACGAGAATTAACGCTCGTCCCGCATGAGCGGGATTGAAGGAGACTGAAAATGACAGTTTATAAAGAGCTGGCGGCGCGCCTGCACGTCCCCGACTCCCTAATAATACCCAGGCTGTTGGAGATGCTGGTGGATGAAACCGATGCGCTGATTCTGCTTGCGCTTCCCGCCACTGCACCCGTTCTGGCGGATAAGTTCCATCTTCCGGCGGCAACACTGGAAGCCAGGCTCCACGAAATGTATCTGAAAGGCATTGTCTTTCCGTCTAAAAAAACATCTCCTCCGACCTATCGGATGGCCAGAGAAATTTTACAGTTGCATGACACCAGTGTGCAATGGAAAAATGCACCCAGGGAATTTCTGGATTTATGGCAAGAATGGGTGGAGACGGAATTCACCCAGATGGCCAAATTAATTGATGAACAACTCCGGGGCCACAAGCCTCTGACTCGGATTATTGCAGCCAATGTATGGCTGGAACCGAAGTCGGAAATCATGCCCTTCGACAGCATCAAGGAAATAGTAATGAACGCCAAAAGCCTGGCCGTGCTTCCCTGTACCTGCCGTATAAAAGCGAAAAAATGTGATCACCTTCTGGAGGCCTGCATCGTATTGAACAAGTCTGCCGATTATAATATTGAGAGAGGCACCGGCAGAAAAATAGATGCCCGGGAAGCTCTGGATATATTCAAAAAGTGCGAAGAGGAAGGTCTTGTCCATCTCACCGGCGCCAATTCCCAGGATGATCCGGGACCGCTTATTTGCAACTGCTGCCCGTGCTGTTGCATGGGAATACCATTGATTCAATACGGCCTCAAGTCGCATGATCCTTCCCGCTTCTGCGCACAAATAGACAAGGAAGTCTGCAACGGATGTGGAATCTGCCACGATCGCTGCTATTTTGGCGCCATGATCTGGGAAGATGGAGAGGAAAGTACGAGTGCTGTAATAACTGAGAAATGCATGGGGTGTGGTTTGTGCGAATCCAAGTGTCCGGTGGATGCCATAAAAATGATCGCAGTAAGAGACAAGGACTTTGTACCAAAGACCGGCGCTTCCATCTACGGTTGATTACTATCAGGAGGATAACACCTTGACAGACAATGTATATAGAAACCTGCAGCAATATCTGGATACCATGTCTTTGGGCTTTCCACCCACCAAGTCCGGGATTGAATTAAAAATACTCCAAAAGTTATTTTCCGAAAAAGACGCCCGGCTTTTTCTGTCCCTGACGGCGGAGATGAAAACACCCGAGGATATTGCCGCCTCGCTGGGCCGGGATGCCGGGGAACTGGCGGCGCATTTGCGGGACATGAGAGACCGGGGGCTTTTGTTCAGTATTAAAAAAGGTGAAGTGACGAAATACAGCACGATAGGCTATGTCCATGGCATCTACGAATTTCAAGTGACCAGGATGGATAAGGAATTGGCTCAGATGTTCAGCCAGTATTTTGATGAATCATTTGCCCAGGCCATGCTCTTCTCCACCTCATCTTTTGTCCGTACAATTCCCGTGCAGGAATCCCTGGACGCAGAACATGCTGTTGCATCCTTTGACGATGCAGCACATATTCTGCGTTCACAAAAAACCATAGCTGTAGCCGAGTGCATCTGCCGTAAGGAAAAGAGCCTTGAAGGAAAGGGGTGCAACAAACCCCGGGAGGTATGCTTCATGTTCGGCTCCATGGGAAAATTTTACATTGACCAGGGGCTGGGACGGCAGATTGATACCGCTGAAGCCCTTCGTCTGTTGACTGAAGCTCAAAAGGCGGGCCTGGTGACCCAACCGGCAACAGCACAAAATCCGGGTGGAATGTGCAATTGCTGCGGTGATTGCTGCGGCGTGCTGCGGGCATTGAATCTCGCGGACAAGCCCGCGGAGCATGTCACAGCGCATTACCACGCTGCTGTTGATGCTATATCCTGCGTGGGCTGTGAGGCCTGCCTGGATAGATGTCAGATGAATGCCATAACTATGCGGGGCGATCTTGCCGAAATCAACCGAGACCGGTGCATCGGCTGCGGCCTGTGTGTTCTCACCTGCCCTTCTGTGTCCATCAGGCTGGTACCCAAGGAAAAACAAGCGGTGCTTCCGGCAGGCACTCTTGACCAGATGCTGCAGATGGCCAAGGCTCGGGGATTATGATACCAAAATCATGAGGAGAGGGTTATGGAAAGTTTATGTCGGGATCTCCGGGATGAGCAAGCGTCGCTGGATGGAATCGTAGCGCCCCTCGCGGAAGCAGACTGGAACAGGACCACGCCGTTTGGCGACTGGAGCATTCGTGACGAAATAATACATCTTGCCTACTTTGACGGAACAGGAAGACTTTCCGCCACCGACGCCGCCGGTTTCGCCAGGCATATTGAAGAACTAATTGCCAACTTTGCGCATTTTGAAGATGATTATATGAAAGCCGGACGTTCCGTTTCTTCGGCGGCACTTCTGGCCCGCTGGCGGGAGGACCGGGAAGCCCTGCTTGGCGTTCTGGCGACCCTTGATCCGAAACAGCGCCTGCCTTGGTATGGACCTCCCATGAGCGTCAGATCATTTGTAACTGCCCGCCTGATGGAAACATGGGCCCATGGCCAGGACGTTGCGGATGCCCTGGGAGTGGAACGTGCCTCAACCGACCGACTCCGGCATGTTGCACACATCGGCGTAACCACTTTCGGCTGGAGTTATGCCAACCGGGGCAGGAATGTTCCGGACGTGTCTGTTCGCATTGAACTTACAAGCCCCGGAGGGAAAATGTGGAGCTGGGGGCCGGAAGATGCGCAAAATACCATCCGCGGAGAGGCTCTCGATTTCTGCCTGGTCGTTACTCAGCGGCGGCATGTGGATGATACGGATCTTGTAACGGCGGGGAATGTGGCCAAGGAGTGGATGCAACTGGCCCAGGCCTTTGCCGGTCCACCCGATAAAGGGCCGGAGCCGGGCATATTCCGCAAAATGAGGCGGATTCGGTAAATACAAATTCCTGATTGGCGGGTCGTTTCTAATTTTACCGGCATTGTTTCCTGGGAAAACTCCGCTGCATATCAATGATCCTGTGGCCTGCATTTGGGGAACAAAATCAATCCTGGAATCAAAATTCCTTTTTCAGAATGCTTCCAGTTCCTGCCGGACAGCCTTCCCCAGCTTTTCGCGGGTGTAAGGTTTTTTGACATACGCGCCCGCACCCAAGGCCTGGACTTCACTGACGCGCTCCGTCTCCGAAAATCCGCTGACAATGACGGCCTTCTGGTTGGGATATATCCCGCAAATCCGCCGGTATGTTTCCAAACCGTCCATGCCGGGATTCATGATCATGTCCAGGAGAAGCAGGTCAAATTTTTGCGTCTGGACCTGTTCCACGGCGGCTTCACCGCTCTGGGCTACTGTGACCTGATAGTTCAGACTCAGCAGCATGGCCGCGGCTATTTCCCTTTGTTCCGGTACATCGTCAACCACAAGAATGGATTCTCCCTTCCCCATGCAGTTGTCCTGTAAAACAGGAGAAAGAACAGCCGTTGGTTTTTCGCGACTGACAGGAAAAAAAAGCGTAAATGTCGTTCCCTCTCCTTCCCGGCTCTGGACATCAATATAGCCGGCATGGTCCTTCACGGTACCCCAGACTATGGCCAGCCCCAGACCTGTGCCGCTGCGGCCCATGACCTTTTTGGTATAAAACGGCTCAAATATTTTCTCGATATTCTCTTGGGCAATCCCCTGCCCGGTATCCGCCACCGAGAGGGCCACGTAATCTCCCGCCTTAACATCATCATACCCCTGCACAGGACGGTCGATGTATTGATTATTCGCCGCCATGGTGATGACGCCCCCTCCGGGCATCGCCTCCATGGCGTTCGAAAGGAGATTCATAACAGTTTTGGAGAGGTGGACGGCCGATCCTCTGACGGGCAGCAGATCATCCGCCAGCTGGATATTCAGCCGGATATTCGGGTGAAAAAAGCACATCTTTTCATGTTCCGGCGTTTTCAGGTAATCTCTTATCACCTTATACAGGGAAAGCGGTTCCATGGTGGTGACGCCGCGTCTGGCCATAGTCAGGAGATCCTGAACAACGGCGGCCGCTTTCTCGCCGGACTTTTGAATGGTCAGAATGGACTTCCGCAAAGGACTATCCGGAGGCAGTTGCATGAGGATCAGATCGGGATAGCCGACCATAGCGCCCAGCATGTTATTCAGATCATGGGCAACACCTCCCGCCAGAGTTCCGAGAACTTCCATCTTTTCCGCGCGACGGAGGCGTTCTTCCAACCGCTGCCTTTGCTGTTCCGCCTGTTTGCGCTCCGTAATATCAAATGACGATCCCAAGATGGTCGGCTTGCCGTTTAGTTCGAAAGTTGTGACGGATAGTTCAATCCACTTCTCTTGCCCGTTCTTGGCGATGATTTTGATTTCATAGCGCGCCGGCGGTTTTTCTCCTTTCAGCCTTCTGGCTGCCCTTTCCCGGACCAGTTCGCGAAAATCCGGATGGATGAAGTTCAAGAAAGGGATAGCAGCCAGTTCATTCAGGGAATAACCGATAATAGTCTCGAAAGCCGGATTAACATAGATGAAGTTATTATCCTGAATCAGGTAGATGTATGCAGATGTGCTTTCCGTCAAAGCACGGAATTTTTTCTCGCTCTCGAGCAGTGTCCTTTGCGCCTGTTTGCGCTCTGTTATATCGCGTAAAACCCCTTCAATGCCCAGGATGTTTCCCTGTTCATCGTAATAATAGTGGCTGCTTGTGGATACCTCTACGGGGTTTCCGTTGCGGTGTTTGAGGAGCAACTCGTAGTCGGTAAATGATCTCTTTTCTTCCATTCCCCGGAGAAAGATTTCCCGGTCTGCGGGATTGTAGTAGAGGGATTGCGCAATATCCCAGCCTATCATGTCGTCAGCGGAATCATGCCCGAGAAGTTTTGTTGCCGACGGGCTTACCATCACCAATTTGCCATTTGTATCTGCCCGGTAGAAGGTATCGTTGATGTTTTCTATAACGGAACGATACAATTTTTCACTTTCCCTCAGAATAATCTCCCTTTGCCGGTGTTCGGCAAGTTCCTTTATTAATTCAGCGTTGACGGCGGCTTGTTCCGCAATCCGTTCTTCCACCAGTCGCTCGAGATGTTGACGGTACAGAACCCGTTCTTCCTCCGCCTCCGCGCATTCGGACGTTTTCAATCTTTTATCGAATTCGGCCATTGCTTCGGCAAGCCAACCTTTGCAGCTGTTTGATTTTATCTCTTTATCCACGTTTCCTCCACCATTTCCGGATTGTCCCGGCTATATCGATATTAAGAAACCCGCTCTATTTTTTGAAAAACAATTTCTTAGTCCTTCCTTTCGTCCTGCCTCGTGCGACCTTGCCGATAATTCAGGTAGAAACTTCCTTTTCTTTCTAAAGAAGTATAGAAAAAACAATACCATGATGTCAACGTAAAATGAGCGATTTTGCCGGCATAGTATAATAAAGCATTAAAAAGGAGGTCCCGGAGACATCATATTACTGACTACTGGATCTCGCCTCACAGGGAAGCGCCCGGCAAATCAATGACACTTGCTGACAACAAAGCTCAGCACGTTTGAAGCATCAATGGAATTGATCAGCAAAGTGCGCCCGGGCAAATGCGAGGCGAAAATATTAGCAGTTGAAGAAGGGTAAATGAAGTCTTAGTTGTACATTCCCCGGCCCCTGGGCAGCGGAGAGGTTAATTGATTTTCCTTCGTCCCTACTCGTAATTCCACTGGCAAAGTGGGTGATTACCGGCGAATTGGCATAGCCTCAAGATATGGTGGTTGAAGTGGATAATGTTTTCTTCCCTTCATTTTTCAGGGTCATAATGACAAATATTACAAGCACCAGAAGGGCGAGTGTAACCTGCCAGGCAAAGTCGTATGATTTTGTCGTATCGTAAATAAAACCGCCGAGAATGGGGCCGATGCTGGCGGCAGCAACAACAAAGAACGTCAACATGCCGTATATCGTCCCCAGCATCGCACTGCCGAATCGATCAGCGAGCAGGTAAGGCATCATAGTGGCTATGGAACCGTAACCGAAACCAAATAGAAAAGCATAGCCGTATAATCCATAAATCGACCGGATCTGCCAGATAACTAAGATACCCAGGGCCATCATTATAAAGCCAATGCAGGCCGCATACTTGGCATCGCGCATCCGGTCACTGATCCACCCGAAGAAATAGCGCCCGGCGATGCTGGAAAGTCCGATAATGCTGATCGAGGCATTTGCCTTCATGCTTTCTATCCCGATATCGATAGCATAAGCCACCTGATGGGTGAAGGCAAGCATCTCGGCCAGGACGGCCATGCTGAAGCAAAACGCAAGAATCCAAAAACGGGAATCCTTGAGAAATTGAACTTTTTGAACAGGTCCGCTGGCGAGAGTCCCTGCGGCTTTAGTTTCGGCCTCAACCTGCCCGGAGCTTTCGCCGTCGGGCAGGAGACCTTGATCCTCCGGTCTTCTGCGTTTCATAAAGAACTGCGCCATCAGCGTCCCAACCACTGTAACCAGACATCCAAGTGCTATAAATCCGGTTCTCCAACCGTATCCCCTGACAAAATAGCCGGCGAAAAAAGGCAGAATCATTGTCGCCGTTCCGATGCCCATCGTGGCAATCCCGATGGCCATTCCCCGCTTTTTCACGAACCATTTGCCGACGTAGGAATTGCAAACCACAACCCCGAAGAAAGACCCGGCCAGGCCGGAAAAGAAGCCATAGGCGATGGAAAACTGCAGCGGACTTTGAGAAAAGGACGAAAGAATAAAGGCCAGCCCCAATACTCCGGAACCAATTGTCACGATCCATTTCGGAGCCATGCGGTCGAGCAGTCTGCCCGACAGGATTCCTCCAATGCTATAGGCTAGAATACCGACTGTTGCAGCACCGGAAATGACCAAACGGGACCATCCCGTATCAGCAGAAATTGGCCCGATAAAAATCCCGAAGCAGTAACGTGATCCGTAATTTACCCCCATAGCCACAAATGCCGCAGCCACAATGTACCAGCCCCAATACAGGCCTTTATCTTTTTGCATGTCCCTTGCGATCAGAATTTTACTGCACCTCGCTTCCCGTTGTTTGGAAATAGATCAGCTCTACCCCGCCCGCAATGTGCACGACGGTTAACTGTTGAATTGGGCTTCTTATACGGTAATTAATAAGATTGCAATCATAAAAGCTCCGGCAGCAATGACCGCTTCAAGAAAATCCATTGTATTGTTGGCGATTAAATGATAACCATAACCATATCGTATCGCATTAACATTCATGAAAACATCATATGACAATAAATAATATCAATCCGTCTTCCTTCTCCCCGCTTCTTGAGGGCCAGCATAATTTTCGCGATCTTGGAGGCCTGCCCGCAGGCAAAGGTTTCATGATCAGGACCGGCATGATTTATCGCAGCGGTGACTTAAGTTCA
>JANYAY010000160.1 GCA_025361065.1 Deltaproteobacteria bacterium
TCATGCCCAGGCCCCCGACGTCCTGGCGGACGTTGTCTTCTCTCTCCTGCGCAGCCTGAACGGCAAGGCCGCCGGCGATCTCGTTAACAGTCTTTCTGAGGTCGTCCGCCAGATCCATACGGGGAACGCCCTCATCGGTGAAGCCTTCCGGATTTGCCGTCAGATCGCTCACGCTCCGTATTTGCAAGGTTAGCCAGCGGCCCAGAAGGGCCGTGTCAATTCCTTTTAAAGTGCTTTGAAAGATCTCTCGCCGGCATTCCGGTGGCAAGTGCTGTCGGTTTTCGCTCAAACGGACGGCTGTCCCCAGGATCGCATTGATAAGGAGAGGTAAGTCTTTGGCCATGGCCGCAGCCATTTCCGGATCTTTCCAGCGATCAGGTGTTTTTGCGTCTTGCTCCGCCAGAGCGGCCAGTCCCGTGACGATCCATTTCTCCACCCGTCGGGCGACGAGGCGATTGAAGGGATCATGGGCGGACCAGTCCGCCAGCAACCGCCGGGCAAGGCCCGTGGCAACCGCCCGGAACTCTGCCGTAGACGCCAGTTCCTTTACTATCATGGATAGAAACCGGCCGTATTCATCATCAGGCGGGGGCGTTTTAGCAGGGGGTGTCATTTCCATTATTCTCCCGTTTCCTTCCCTTTTTTCGTTGTTTTACGCGCCTTTTTAACGGTCTTGACCGGTGTTGCGAGGGTTTCCTGAGCCTTGTTTTCCAGGCTTTTCAGGACGAACCGGTACAGGGTATCCACCTTGGACGTAAAATCGATATTCTCCCGGATAATGATGCGTTCCGTGATGAGACCGATGAGATAGGTCATGACCAGAGCGCTCAGCTCCCGGTCGGGTAGAACATAAAAGGAGACGGCGTCGGTGTAGGTTGCAACGACGCTGGCGACAAGTCCCCCCGCATCATGGCCCTCCTGACGGTGGTAGTCGATGGTGATCAGGAGGACGTCGGCGAAATGAAGCTCAAGATCAGCCACCCATTCCAGAAAGGCCTTCAGGCGATCGGCAGGGGTGATGAATTTTTCCACACGGGAAACGCCGTCGGCCACATCCCGCTGGGCAGTCAGATAGAAGACCTGCTCCAGGATGGCCATTTTATTGGGAAAGTAGTGGTAAAGTGTTCCCGTTGAAACTTTCAATTCCCATGCGATCTCCCGCATGGTTACGGCGGTGTACCCCTTTCCGGCAAAGAGATCGAAACATTTCAGTGCCAGTTCGTCGCGATATACATCATGGTCCACAATCTTGGGCATTGTATTCTTTCCTTTTTATGGTTTCCGGTTACGGCGCCGGTCGCGAAAAAAGTGCCAGAACCACTTCCAGGAAAGAAAACGGGATTTGTGATCCAGCACTGCATTGAACACAATTCGGGCCGCCCCCTCGACCTCTTTTCCGTCTGTGTTGTCCAGTGTTTTCGCAACAAAACGGGAAACGGCGCCGGGATCGTGCCGGTCAATCTCATTGATGAAGTGGGCGGCAGCCGTGACGCCCGTGCCCAGGATGCGGGGGAGATTCTGGGACAGATAGTCCGCAAGGGATTTCCTGAACTCCGGCGAGGATTCCCAGAGATTCGCGATGATCTTTCCCCAAACCTCGGCGCAGGCGACGATGCGGTCCGTGTCTATATCATTACCCATGGCTGTCAGGTAACCCTTCAGGAGGTGCGGGGAGAATTTCTCGTCGATCTCCCGGCCCGCTTCGGCCAGGGAGCCGGTGCACCGGTTTGCGAGGTGGGGCAGGGTCGAAAGGACGGCGAGGGAGAATTCGGGATCTTCCCAGAGAAGCGTTCGGACGAGAGGGGGATCGTTTTCAAAGGCAGCGGTTTTCAGGCTGCTGCGGATGAGGTCCTTGACGAAGGGGGTTGACAGGATTTCCTTGATGACACTGCTTTTTGCCGTATCCGGAGATGACTCCATGTTAATCGCTCTCCTTTCCCGTTATGATCTGTTTTCCTGTCTCTTTGAGCACTTCGTCCGCCACGGCAAAGAGGTCCACGGCCAGTCCTTTGCCGTTTTTGACGATACTCTGCAGGGTATCCCGATCCACGGAGGAGGCCATGGAAAGGAGGAAATCATGGAGAAGCAGGGGCGACATCTTTTCCCGCAGCTGGATGAGAAGCTCATCGATGCCGGATATGGCGGCATTGACAATGGGGGGAAGGGCGCTGATAAGAGCGAGGAAGAACTCCGGATCCTGCCACATCAGCGTCCGGATAAGCTGCCGGCTCGATGCCGGATCGACGTTTGTGAGGACCGTTCGGACGCCGTCCTTAAAGGCGGGCTTTTTCAGGAGTTCTTTCAGGACGCGGTCCGCCAGGTCGATGACGCCCTTATCTGGTGAATTGGCTGTTTCCATGACGACCTCTTATAAGGTTTTACAGTTGTAGAAGTACCGCGCCGCTTCCATCTGGCACAGCTGTTTGCCGCCCATCCAGAGCTGGATGATCTTGATGTCCCGCCAGTGCTTTTCGATATCGTACTGCCGGTCCGGACCGTAAACGCCCAGGACATCCATCGCTCGGCCGAAGTTTTCCACAGCCCGGTCGCAGACGAAATCCTTCAGGTTGCGGAGTTTGGCGAGGACTTCCTCGGAATACAGAGGGTGGCCGTAGGGGCGGTTCCGCCGATCGCCGATCCGGGCGCCTTCGTAGGCGAGAATCCTGCATACTTCGATATCACCGGCGATCCGTCCGATAAGCCCGGCGATGGCGTCGTTTTCTTTGAGGGGCCGGTTTCCATAGGTTCGGGTCGATACGAATTCATAGAGAACCTCGTAGAGATTCATCATGGCTCCGACGAGAAATCCCATGCTTCCCACGAGCCCCCAGGGGATGATCTCCTTGAAAACCTGTGCATCTTTACCGGGACCATGGGCGCGGTACCAGTTGGGGACGCGGACGTCCTCAAACCACAGATCGCCGTTCTTGTCCGCTGCCATCCCCGCCTTTTCGTAAGGTCCGCCCTGGGTGACCCCCTTCATGTCCGCAGGGACAAAGATGAGGGCGAAGTCGTTGGGATCCGTCGAGCCCGGACGGGTCGTGCAGGGCACGCCGAACAGCTGCCCGACTCCGCCTGTATTCGTGGGCCAGAGCTTGTGGCCGTTGATGATCCATTCATCGCCATCGAGACGGGCGGTCGTCTTGATCGTCTTTCCCCCGAGAAGTTCCATGTTCTCGATATCGGCGCCACCCTGTGGTTCCGTCATGGCCAGCGCCGCAAAAACGGCCTTGTCCGATTTGCAGAACATAGGGGCGAATTCTGCCGCGAGCCGCCGGTTGACGTGAGGTTCCACGAGAATGGTCGTGAGCGGCCAGTAGGTTACCATGAAGGCCACGGCCATGGCCGTATCGGCGCGGCCGACTTCCTCGGCCAGGGTGCAGGCGATGGTAAATGCATAGTCGGACTGACCCAGCCCCCAGCCGCCCAGATCGGCGGGGAACAGGGCCTTCTGGATGCCCAGCCCCCTGTTTGCCATGAGGTTGTCGAAGGCCGGTTCTATGAGAGTGTGTTCCTTCCAGTCTTCATCATACTCGCGACGATGGGGCATGACGTCCTTGTCCACCCAGGCGCGGACCACACTCCGGAAGTGTTTGTCCAGAGGAGAGATATATTCTTCGGGCCGTGAAAAATCGTCAATACTTTTCATGATTGTTCCCCTAGATTTCTCTGCAGTCGAAAAAGAACCGTGCTGTGTCCATTTTGACGGGGACTTCCGCCCCTACGCCGCACAGGTAAGACTGGATTGTTTTAATATCCCGCCAGTGTTTTTCCGCATGCCACTCGCGGGCATATCCGGCGGACCCCATGAGTTCCAGCCCCCGGTTTACAGCCCGCATTGCTCCTTGCTGGACCCGGTATCCCACGATTTGTGCAAAGGTATAGACATTCTGCAGTTCGGGTCCATTGGGGCTCGCCGTCATGGCTATGAGGCGGGCGAGGTCATCTGTAAGAAAACGGGCGATGGCGATTTCCTCCGCTACATCGGCCAGGACGGAGGCGCACAGGGGATTTTCCTTCATGAGGCTGCCGCCCTTGATGGTGCGCGTATTTGCCCAGTCATAAACTATTTCGAAGAAGTTCATGGCTGCGCCGACACTTGTCGCCCCGAGAAAGAGATTCAGCCAGAGGTAGAGTCCCTCGACGGTCTCTTTTCCTTCGAGGGTGGCTTCCCGGGGAAGCCGGACATGCTGGAAGGTGATGTCGGCGTTGGCGCAGGCGTTGAGCCCCGTTTCCTGGAGAATATTGCCTCTTTGTATACCCTGGGCGTCGGCGGGAACAAAGGCGATCCAGGGTTTTCCCGCGCTGTCGGCACAGACCACGCAAAAGTGGTCAGCCAGGGCGCCGCAACCGGCGGGGCGCATGTTTTTACCGAAAAGTATTGCGCTGTCACCTTCGTGAACGAGGCGGGCGTTGATGGATCTGCCGAAAAACAGGGGTGTCTGTTCATCTTGGGATCCTGGTCCCGGCAGGATCAGTGCCGGGTTGACAGGTTTATCGGTGCTGTAAAAGCGGGATATCAAGGTGTCGATGGGAGAGGTGCCGTCGGCGCCGGAAGCTAGAATGGTGGTAAACTGAAGCGCGGACATGTAGGCGGTAGCTGCGTCCGCCCGGCCGATCTCCATCAAAACAGCGGCCAGACAGGGGGCGCTTGCTTTGCTGTTCCAGCCGAATCCGCCATTTTCCTCGGAAAGGGCAAGGCGCTGGAGCCCGATCTCCATCAGGAGCATCCCGCGCTTTCCCGCAAATTCCTGTTCGTAGTGTTCCAGGTAGGTGAGGCGCTTGGCGAGAATCTCCCTATCCGCCCACTGGCGGACGGTGTTTACGATCCGCTGCTCTTCCTCATCAATGTGTTCACGCGTTGAAAGAAACAGCCCATCCAGGGGTTTGTGCATCATGCCCTCCTTGCTCGGAGATCCTTAAAACAGCGGTGATTATTTATTTATAACGGACGTTCGATATACAATACACGAGTAAATTATTCTGTCAAGTTTTTTTGAAGCAGTTTTTTGAAGCAGTTTTTTTAGGCCGTGCGGGGAACCCTGAAACTGATTACAATTGGCAATCCTCAGTGTAGTATCAAATTGAAAGTTGCCGACCTTTTGGTTAAAGAAAGGACAAACATCACCCCGAAGTATCGGGCAAAAACGCAGCCCGGCGTTGGGCAGTTTTTCGTCGGAGTTATCAGCAGTATGTGTGCCGACTCATATTTGATGGTCTCGTAAAAAGTGGAAAAAGCCTCAGAATCGTCATTCCGGCGAAAGCCGGAATCCAGATATATCAAATACTTACAAAACGCTGGACACCGGTTTTCACCGGTGCGACGGACTTTTTACGAGTCCATCATATTTAAAGACACGCAAAAACAAGTCTGGATTTGTTGATTCCACATGTTAAGTGCCAGAGGGCGAAGTTTTTTTTCAGCAGGTGTAAAAAGCGATTATAAATCCTTCTTCCTAATGTCCTTTTTCAGAATTATCCTATCCATAAAACATTTTACACAGTAATGATCAAGACATGACGGGACTCTGCAATCCTTTGGTGATGAGCTTAAAGAACTCCTCAGAGATATGCTCGATATTCGGCTTATTACGTTTTCCTTTTTTCACAACAAAGTAATAGTAAGCAATCCTTAATAGTGCGCCGACCAAAATATTGGCAATCACATCAATGTCCATATCTTTCCGGAAAAAACCAGCTTGAACCCCTTTTTGAAGCTCATCGGCGACATACTTCAGCATCTTCTGTTCAAATCTCTCGATATAAGGTTCAAAAACATCGCTAATGCCGGGTCCGATTCGCAGATGAATATTGCACAGTTCTTTGTTCTGCTTAAAAAAATAAAGGCTGCGGGTGATTAGCGCCTGGAAGTAACTCTGCAGATCCTTATGGCCGGGTTCCGCCGTAACTTTCAGTACAACCTCTTCCCACTCGTCGAGAAACCTTTCGAGAATTGCGATGAACAAGTCTTCCTTGTTCTTGAAATACAGGTAGAATGTTCCCTTGCCAATTTTCACTTCGCGCAGGATATCTTCTACATGGGTCTGGTAATAGCCATTTCGGGCGATAAGCTTTTTTGCCCCATCGAGAATCTGGCTTTTCCTTAAATCACCTTTCATTTATCGTTCCCCATCAATATAATATTTTACAGCATCATATAATATATTCTTCTTGACTTCCAATCATTTTGTTTCGTATATTTAAGCCATATTCAGACCTGACTCGTCAGGATTATATCTTAATCAGGGCCGGCTTCTGGATGTCAGAAAGCTGAATGCCCGATAAAAAAGGAGAAGGAGGAAGAGACTATGGGGGAAAAATATGATGCCGTCATTATCGGGTGCGGTCCTGCGGGAATGGTTGCCGGTGCTTTGCTCTCCAACTCGGGAAAGCGGGTTCTCCTCGTCGACAAAATGGATCGTCTGGGTGGCAGGGCCTGCGGGTTTCAGTACCGGGGGATCCAATTTGATTATGGGATGCACCTCATGATTACCTCCGACGACGGTGTGCTGGGGCAGACTTTAAAAAAGCTGGGCATCAATGTCAGTTGGAAACAAATACCCGGACTCCGGGTGTTCACGGATGGAGTATGGAAGGATATGATGGAACTCGCGCCGCTCGCCGACCCGGAATTCGGTAATATAGCCGCCGAGATGATGGCCATGTCTGAAGATGACCTTGTGCAGTGTGACGATCTGTCCATCGAGGATTGGCTCAGAACGCGCACAACAAAAGACAATGTCCTCGATTTCATGCGCGGCATGGCCATGGTCATCACGACCCTTCCCGATGCCAACGACATGGCAGCTTCAGAGGTAATCTTTTCCACTGGGCGGGTATTAAAGACGGGAAAGTTTGCCGGAGTGCCCGAGGGCGGTTATAGCAAAATGTGGGGGACGGTCGCTGACTTTATTCGTTCCAGGGGTGGTGACATCAGACTGAATACGAACGTGGGACGGATTGCCATCAATGATGGAAAGACAGCCGGTGTCCTGCTGGATATTAAAAAAGACCCGGAATTTTTTATGGCTGATTTTATGCTTTCCGAACAGGAGCTCATTGAAGCACCCGTTGTTATTTACACCGGGATGATCTGGGATCTGTTTAAAATCACTTCCGCCGAGAATTTTCCTGATTTCTTTGTGAAGATGGTCAAAGGATTCACCGGAAATACGACGGCGGCCGTCGGCTGGGCGATCCTGGCCATGGACAGGCCGGCAACAGACAGTCTTTGCCATCATGCCGTTTATAAGCTCAAGCGCATGGGCCTGCCTCTGCAGTACCTCCCGATTACCAATATCGATCCTTCTATTGCGCCTCCCGGTACCCATCTGTTTATTGGGGGGTGTCCCTGTGAACTGGACACAAACGACCGTGAACTGATGGAACAAAAGGCGGCATTGCACAAAGAAGATCTGGAAGAGCTTTTCCCGGGCATATGGGAAAGCGTAAAATGGGGCGTTAAAGGAACTTTTACGGGAATAGACGGTATAGCCAGACGTCCCCGCTGCGTGGGTATTTTCCGACCCGATTACAAGGCGCCGGGAATTGACGGTCTGTATTTTGCCGGCGATACCGTACGCGGTAGAGGGGTGGGAATGGATTTTGCCTCACGGTCCGGCCTGCGGTGTGTGGAGAGAATCATGAATGAAAAATTTGATATAGAATAACAAATAAATAATTCAAGCACGGGAGTATGCATGAGAGCATCAACGAAAGCATTGATGGCTAAACATGGCTGGAGGTTGGATCGGGCAATTCACAATTATATTTATTTCATTTTCTATTACCCCTATGTGAGATTTGTCTATTATCTGTTTAAATATCTTGCAAAATATTTATCATGGTTCAAACCGCTAAATCCAATCGTCAGTATGGCGCTAAACAGGTATCATGCGAAAATCCTGTCCGGCGGAGACGTGACAAAGATATTGACTCTCAATGAGGATATAAGCGCGATTTCCGAAAAAAATAAAATGATCGTCCCCTTTAAATATGCTTACAAGATCCTGTTCAAAAATCCGGAGTATATTGCAGTTGTCGACTGCCCCTGCAAAAAAACACTGAACGCAGCACCCGATACGATAAACTCGTGTTTATGTGTGGGAAGCGGTACCGCCACCTTCTGGGTGGACAGTCTCTCGAAAAAATACAATGCCCGGAAGATCAGCCAGCAGGAGGCCCTGGATATGATCAGGCACTATCGGAAGCTGGGCTACATCAATCAGGCATTCTTCAAGGTTGCGACCGGCGGCAGCACCGGGGTGATCTGCAATTGTCACCCGGACACCTGCGTTTCCCTGCAGGCCACGAAATTCGCGAAAAAGTTCGACAAAGACTTCACCCAGAACGCCTATTCCGGCTACTCAGTCCGGCGCGATGAAGCAAAATGCAAAAAATGCGGGACATGCGCTTCCGTATGCCATTTTGAAGCCATTACGGTTGTCCCTGAAAAAAGCTGGTCGTACAATAATGAAAATTGCACTGGTTGCGAACTGTGCGTCGAGCACTGTTCCGAAGGGACACTTTCCCTGTTTTGCGACCCGTCGAAGCCGCTACCGCTTGACATTGATCTCGTGAAAGCCGAATTCGTACAATAAAGGACTGTATCCATGAAAGAATATGATGTGATCGTCGTGGGGACCGGGACAGGCGGCTCAACAGTCGCGCGGGAAATGACCAATCGCGGGAAAAAAGTCCTTATGCTCGAGTCCGGCGGGCGGTGGGAATGGATGGGCAACACCATGACCGTCGCTATGATGCTAAAGCATTTCGGTCTGGTGCGCAGCAAGGAGGGGCGAACTGTTACCTTCGCTGACAACTATGGCGGCCTATCGAACATTGCAGCCGGATGCGCGGCACCTCCCCCCAAAGCTGTTTTCGACCCGGTGGGAATCGACCTCACAGAGGAGGCAAAAGAAGCGAAGAAAGATCTGTGGATACAGAAACAACCCGACGAGCTGGTGGGAAAGGCGAATCTGCGCCTCCTGGAGGTTGCCAACAGCATTGGGTACCACTGGGGGAAAATGGACAAATTCATCGATCCGCAGCGGTGCAATGCCAGCGGGGACTGCATGCTGGGATGCAAGACCGGCGCCAAGTGGACTGCTCGCGTCTACGGCGATGAGGCGGTAAGTAAGGGCGCGGACCTCCATCTCCATACTAAGATCACGGAGGTAATCGTTGAAAACGGTCGGGTGGTCGGGGTAAAGGGGACAAAACTAGGCAGATCGGTCCAATATTTCGGGAAAGCCGTTGTGCTCTCAACAGGGATCGATAATGCACATATCCTTCGCCGTGCCGGGATTGCCCGCGCCGGAAAGGGTTTCTGCTGCGACTGGCTTCAATTCGTGGGGGCGGAGATACCCGGCATGAATACCATAGGTGCTACGCCCATGTCCGTGGGTTCGCTGGAGTTCTATGAATCTGACGGCATCGCCATTGTTCCGGTATTTCCCAACTGGTCAATGTATGCGGCAACACTCGCCTTTGCGGGGCCGAAGAGTCTGCTGAAGTTCCCCCGATTTTGGAAGCTTTCGGGCATAATGGTGAAAGTGCGGGATGAAACGGCGGGCGAGCTTTTCGAGGGAGTATCCTTCTCCAAGAAGGTCAGCAAAGCTGACCAGATGAAACTCGATAAGGGAATTGATATAATCAAAAAGGTGTTTCGTAAGGCCGGAGCAAAAGATTCGAGTATACTTCCTCTCAATCCGCAAGGCGCTCATCCATCGGCAACATGCAGAATCGGCGATGTGGTGGACATTAACCTGGAGACGGAGATCAAAAACCTCTACTGCTGCGACGCAAGCGTATTGCCTTCAGCTCTGGGGTTGCCGGTTATATGGACCGCAGTGGCTCTGGGTAAACGTCTGGGGAAGCATCTGGCTGCCGGCTCGGCTGATCGGTAATCCACACTGTGTACCGATTCAGTCGGAGTATTTTATCAGACATCAAACATAACACGTAAATTCCAAACAATCCGCAAGGGGGCATTATGAAACTTTGGTCACGAGGTTTGGGGAAGCAGGAGATTCATATGGATTTCAGGTATTGCAAAGCCTTAAAGGATCCGGAAACAGGTAACATGCTCATTATAGGAAAAATGCAGAGTCCGGTTACCTGGGAGTTTAAAATTACATTCCAGCCGGAAGATATCGGCGGTATAGTGAAACTCGCTTTTTGTCCTTCCCTGCTTTTTTTTGCCATTAAAAATTTGCCCCAGTATCTGATCTATCTTATGAACAAAAAAAAATTTCAACAGGAAGGGAATATTGTAGAAAAGGTTAACGCCGCATATGAACAGTGTATGACCGGCGGCCGGGTACATTACCGTGAACCAGCGTCGCTTTCTTCGAGCGCGGCTGCGTCGCAGGAGGTATAACTATGCCCGATTATGATGTTATCGTCATAGGAGGCGGCATCAATGGCCTCTGTTGTTCCGCCTACCTGGGCAAAGCCGGCCTGAAGACCCTGGTCCTTGAAGCCCGGGGCGAATGCGGGGCTCATTGCGACACCAGCGAGCCGGGCATTCCGGGATTCCTTTATAATCTTCACGCGACCATGCTGGCCACAGGTTTCGGACCGCCGATGCAGGATCTGGAACTGGAAAAATATGGACTGGAACTGAGGAACACCTCCTATGTCTGGGGAAAGCCGTTTCTCGACGGCACGAATGCCCTCATCGCCTCCAACCCTTACGACACCATGGAAAACTGGGGAAAGCATTCTAAACAGGACCGTGCCCTTTTGGAAAATGCGCTGGAGTTTCTGTACCCGCAGATGCTGGATTTTACCGATATTGTACATCGGTTCATGTATACAGCCCCCACTGCCGAGACCATGCGGGATTTTTCCGATTTTATGGGCCGCTTTTTCCAGCACCTGGGCAAAAATGTGACCGGCGAGCAGTTCATGAAAATGAACGGCTTCGAGGTCATGGATGCCATGTTTGAATCGGACCACATCAAGACCATGGTGCAGGCCATGGAATGGATAATCGGGTTTCCCCCCATACATCCGCAGATCGGCGCGATCGGTTCTCTGCTGGGTCTGCTTTCCGGCTCATTCTTCCCGCTTACAACGGCCAAGGGGGGCTCCCATGCTGTGACCCACGCCCTTATCCAGGCGAACGTGGCGAGCGGCGTCAAGATCATGTCCTGCTGCCCGGTGAAGACAATCATCATGAAAAACGGGGAGGCCCAGGGAGTGGTACTCCACGAAGACGCCATTTATCCCAACCAGGAGATCACGGCTAAAAAAATCGTCAGCAATATAACCGTTGTGCCGACCTTCATCGACCTTATCGGTGAGGAACACATTTCCGACAAGGATCTGGTCAAAAGAATAAAGAACTTCAATTACCATGAGCAGACAATATTTACTGTCCATTACGCTCTGGACGGTCCGCCTAAGTGGAGAACAGCCGATTATGATGAAGGCATCATGCGCTCCTGGATGGGATATTTCGGCGGTGAAACCACCGCTGAGATGAGAAAGTACTCCCAAGCGATCATCGACCAGGAGATCTACCCGGAAATTTACGCTAACTGGTACCTTCCCACCCTTGCCGATCCTACCCAGGCCCCGGCAGGCTGCCATGTAACCCAGGCGTGGATTGACATTCCGGGAGAACCATTGAAATGGAAACACGGACGGCTCGGAGGCAAGAATTCGTTCATGGATATCAAAAACGTTCTGGCCGACCAGATTACCGATGCTTATGAACGCTACGCACCTGGTTTCAAAAAGCAGATACTGAACCGTTACATCTATTCGCCCCTGGAGCAGGAACGGAATAATCCCTCGGCAATCCAGGGTTGCTGGGCGGGTGGCAGCGTTATTCCGGAACAGTTCTACGACAAGCGTCCGGTCCCCGGCGTGTGCGTCGGCGGTGGATCCAGAACCTTCTTGAAGAATCTGTATCTGTCCAATTCAATTCATCCCTTCGGGATTACGCCGTTGGGTTCAGGATACATTGCCGCCTGCGAGGTTGCCGAGGACATGGGCGTACGCGAGCAGGAATGGTGGACGAGCAAAGCGACCCATTGGTATCTGGAGAATGCCGCCAATATTCCGCTTGATCTCGGTGTGAGGAGGTAATTATGAAAAGCACGGAATATGATGTGATAATAATAGGAGCCGGCCCCAACGGACTCATCTGTGGCGCCTATCTGGCACGGACCGGTCTCAAGGTCGCCCTCATGGAGCGCAGGCATGAAACCGGCGGCGGACTGGACACGCTGGAGCTCGCCGGGTTTAAATACAATCCGCACGCCATCTATCATATGATGGGGGAATACATGCCTCCCTACCGCGACTTCAATCTCGCTGAGCGCGGAGTGAAGTATATCTATCCGGATGCCCAGGCCGCGTATATCGGGAAGGGGCACAAGCCGGTCATGCTGTATCTCGACCCGAAAAAAACAGCTCAGTATCTTTCAGCCAGCTTCAGCAAAGAAGACGGCGATCGGTATACGCGCATGTATAGCGAGTTCAAGGAACTTTCCGAGTCAATCGTCATGCCGCTGACCTATATCCCGGCCCTGCCGGCGATGGAGCAGGTCCCGGCTTTCGCGATTGAGCACGGTGAGCTGGGCGAGAGATTCAATGAAATATCAGAAATGACGCCGTTGGAAATACTGGAAAAACGTTACGGCTTTTCCGATCCGATCAAAGCGGCCCTGTACAATCTCTTTGCCATGTGGGGTCATTCCAACTATGACGGGCTGGGATTTCTCTTTCCGCTTTATGTATACCGTATGCTCAACGCTGCACTGGTAAGCGGCGGCTCCCACCGGCTTTCATCGGCCCTCCACAAGGTGATAATAGAGGCGGGCGGTGATATATGCGATTTGTCGGATGTCACGAAAGTCCTGCTTACGGGGGGCAAGGTATCGGGTGTGCGTCTCTCCGACGGAGCCGAAGTCAAGGCGAAGACGGTTGCATCCACCGTTGACCCGAAACAGAATTTCCTCGAGTTTTTTGAAGAGAGTCAGCTTCCTGCCGACCTCGTACAGTGCGCCCGGAGGTGGGAGTGGGAAAAAGTGTCCTATTTCGGCATTCATCTTTCGCTGCGGTCGGCACCCCGATATATCGGCACCGAAGGCGTTGACGACGCCAACAGGGCATTGATGACCCACCTGGGAGTCGGCGATACCGAGGAAATACTGTCCAATTACCAGGATATGGAAGACGGAAAGCTCCCCGGTTGTCCCCATGGCCATACCACGATAGCATCCCTCTTTGACCCGATACAGGGATACGGAACGTACCATACCGGCCGGTGGGAATCCCTGGCTCCCTTTGACCAGGACTGGGACTTGATCAAAGGTGATTACGCGAAGCAATGCCTGGATACATGGAAGCAGTATGCCCCGAACCTTGATCCTCTGGATCCGATGAACACGCTCATCTATCCTCCGACATATATAGAAAAGAAATTCAAGAACATGGTGCGGGGCTCCATCAAGCAGGGGTCATACATGACCCTCCAGATGGGATATAACCGGCCCCATGACTCCTGTTCCCGCCACTATACGCCCATCGAAGGATTTTACGTGTGCGGTGCCAGCACGTATCCCGGAGGTATGGTCATTGGCGGCCCCGGGTATCTTGGCGCAAAAATTATCGCCGAGGACCTCGGGGTGAAGAAGAATTGGAAGTAAACTGGGCAAAGGAATAGGGTATGTTCCGGCAGGAGAATATTCATAATGTAACGATACCACTGGAGGTACGGCATGGCAAACCTGTTTTTATCAGATGCATGGTTCGCTGAATCAGAGAAGATTGCCCAATCTTTTGGGAAAATTGATCTCCCGGAAAAGCTGGTCGGGTTTATCCTTAATCTGACCGTAACCGGGGGCCCGGGAGGCGACAAGGCGATACACTTTACCGAGGGCAGATTCGGAAACGGGCATCACAAAAACGCGAAGACGCTGCTAACCCTTCCTTACGATATCTGTTACAAGGCACTGCTGTGCAATGATACCAAGGAGGCTATGAAGGGATTCCTCACCAGGAAGATCAGGGTTAAGGGTCATATGGCCGAAATGCTGACCTTGGCCAGCATTAAGTCCGAGGGCGACCTGGAAGCCCTTCGGGTGAAAGTCTGTGCAATGACCGAGCCCGTCATCTGAGAACGTCCGGGAACAGCAGCATGGAAAACACAAAATAGCTAAATCTCTCCGGGTCATGTTCCCCGCAGTGAACAGAACTTGTAGTTAAAGAGTCGGGGATAATATTTCAATTTCTGAGCGGAGGCATATGAGCCTGAAGCAGTCATTGGTCGCGTGGGTAATGCAGCACAAATCCTTGTTTAAACCAGGTCATCGTGCCATCGAATGGCCCTTTTTCCTGGGGCATATCCCCCTGCTGCGGGACATTCACCCCTGGCTTTCCCGGCGCAAGAGCAACATCACCTACCTCCCCATCAATGAAACCCTTCACGCCCAAGGCGTCCCCATGCCCGCCGAAGTGATCGCCGCGTACATCGAACAGTCGCCTTACCATGTCATCATGAATCGCTGCCTATGCCGTACGGCAAGGGACTGCCGGGATCACCCCCTCAACATCGGATGCCTTTTCATGGGAGAAAGCGCCCTGCAGATGCCACCCCAGATTAGCCGCCGTGTGGACGCGCCGGAGGCCTTGCGCCACCTGGAACAGGCGCTGGCAGCCGGTCTGGTCCCGCTCGTCGGCAAGGTGCGGTTCGATAATTTTGCCTTCCTCATCCCGGATGAAAAAAAACTTCTGAGCGTCTGTTTCTGTTGTTCCTGCTGCTGTATGATGGCCTATTACCGGCACCTGCCGCCCGACCAGCTCGACGAGGTATTCCCCCGTCTGGAAGGATTGAGCATCGAGGTTACCAATGACTGCAGGGGCTGCGGCACCTGTGCCCGGAACTGTTTTGTCAAGGCTATCACCGTGGAGAACGGCAAGGCCGTGCACTCGGCGACCTGCCGCGGATGCGGGAGATGCGCTCGTTTCTGCCCCAATCAGGCGGTACGGATCACTCTGACTAAACCCGATTACCAGGAACATGTCCTCCGCAGAATCAACGATCACGTCGATTTCCAGTAAGCTTTTCGATATCCAGCGTAGCGTCACACAAAAAACTTGATATACGAGAGATTTTCATTTATTAGCAAGACTGATGCCAACAGCAGGACCCATTATATTAACGTCAGCAGAACGTTCAATCATAGACTAGTGGGCAACAGGTAGAAGCAAACCCTGTCGCCTTGTTGAGTGTGCCCGTACCATCAGCATGGCGGCAGATGGAACCATGAATCAAGACATCGCCCGGGAACTTCATGTTTCGCGCCCAACCGTTCAACGTTGGCGACAGGGGTTTCTATCGTTAAGACTTTCAGGGCGGGAAAAGGATGCCCCGCGTCTTTATCTGGAGTGCTTCCGTTGACGCAATTATGACCAAGATAGCCAAAGGCAAAGAAGTGTTGGAGCCCCATGCTCATTGTAAAGGGGTGATGGCAATTACCTGTTTAAAAAGCAGCAGGTAAATAATGAATAAAGCGAATTGATTGCTGAAGCGACGGAGATTACATGCAAGAAGAAAGAAGCGGGGCTGGCAACAGGCGCCACTCCGAAGAAGCCATGTGAGCAAGGGTCGTATCAGCAGATAAAGCCTGCCTGAAGCTGATGAGGCAAGATAGCCCTGATGAAAAATGTTTTTTGCATCAATCACCGGCTGGAACCGGGGCAATACCGTCTGGAAGAAGTATTTGCGGATATCCGCTCCTACGATATTCTGTATTCGATCTTCGCCGGAACGGAAGAAATCGATCAGGTCATTGCTCATACCCGGGTGTTTGTAGTGGACCATGCCTATGAGATGTTTGTGGATAACGAAGATGGTTCCATAACCATTGGTCTGGCGCATTTGCGCACTTCTTCCGACAATATCCTGTATCTGGACATTATTCACGAGCTCTGCCATGTCCAACAATGCCGGCAGGGGCGCAATCTTTACGACCGGAGTAAAGCTTACGTGGATCGGGAGACCGAAATCGAGGCCTATATCGTGACCGTGCGGGAAGCCCGGCGAATCGGTTTAAATGATGAGGATATCGCCGATTATCTGCGCGTGGCCTGGCTGACACCAAAGGAGCATCAGCGGCTTGCCCGCAGACTGAATGTTACCTTATCCGACGGGCAAGAAAACAGTAAGACAGATGATGAATGAAATAGGGGACACCTATGAAAACATCGTTAAGATTCATTTGTCTTTCTTCCAAATGTTTGCGCCTTCAAGGTTGACCGAATCCGCCGCAATCAGATGATTATAACTCCGGATCATTGAAACCTTAGCCGGTCTGCTATTTATTATACTGGTAAAAACCATTTCCCGTCTTTTTCCCGTGCCTGCCCGCCGTGACCATTTTACGGAGCAGTGGACGCGGCCGATACCGATCTCCGTACTCCTGGAAAAGAACTTCGTGCACCTTCAGGTTCAGATCCAGCCCCGTAATGTCGAGAAGTTCGAAGGGACCTACCGGGTGCCCCAGGCCCAACTTGCAGGCGGCATCGATATCTTCCGCAGTGGCCACGCCTTCCTCCAGAAGCCGGATGGCCTCGATAAAAAAAATGTTCAGCAGCCGGTTGACGGCAAAACCCGCCACATCCTTGATTTCCACCGGTGTTTTGCCGAGGGTCAAGACCGCCTCCTTTGCCGTCTCCACGGCATCTCTTCCGCAAAGGAAACCGGGAATCACCTCCACCAGTTTCATGACAAAAGCCGGTGAAAAGAAGTGCATCCCCAGAAAACGCTCCATCCGCTTCGGACTTACGGTGGCAGCAAGTCTTGTAATGGGAATGCTCGATGTGTTGCTCGCTATCACGCAACTCTCCCGGCAAACCGCATCCAGCGTCGCGAAAATTTTGCTCTTGATTCCCCAATCCTCGCTGGCCGCTTCTATAACCAGATCCACGCCGGCCATATCCTCTAGCCGGTCGGTCGCTACTATGCGATTCAGGATGGATTCCCTGGCGGCTGCGTCCGTTCGACCTTTCTTGATGCTCTTGTCGAGCACCTGACCCTGCCGTTTTTTGCCGGTTTGCGCAAGCTCCGGCGTCGCGTCGCTCATCACCACCTCGTAACCGGCAGCGGCAAAACAAAGAGCAATTTCCGCGCCCATCATTCCTGCTCCCACTACTCCAACTTTTTTCAGATCTGTCATTTTCGTTCCCTTTTTTCTGACCTGTTTTAAGCACAGGTTTTCTTTTAGTGATGTGGTCTCTGGTTTTATCCTCTCACTTTATATGCTGTTTTTTTCATCATCCTCCAAGCAGCCTTTCTGAATGCGCCTGATTATCAGTTCTGCAGCCTCGATCGGAGTCATTGATAAGGTCAGAACCTTCCCGGCCATTTCATCCAGATGGGGCTCGGCATCGCCTGCCAGCCGCGTCAAAACCGACGACCGGATTTCTTCGACAATCCTTTTACGATGCCTCTCTTGGCCCTGCAGCGCCTTCCGCTGCCTGACCTCAGCGATTGCTTCCATGACGTCGTCAATTCCTTCATTCTGGTCCGCAATCGTGTTTAAAACCGGAGGTCTTTCCTTTTCCGCTTTCATGTAAAGAATATTCTGAACCTGTTTTTTCAGCAGGTCAGCCCCGGGGCGGTCCGACTTATTGATGACGAACAGATCGGCGATTTCCATGATACCGGCTTTGGCCATCTGGATGGTATCTCCGTAACCGGGAACAAGAAGGACGGTTGTTACATCGACATACCTGGCGACATCAATCTCATCTTGACCCACACCCAGGGTTTCGACAATAATGACGTCGAAGCCGAATGCCTTATATAGGTACAGGGCATACTTAGTCGCTTCCGAGAGCCCGCCCAGCGCCTTGCGGCTGGCAAGACTCCGGATATATACCCCGTTGTCGGGATTATGCTCCTGCATGCGAATCCGGTCTCCCAGAACGGCTCCGCCGGAAAAGGGAGATGTGGGGTCAACAGCCATAACACCGACGGTTTTCCCCGAACGGCGGTAATGCCGGATCACCGCATTCACCAATGTGCTTTTCCCGACCCCCGGTGCTCCGGTAAAACCTAGAGTAAAACAAGCCTCGGAGGCCCTTTGGAAAGCGTCGTTCAGCAGGGCGTCCCTGCCCTCTTCATAATTTTCCACAATGGAAATAGCCCTTGTCAGCCCGCGAATATTTCTCGCTTTCATCAAACTGATGGCTTCGTCCACACGGGGTATTCCGGTTAAGTTGTGCAAAAATACCTCCATTCCTCACTTCTCGGACCGTTAAACCAGACAAAGACTCTCGCCGGTGATCCTTTTTTCATCTTCTCCCTATGCGATTTTCAGCAGGCCACGTTCCGGATATGGGTGAGAATTACATCCATCGGTGTTCCCGGTCCGTAATTTCCGGTCACACCCATCCTTTCGAGAACCTTGACATCCTCTTGTGTCAGAAGCCCCCCGGCGATAATCGGCATATCCGTTACGCCCAGTTTCTTTAATTCGGCCAGCACTGCTTCCGCGATAATCGGAAGACTGCCTGTGTGGTCGCTCAAAGCAATCACGTCAACGTCTTCGGATACAGCCGCATTGGCGACGCCTTTCGGCGTTTGATACCGTCCCGTATAAATTGCTTCCATCCCTTCGTCGCGGAATGTCGTAAGCAGGGTTAAGGCGCCTCTTTCATGGATGTCGCAACCTACCTTGGCAATCAATACCCTGATCTTTTTCTCCTTCGGCATGTTTTTCACTCCTTCACGATTTCCCGGACAAATTCCGGTGTTTCGATTTCTTTGAGGGGATCATAGTTGTAACCTGCTCCCATACGGATAACGCCGACGCACTCGCCGATTGTCATGCCTGCTTTGGCCGCTTCGATGACCGGGCGCTGCGTGTTCCGATTCTCCTTTGTCGCCCGGTAGACTTCTTTCATCAGCGGCGCCAACCGTTTCTTGTCGCGTCCGGCCTTGAATGCCTTGACTTCTGCCACCATTGCCTCGCGCGCGGCGAGGGAAGGCGATTTGTAGGCTATATCGCGGATGGCCTTGTTAATCGGACCTTCCTCACCTTCCTCCCGGAAGGAATTGACGCCGACAATCAGTCGCTTGTTCTCGGCCTTTTCGCGCTGCACCTTCAATCGTCCGGCTTCCATCACTTCATTGAGCCATCCGGTTTCCAGGCAGGCGAAAATCCCCCCCCGGGATTCGATTTCCTGGAGGTAGGAATTGACTTCTTGTTCCATGCGGCTCGTGAGCCATTCCACGTAATAGGATCCTCCCAGGGGATCGGCAACCAGCGGAACATTGGCTTCATGAGTGATGATGTGCTGGGTATCCAGATTGAAGATCCGGGCTTCCAGTGAAGGCAGTCCTATCGCCTCGTCGATACTGGATGCATCCAGAGAATTGACACCGCCCAGAACACAGCTTAATATCTGCAGCGTCACACGGGCGGCATTATTCAACGGTTTCTGGCTGGTTAGAGAAAGTCCCGATGTGCGGATCCCGATTTTCAGCTGCATCGCCCGCTTGGTCTTCGCGCCGAATTTTTCCCTGGCAATCTTGGCCCACATTTTCCTGGCCAGACGAAACTTGACAATCGTTTCGAAGAAATCCGATTCAGCGTCGAGGGCGAACACCATGGCGCCAAAATCGTCTATCGCGATGCCGCGCGCCGCCAGATCAGTCATAACCTGCGTGGCAACCGCCAGACAACCGCCCAATTCTTTGATCGCATCCATGCCGCCCTGGCAGGGATCAACCCCGTTCGGCGCAATCGGACGCCAGTTCGGCGTGTTGCGGATGGAGTACTCGATGTGATCCAGGCAGATGCGCCGGTCCAGTTTTGTCGGGAAATCAGGACAACCATAGACGAGCTTCGTCCGGATAGGATCGTTGATGCTGTTTCCCCGTAATGTCTGGAGATCGATTCCTTTATTTTCCATCACGGCGACGAGCAACCCGTAGAAATAGAGGAAGCTCGACATCCCGGCATGGGCAAACTCAAAAATCGCCTCCCCCAGCGGAAGCCCTTCGAGCATTTTCTCGTAAACAGGAATGGCGTAAGTGGCAACACCGCCGCACATCATGCTGTTCCAGGCGGAGGGATGATCGGGGTCAATTCCCGCCTGGGTCGGCAGATCGCAGAGAAGGCGCAAATCGGTCAGTCCGTTGGCAATATAATTGCGGAAGGCCTGATTGGTCTCTTCAGCCGTTGCGTAACTGACGATAAATGACTTCAACCAGAGACGATCCCGGTACATCTCGGGATAAAGGCCCCTCGTAAAGGGAAATGCCCCGGGATCACCGATATCCTTTTCATAGGAAAGATGATTTATGTCTTCGGCATTATAAAAAGGTTTTAATTCCAAACCGCTTTGTGTTGCCGTCCTCACCATGTGGCCGGCCTTGCGATCTACTTTTGCTTCAATGTTTGCCATTATTTTCCTCCTGTTTAAATCATCCGCCTCGCAGCAGGCTGCGGAGAATTAACGCTCGTCCCGTGTGAGCGGGACTAAATCCATATGATGCCCTATAATGAAGACCAGGCCGCACCTTTACTGTAACCGCAGGGTAATTACATCAATTATTCAATAATTATTCAATTGCAAATAGCGTTCCAATAAGGTGAGTAGATAAATATCATGCTTTTTCCCCTTTCAGCAACGATATTTCGTGGTCTGCATTGACATCCCCTTCCGGTAATGCTTAGCCGCACGGAAGAGGCCTTAAAATATTTTCAGGATTCCTTCAAGGAAGCAAGAAAGAAAAGAAATGAATACAGCCTCATGCTTGGTTCTGTTTGCCTGGCTTACATCTATTACCTGGAAAAAACAAAAAGCGATCAGTCTATTTTCTCAGAAGCCACGACCCCGAAAAAAGTCTTCTGGAAAATATTATAAATTTAGGCAAGGAGATCGTGACCATCACTGAAAGCAGCGACCTCTTTCAGCATATTATCGCCACGGTCAATCGCGTCACCGGAGCGGAAAGGGGTGCACTTTTTGTGTACGATAAGGATACCGACCCGCCGCAGTTTCGCTTGAAGGCTTCGAAAAATATTACACCGGAAGAGATTGAACATCCGGACTTTTGTTCGTCAATGGACATGATTAGCACGGTGGCTTCCGCGGGCCTCGGCCTGATCCGCGGCCCCAATTCGGGTTCAGCGGAAAATAATTCGGTGAAAATATATTCCCGAATTGGAGGGCCTGTCATCGGCTCCCCAGTCTCTGTCTCCGATTTCCGGCTCAACCCTTAGGGATAATGAACGAAACCATATTCTGCGGACACTTCAGAAGACGGGATGGAAAATTCACGGTTCCGGCGGCGCGGCGGAAATGCTGGACATCCATCCCTCCACACTGGACTCCAGAATGAAAAAACTGAAAATCATGCGGCCTCAAAAAACGCCCCGGAGTTGATTTGTAAACAGCAGCAGTTCTCGTGTCATAATAATATATGGTGCATTCTGCTTGCCAGTGCACCAGTATAGATAAACGGAGGACATGATGGGATTTTCCGGTAGTATGTGAAGCACGACCAACACGCACAACAGAAAGAATCCCCTCATACCCTGCAGCCATCTTACACAAAAAGACCGATATGTCATCAGCCATTTAAGTCTTGCCGGTTATTCGCAAAGAGAAACCGGACCTGAGAAAAGTCCGGTCATAAAACCGATTCGGAAGAAACCATTGCCTAACCTGTTGTTGTTGCGTTAAAAAATAACGCTTATCGCTCTTGATTTTTGCGTTCAATGGTGCTACCTACTTGTGCGAGGATTGGTTCGCTCCACCGGCAACAGCAACGCGAAAAATCCGGACATGGGGTAACGATCATGAAGAGCTTTGAGCGCAAGATGATCTATATCACCGGTGGTTCGAGCGGGATCGGGCTGGCAATGGGCAGGGTTTTTGCGGCCCAGGGTGCACATCTGCTCCTCCTGGCAAGGGATGAGCAAAAGCTTAAGGATGCCGGCCGGACCGTGGAAAAATCACGGCGCAGCCACACCCAGAAGGTTGGCACAATGTCCCTGGATGTGGCCGACCCTGCGGCTGTGAAAAAAAAGATGAAAATTGCTCTGGACATATACGGAGCCCCCGATATCCTCATCAACAGCGCCGGCATCAACAAGTATGCCGATCATTTCGAGAACATAACCTATGATATGTTTGACGAGGTGATGAAGATCAACCTCTATGGCCCCCGCAATATGATACATACCTTGCTCCCCGTCATGAAAACCGGGAAAGGCCATGTGGTAATCCTCTCTTCGGCAGCCGGCCTCTTCGGGATGTTCGGCTATACGGCCTACGGGACATCCAAGGCGGCACTGCTGGGGTTATCCGACAGCTTGCGCTACGAGCTGAAGCCGCTGGGGATGAAGCTGACAGTCATCTGTCCGCCGGAGGTAGATACCCCCATGAACATTGACGAAGCCAAGACGCTGCCTCAGGAAGGCAGAGCAGTGAAAAGCTTGGGCGGGTTCCTGACTCCCGAATTCGCCGCAAAGGTCATCATAAAGGCCATTGCCAGAGAACAATACCTGTATATACCCGGGGCATCAACCCGTTTCCTCTATCTACTGCATCGTTTATCCAACGGGTGGCTCACCCGGATGACGTCGGATGCGGTCATCAGGAGAGCACGAAAGAAGATGGGAAAATGATTTTGCCGAATGTCCAGGTTGTGATGGAGACATTACTAAAGGAGAGACTATGTCCAAGGATCGGTGGGTTTTACTGCGCAAGGTTGAGTCGTACAATCCCTCATTGATGAAAGCGGTCGTGCAGGAGGCTTTCGATCTGCTCGGCCGTAAACCGCGGGGTAAGGTACTGATCAAGCCCAATGTCGTCTTTGCCAACAAGCACTATTCACAGCATGCCTTTACCAATCCGGAGCTGGTAGGTACAGTGGTGGATCAGGTCCGGTCCTATCCGGGAGTCGCAGATCTCTCCATCGGTGAATCAGGCGGTTTTGCCATCCCCACACGTCTGAACTTCAAGGAGGCCGGTTATTATGAAATGGGCGCCCGCCACCGCGTCCCCATAACTGATTTCAATGAAGACACATACGTAAAGGTGGCCCTGAAGAAGGCCGCCTGCCATAAGACGCTTCTCTGCCCAAGGCTGATCCATGAAGCGGATTTCAAGATCTGGATGCCCAAGCTCAAGTACCATATCTGCTGCGAGATCACCAATGCTCTCAAGCTCAATATAGGCAGCCTCCTCCACAAAGAGCGCATGCTTTATCACGACGACCGCCTGAACGAAAAGATAGTGGACATCCTGGAAATAGGCTATCCCGACCTCATCGTTACCGATGCCGTAACCATCGGCCATGGATTCGAATCCTGCGCCAAACCCTTCCACCTCGGGCTCATCATGATCAGTAATGATCCGATTGCCTCCGATGTCGTGGCGGCCCAGATCCTCGGGTATAAGCCCGAAGCGGTCAACCACCTGCGGATCGCCTCTGAAAGAGGTTACGGGTCCATCGACCCGGATTCGGTCAATGTCCTGGGGGATATCAGCATCGCCGAGCTTGCCCGGCGAACCTCCGGAATAGTAAGCGAGTTTCAGGATATCCAGAAGCTCGATACAAAGATACGCTTCTATGAGGGAATCGGCCCGAACACGAATCAGATCTGTTATGGCGGGTGCATGGCGGCGGTAAAGGGCAGCCTGGGCACCATTGATGCCCGCCGTCCCGGTTCCATCAAAAAGGCCAAGCCCGGCGCCATGGTCACAGGCATCTATGAAGGGGATGTGGATGCGGACGGCGGGGTGTGCCTGCTCATCGGCGACTGCACCGAAGTGAAGGGGACAATCAGGGCCAAACGCATCAAGCGGGTGAAAGGATGCCCCATCGGTGCCGTCAAGCTGACCAGCGTGCTGCCCTTTGTCTTCGGCATGCCGTCCCCCATGTTCGACCCCCGGGATGTCCCGCTCATCGCATTGAACACCATCGAGAAGATCGTGAACAAGGCCCGGCATGGGGCTTTTTAAAGATAATTATAGTAAGGAGGTTGGAATGCCGCTTACACAAGAAGGAATAAAAGGACTCACAAAAAAGGCATGGGAGATCAGAAGGGCTATTATTGAAACTACCTTTACCTGCGGCGGATCGCACCTCGGAGGATCGCTTTCCCAGACCGATGTGCTCGTTGCGCTCTATTACAAGTATCTCCGGATAGACGCGGCCAGGCCGCAATGGGAAGATCGCGATCGGTTCATCCTGAGCAAGGGGCACGGGGGCATAGGATGGGCGACTATACTGGGCGACAAGGGGTTCTTCGACAAGGCTCTCCTCAAGGACTTCAATAAGACGGGCAGTCCCTTTGGTATGCACCTGGACAGCCGCCGGGTCAAGGGATGTGATGCCTCCACCGGCTCTCTGGGCCACGGACTGGCCATCGCTATCGGTCTTGCCGTCGGAGCCAGACTGCGAAAAAAAGATTATCGCACCTATTGCATGATGGGTGACGGCGAACTCTGCGAAGGAACTGTCTGGGAGGCTTCAATCCTCGCCGGTCACCACAAGCTCGACAATCTCACTGCCTTTGTGGATCGGAACAGCCTCATGATCGACGGCCCCACCGAGCAGATTACCACCCTGGAACCCATTGATGAGAAGTTCAAGGCCTTCGGCTGGGAGACACTCGTGATAGACGGGCATGACTTTGCCGCTATCGGAGAGGCCATCGAGAAGGCCCAAACCATCAAGGGAAAGCCCACAATCATCATCTGCAAAACGATCAAGGGCAAAGGTGTAGACATTATGGAAGGCCAGGCGCAGTGGCATTACGGCGGGTTGAATTCCGACTTGCGGGATCAGGCCCTGGCATGCATTGATAAACATTATCGGGAAATACCCGGCTAAGGAGGCACGTATGGCTGAAGGTATGACATGGTCGGTAACGGACGGCGACAAGCTCACACAGGCTGAAGTATACGGTGAGGTGCTCTCCCAGCTCGGAGACAAGTATCCCGATATCATCGCCATAACTGCGGACCTGGCCAGCTCCACGAAGATCGAACGATTCGGAAAGAAGTATCCGGAACGGTTCATCAATGTGGGTATAGCGGAAAACTCCATGTTCGGCATGGCTGCCGGTCTCGCCCTGGCTGGATTCAAACCCGTGGTCTCCACCTTTGCCGCCTTCACTGCGCTCAGGAGCGCCGAGCAGGTGCGTACGGACATTTGTTACCAGAACCTCGACGTTAAAATCATCGCCACCCATGCCGGGATCTCCTTCGGACAGGCGGGCTCCACCCACCACTGTACCGAGGACATTGCAGTCATGCGCTCATTTGCGAACATGACAGTTATTGTTCCGGCCGATGGTTTGGAGACCGGCAATGCAGTTGCTGCCGCCATGGAATGGCCCGGACCAGTTTACATCCGAGTGGGCAGGGGGTTCGAGCCCCCGGTGAACAAGACCAAGGATTATGGCTATGAGATCGGCAAGGCCATCACCATGCGGGAAGGCAGGGACATTACAATCATTGCTTGCGGCGTCGGTGTTCTCCATGCTGTGCGCGCGGCGGAAGTGCTAGCCCGGCAAGGCCTGAGCGCACGCGTAATCAATATGCATACCATCAAGCCCATCGACCGCGATGCCATTATCCAGGCGGTCAAGGATACTCGGCGGATAATTACGGTCGAAGACCACAACCTCATCGGCGGTCTCGGCTCCGCCGTGGCGGAAGTCATCATTGAGACCGGCAAGGCCTGCGGCTTCAGGAAGCTTGGTGTTCCGGACTGCTACTCCATCGTCGGCTACCCCGAAGACCTTTACCACTATTACAAGTTTGACGCCGACGGAATCGTTGAGACGGTCAGTGAACTCATGCGCATGGAAATCGAAGAAGACGAAGACTGGGAAGACGAGGTATAAGGAGGGACGTCCATGGCAGACAAGGTGATGCTCACAAACCGGATCGTCCTGAGATCCATCATGCCGCTCTTCAAGGTGCTCTATGAGGCGGACAACACCCGCATCAAAAAGCTCTTCGCCGGCTTCGACGGGGTCATCCAGTTCTCCATCAGGGGCGGCGAAAGCGGCGCCTACCTCGAGTTCAAGGACGGAAAGCTCGATGTATTTCAGGGAGTCCACCCCCACCCCGATATTGACCTGCCCTTTAAGCATGCCGCAGGCATGAACGCCATGTTCACAGGCGGCATCCCCGTCTTCGGCGGCATTCCCAAGGGCCTTTGGAGACTTCCCCTGCTCATGAAGCTCGTCATGCTGTTCCTGGGCCTTCTGCTCCTCATGCCTAATGTCAACCCCAAAGACCCGGTCAGGCGCGAACTCAAGTTGAAGCTCATCATGTACATGGTCACCAATGCCCTGAGCCAGCTCAACAAAGGTGGCGACGAAGACATGGCGGCCTGGACGGCCAAGCAACCCGACCGCATCTACCAGCTTTCCATAGACCCGGCAGGACCTGCGGCCTACCTCAGGGTAAAGGGCGGCAAAACCAAAGGCGGACGCGGCCATTATACACGCAAGGCTCCCTTTGTACACATGAGATTCAACGGACTCGACGGCGCCTACAAAGTTCTGGCGGAAAGCAAGGATACTGTGAGCGCCACGGCGGACGGAGACATCAGGCTGGAAGGTTCACCCGAATATGCAGGCAGCATCGGCTCCTTCATGGTCCGCATCCAGGACATGCTCATGCCTCCGAAAAAATAATGGGCGAAGTTTTTGCCCCCCCCGGGTAGGGAAACATCTCGTTGACCGGATGTCCTGCCTGTTCTGCGGGAACTTCCATCCACGGTAAAAAAACGAGATTGTAAAAGAAGAGGAGTTCGGATATAAAAACAGCATAATCCGGCTGACGGCGCTATCAACTCAAGTCAGGAGCACGGCTAATCGGGGCTTCCGCAGGGAAGCCCCTTTTTCAATATTAACATTTTTAAATAAAGGTAATTTTGTATGGGACTATTAAATTTATTGCTTAAAGATCCGGTATCATTCCTGATATTGGCGATACTTCTTTTGTATTCCGTGATTTTTCACGAACTGGCGCACGGCTGGGTAGCCTATAAACTAGGCGATAACACGGCTAAATGGATGGGGCGTCTGACACTCAACCCGATCAAGCATCTTGATCCGATCGGCAGTTTGATGCTGCTGATTTTTGGCTTCGGCTGGGCAAAGCCTGTTCCTGTTAATCTGGGAAATATCCCCAACCGCCGTCAGGGGCTGATTCTCGTTTCTTCCGCGGGCATAGTTGCCAACATTATCTGCGCCTTTATTGCTCTTCTCCTGTACAAGATCATTGCGCCGGGTGAGTCCGGTATGGCGGAACAAATTTTATATCTCTTTGCCCGGATCAACATCATGCTGGCCGCATTTAATTTGATACCAATACCGCCACTCGACGGCTCGAAAATTTTAATGGGCTTTACATCGGAGTCCGTCAGCAGATTTCTTTTCCAAATAGAGCCATACGGCTTCTTTATCGTTATTGGTTTGCTGTATATCGGCGCACTAAATCCCCTGATAAACTTTTTTCAGACGATTATTCTAGCGGTTATTAAAGTTATCCTGTTCCTTTAATACGGCAAAATTTATTCTGGATGTGCTAATCTGTTATTCTACCCAATGGACAAATTCGGAGATTTCCGCCCTTTTCCTGTCGATATGGTTGAGCGGAAAATCCAGATCGGGATAACCCAGGGCAATACCCACAATTATTCTTTTATCCTCCGGAATCGAGGCGATTGTTCTTATGGCGTCAGGGTAACTCGCCGCCGCGGCCAGAATACAAGTGCCGAGTCCTTTATCATGAGCCAGCAGGCAGATGGTTTGGCTGATAAGGCCTACGTCCAGCATCGGATATTCGACGACATTGTTCCGGGAGATACAGGCTAAGATCAGGCAGGGGGCGCCAAAGAATGTAACCATGTTCTGATAGTGTTGGAAGCGTGACGCCTTGTCTTCTCTCGCAATTCCCAGAGCAGAAAATACTGTTTTGCCTAATTCATTATAACGGGCTTTCATGTTTTCCGGCCAGCTTTCCGGCATGGGGACATCGGGTGCTGGCGGCACACCGGCAGCCGGTTTTTCCATATTCATTTCTTTGATCTTTGCCAGGATCGGACCTGTCAAAATATAAAATTCCCAGGGCTGGGTATTGCCCCAGGAAGGTGACCAGCGGGCCGCATTAAGAATTTCCCTGACCAAATCCGGGGGAACATCAGCCGGTTTGAATTTCCTGATGCTGCGCCGTTCCCTGACAGCAGTTCCTAATTCCATTGTAACCTCCTTTACGGGTTATGCTGATTATGTTGTTTTTATTATTGATAAAAAAATATATCCACTATTTAATAATATGTGTATTATAGCAGAAACGATTTGAATATGATAGGGTTGACCCTATAGGGAGGGAGGTTGTTATGGCGCAGATTAAAAAACCTTCAGCATCGCTGGGAGAGAAGATGAAAAATGCCCGGGAAAAAAGGGGCTGGAGCATAAGTGACCTGGCCCACGAGACCGGCTATCCGGGCAATGTTCTCAAAAGTGTCGAAGAGAATAAAATTGTACCGCCGGTGGCTCTGGTTTTGCAGCTGAGCCGGGCATTAAAATTCAACATGGAAGATTTGGAATCTGCCGACGGGAAAAAGGCAGTAGCTCACCGGACAAAGAGCCACAAGAAGAGAGTTGCTTCTTATGCCTATTCACCTCTTACTGAAGCCGGCGCCAAGAATCATTTGCGCGCTTATCTTGTGACTATCGATGCCGGAACGGAGCATCAGGGTGTCGAGTATAAGCATGAAGGCGAAGAGTTTATCTATGTCCTGAAAGGCGGCCTCGTTATTACGGTGGGCAAAAACAAAACAGTGCTGGCCAAAGGAGAGAGCATCCATTTCAATTCCGGCCTGCACCATAAATTAAGCAATCCCCATCAGGAGGCAACCACGCTTCTGGTCACTATATACACACCATAAGGAGAAAAGAACCATGTCTTTTCAACTCTCGTCAGAGCAGGAAATGATCCGCTTGATGGCGCGCGATTTTGCCCGCAATGAACTGGAACCTAATGCCCATAAATGGGATCAAACAGAAACTTTCCCTGCGGCCGCCGTAAAAAAAATGGGGGCACTGGGTTTGCTGGGCATGATGATACCCCCGGAATACGATGGGGCCGGCGCGGGGGCAGTCAGTTATTCCCTGGCACTGCAGGAAATAGCTTATTCCTGCGCGTCTACTGCTGTAACAATGTCTGTAACTAATCTTTCCTGCGATCCCCTCTGGAAATTCGGCAATGATCAGCAAAAAGAGAGGCATTTAAAACCGTTAGCGGCAGGCCTGGCCCTCGGTGCTTTTGCTATTACGGAATCGGGCGCCGGGTCGGACCCGGGAGGGATGATCACGCGGGCGGTAGAAGACGGCAACAGCTATCTGGTTAACGGCTCGAAGATTTTTATTACCAATGGCGGCTATGCCGATACAATTATTTTGGTTGCCCGCACCGGGCAGGATAAATCCAACCGCGGTCTCTCCGGTTTTATCGTGGAGAAGGGCACTCCCGGGTTAATAATCGGTCGGAAAGAAGACAAAATGGGACTGCGGGCCTCCAATACGGTGGAATTATTATTTGAGGATTGCCGGATTCCCAAGGCCAATTTGCTGGGGAAAGAAGGGATCGGTTTCAAGATTGCAATGGTGGCCCTCGACAGCGGGCGGATCGGCATTGCCTCGCAGTCTTTGGGGATTGCAAGGGCCTGCTTGGATGAAGCTATTCAATATGCCAAGAACCGGCGGCAATTTGGTAAGAGCATCAATTCTTTTCAGGCCATTCAATGGATGATTGCCGACTCGGCGACGGAAATAGAAGCGGCACACTGCCTGACCATTCAGGCCGCCTCGCTGAAAGATCAGGGTTTGCCTTTTACCAAGGAAGCATCCATGGCCAAGCTTTTTTCCTCGGAAATGGCCAACCGGGTGGCATACCGCACCTTGCAAACTCATGGCGGCTATGGTTACATGAAGGAATATAAGATTGAACGGCTTTACCGCGATGTCCGGGTTACCACTATTTATGAAGGAACTTCCGAGGTGCAGCGCATAGTCGTCGCCCGGGAAGTAATGTGAGGCCACTTAAAAAAGGAGAAAAATTATGATGACTTTCGATGATCTTTTACGAAACAGAAGATCCATTCGGAATTTTCAGCAAAAAGATGTCCCTCTGGAAACAATTAAAGAGATCATTAAAGATTCATGCCTCGCTCCATCGGCCAGCAACGGCCAGCCCTGTAATTTCATAATCATTAAAAACAGGGACATGATGGAAAAAATATCCGCTGAATGCAAAAAAAATCTGCTCAACGATTTTGCGGATAGTCCCGGTCCGATGAAAGAGCGCTACGAAGCAATCCTGCAAGATGAAAAATTCAATATCTTTTATAATGCTCCCAGCGTTGTGTATGTTGTCGGCTCCCCGGATGTCGATTCTCTCGATGTTGACTGTGCGCTGGCAGTTGGTTATCTGATGTTTTCGGCAGCGCAAAGAGGTTTAGGTACGTGCTGGATCGGTTTTGGCACTAATATCAGGGATCCTAAAATAAAAGAGGAAATCGGCCTGCCCGATAATTATAGCATTGTAGCGCCGCTGATAATCGGTTATCCGCAGTTAATTCCGGCCCCCCTGGAAAGGCATGATCCCCGAATTCTCCAGATCATAAGTTAGGTAACTAATCGCGTTTTTTCAATCCTATCGCCTCTTCCCACCGAAAGAGGCGATAGGATTATTTCCAGGTTCTCTTTTTTATATCATCATTTCCCGGCAATTTTAGGATTAAGGAAAGACGGCTCCAGAAATTCCGGATTGGGATAGGTATAGAATCCTTTCCCGCTTTTCACACCTAACTCTCCTCGTTTAATCATTTGCAAGAGTGCATCCGGTGGAAAATCTTTCGGATCTTTGGAGTCATTATAATAGGACATTTCAATGTCATAGACTACGTCCAGGCCGACTTTATCCATGAGCGCAAAGGGTCCTTCTTTCATTTTAGTAAAGATGCACCAGCCGCGGTCGGCATCGCGAAAATCAACAAATCCGTTGGCCCATGTATAAAGAACCTGCCTTTTGATGGCCCGCCACACGTTGTTAAAGCAAAAGCCAAGAATTTCTTTATTAACTTTCAGCGGTACGCAACCGAGCGAAATGATCCAGTCATATCCGGCTTGCATAACTTCGGGAGCGGTCCTGGTGCCGCCCATAATATCCACCATATTCACGCCCTGCAGAGGGAAATAAAAATGAATGTTCAGACATTTTTCCGGCCGGCCGCTGCTTACTTCCATTTTGGAAATTGGCAGTGAGGAACTGTTCGAGGCTAAAATCGCTCCGGCAGGTGTTTTTTTACCCAGTTCAGCAAAGACTTTATTTTTTAATTCGACATTTTCCGGAACAGCTTCAATAACCAGATCGGCATTCTTCACGGCTTCGCCTAAATCAGTGTCCTGCCTGACTGCATCGCGGCATGCTTCCCAGCGTTCCCAGGGAATCAGCGGATTCACACCTTTCTCTTTTAAATCCGCATATAGCTTCTTATAGGTTGCCGCAAAGGCATTCGGAATGGGATCATATGCTATCGTTTTATAGCCCGCATCTGCTGCCAGCATTGCTATCTGGGCTCCCAGAATACCAGTACCTACTAATGTGACATTTTCAATTTTTTTTGCCATGATTGCTCCTCCTGATTAATGATTCAATTCAGACGACCTCCCTGAACAAGGGTGAAGTCCTGGTGATCATAGTTTTGTCAGAAAAGATGATCGCGTTTTTTCGCCTCCTTTCTTTCTTCTTTATTTTTGTAATAATTAGCAAAGAGAATGCCAGAAATTCAGTCAATTATGTATGGCAATGATTTCACTAAATAATTTAAGTTAGCGAGAATTCCTTTCCTTTTTAGAATTCAGTATAAAAGATTATACAAAAGCTGCCGGATAAAAGACTAATGCTATACTGAACAAGGGTTTGTCATTCATGTATCCGGGATAATATATATAGACAACATTCTACAGTTCATCAGTGCAGCAGCCTGTACTGGACGATGTAGGCGGCGATGCCGCTGAAATAGCCGATCAGGGCCAGCCCGCCAATGCGCCTGGCGTACCAGAAGAAATGGATCTTCTCCATGCCCATCGCGGCTACTCCCGCCGCCGATCCGATAATCAGGATCGAGCCGCCGGTTCCGGCG
>JANYAY010000182.1 GCA_025361065.1 Deltaproteobacteria bacterium
TGACGGAGGTGGACTAAGGAGTGCCAATGTGTAACTTATTAATATTACAGCCACTTAAAAAACATCCACCCCCTTGCCCCCGCCAGCGGGGGACATTACGAATAGACTGCAATCAGCATCTGTCAATTGCAACACAGTCTCCAAGCCTGGGTATGCTGCACGGAATGACGAAACGTTAATTGCGACACAGTCTCCAAGCCAATAATTCGACAAAACAGGGTTTTTCGCCTTTTTGCGCGGCTGTCAATTCACCGGAGTGTCATTCTCAGTTGATGGAATTGCCGAAAGATGCTAAATTCCAACATCAATGGCCGAAATAAGTCTTATCGTCAGGAAACCCGGCGGCAGAAAAAGAAGTAACATCAGCCTGCACGTCAGAGAAACCTTTCTGCTTGAAGCCTGTTTCTTAAGTAACCGGAGGACCACTTGCCCGTGACCGGAAAACCGACCTATAAAGACCTGGAACAAAGAATTCTAGTACTCGAAGAAGAATCCATCCGAGACAAGCAGGCTCAACTGGAGCTCCGCCAGAGCGAAACAAAGTACCGGTTGCTTGTCGATAATTCCCATGATTTGATCTGGACATTAAGTGCCGCAAGCACAGTTACATATGTCTCTCCCTCCTGGCAAAGAATAATGGGATATGAACCATCCGCCATAATCGGTAAACCATTGCAAAATATCGTTCATCCTGATGACGTTGCCCGTAGCGAAGAATATATTCGTCAAGCGATCCGGAGCAAAGAACGAATAACAGGCGCGGAGTACCGGGTAAAACATGCCGACGGCACCTGGCAGTGGCAGGAGGCAGGCTGCACCCCTGTTTTTGGTTCCGACGGCTCATTCCTTTATACAGTCGGCATTTCCCGAGATGTCACCGGGCGCAACCTGGCCGAAGATGCTCTGCGGGAAAGTGAAGAAAGGTATCGGACCATCCTGGAAAACATTGCCGACGGCTACTTTGAGAGTGATCTTGCCGGCAACTTAACCTTCTTCAATGATTCCGCATGCAAAGTAACGGGATATTCCCCAGATGAATTGCTGGGGATGAACAACCGACAATTCACGGATAAAGAAACTGCCCGGAAGGTATCCGAGACATTCAACAAAGTATACACTACCGGAAAGGCGGCTAATGCCTTCGAATGGAAACTCATCACGAAGGAAGGCGCTGAACGTTTTGTGGAGAGCTCTATATCGGTGAAGAGGGACAGGGAGGGCAGACCGACGGGATTTCAGTGTATCGCGCGGGATATCACCAACCGCAGGCAGGCGGAGGACGAACTCAAAGAATCCCGTCAGCAATTATCAGACATTATTAACTTTCTTCCGGATGCCACCTTTGTTATCGATAAAGAGGGCAGGGTAATCGCCTGGAACAGAGCCCTGGAAGCAATGACGGGTATCAAGGCAGCAGATATGTTAGACAAGGGCAATTACGAATATGCCCTGCCCTTTTACGGCGAACGAAGACCCATGCTTATTGATCTCGCGCTGAAACCCCGGGAAGAAATTGAAGTCCGCTATGTCACCACGCAGAGAGGCAATGAAGTCCTGGAGGGTGAAGCCTATATGCCGGCCCTCGGGGGGGGTGAGGTATATCTTTATGGCAATGCCGGCATCTTGCGGGATTCAAAAGGTGATATCGTCGGCGCTATCGAGTCGATACGGGACATTACTGATCGTCGCCGGGCCGAGGAGGCAGTACTGGAAAGTGAAGAACGATTCCGTCTGATTGCGGAAAATGCCAGAGTGGTCATCTGGATGATGGATATGAATCTGCGCTATAAGTACATAAGTCCCTACATCAAGCACAATCTGGGTTACACCCCTGAGGAATATATTGCCAAGCCTTTAAATGAAGTGCTGACGCCTTCTTCGCTGGAATTATGTATGAATCTTTTTGCAGAAGAACTGGAGAAAGAAAAAAAGCCCGGTCGGGATACGTCGCGTTCAATGACTATCGAGTGTGATTATATCCACAAGGATGGAAGAATCATCCCGGCGGAAATGAATATGACCTTTATCCGGGATGCCGCCGGGAATGCCGAGGGCATCCTCGGAATAACCGGCGATATCACTGAGCGCAAGTTTCTGGAGTCGCAGCTTCGTCAGGCCCAGAAGATGGAGTCTATCGGCACGCTGGCCGGCGGGATTGCCCATGATTTCAACAATATTCTCAGTGCCGTTATCGGCTATGCCGAAATGGCACGAAAAGAACCGGACATAAGTGACCGCCTGCAGCGTTATCTCGAGCAGATATATAAGGCCGGAACTCGGGCAGGAGAACTCGTAAAGCAGATACTCACCTTCAGCCGCAGGAATGACGATGAACTATATCCACTGAGAATCAGCCCCATAGTCAAGGAGGTCCTGAAGCTTATTCGAGCGACCCTGCCCGCGACAATTGAGATCAGCCAGAATATTCAAACCGACCCGGACACAGTCCTCGCCAATTCCACACGTATCCATCAGATACTGATGAACCTCTGCACGAACGCAGCCCAGGCCATGGGCGCGGGAAAAGGCACATTGCAGGTTGTATTAGCGCCGATAGAAATAAAACCGGATGATGTCTTAATTCATCACGGTTTAATTCCCGGTAGGCATATTAAACTTTCGGTTTGCGATACGGGACAGGGTATAGCTCCGGAGATCATGGATAAAATATTCGATCCTTTTTTTACAACCAAAAGGTCGGGCGTCGGCACCGGCATGGGGCTTTCCGTGGTGCATGGAATCGTGAAAGGATGTGGGGGGACAATTACCGCGCAAAGCGAGGTGGGGAAAGGAACAGAATTTAATGTTTATTTCCCGCTCCTGATGGAAACAGAGCGCAAAAAGCAGGAAGGAGCCCCGCCGCCGCTTTTCGGGGGAGAAGAGCACATTCTTCTGGTAGATGATGAGGCAGCCATCGTTGACATCGGGAAGGAGATGCTGACCGGTCTGGGGTATAAAGTTCTCGGAATGACGAACAGCCCGAAAGCACTGGAGCTCTTCCGGATCAGCCCCGACCGGTTTGACCTGGTGATCACCGACATGACAATGCCGGATATGACCGGCAGCGAGTTGGCGCGGGAACTCATGCTCATTCGGCCGGATATACCGGTTATCCTCTGTACGGGATTCAGTGAACTGATCACAAAGGATCAGGCGAAGTCTCTCGGCATAAGGAACTTTATTGTTAAACCCGTCGGCTTGAAACAGATTGCTGCAATCGTCAGACGCGTACTCGATAGAAAGGAATAGCTCATACAATGGGAAAAGTTTTGATTATCGACGACAATAAGTTCAATACGGAAGCACTGTGCGATATGGTCGAAAGCCTTGGACACGAAGTTACTTGCACCTACACCGCAGAAGAGGGCATCAGGGAAGCCCAATCTCATTGCTTCGATGTTGTCTTTTTGGATGTGCAGCTCCCCGACGGTAACGGCCTGCTGTTATTGCCGATTATTCATGCAACACCTGCCGACCCGGAGGTGATCATCATAACAGGATTTGGCAGCCCTGACGGTGCCGAACTGGCGATAAGGAACGGAGCCTGGGATTTTATTGAAAAACCCCTGGAAAGAAAGTTGATAGAGCTTCCCCTGGTCCGTGCCCTCCAGTACAGAGAAGCAAAAAAGCAGAAAAGCAGGCCCCTGATACTGAAACGGGAGGGCATCGTCGGCAGCAGTTCGATAATGGGAAACTGTTTGATACTCATTGCCCAGGCTGCCGCCAGTGATGCCAATGTCCTCATCACCGGCGAAACCGGGACCGGAAAAGAAGTCTTCGCTCGGGCTATCCATAACAACAGTTCCCGGTCCGCTATGCCTTTTGTAACCGTCGATTGCGCTTCCCTTCCTCCCGCGATAATTGAGAGCATCCTGTTCGGTCATGAAAAGGGCGCCTTTACGGGAGCGGACAGAATTCAGGAGGGATTGGTGAGGCAGGCTGACGGAGGTTCCCTCTTTCTGGACGAAGTGGGTGATCTTCCCCTTTCCGCACAGAAGGCTTTTCTCCGTGTTCTCCAGGAGCATCGTTTTCGCCCGCTGGGCGCCAAACGGGAAGTTGAAAGCGAATTCCGGGTCATTGCGGCAACCAACCGTGACCTTGATAAGATGGTGGGCGAGGGTAAAATCAGGGAAGACCTCCTCTTCCGGCTACGGGCTATTAATATTGAATTGCCGCCGCTGAGAGATCGTCAGGGAGACATTAAAGAACTCATAACCTACTACGTGAACAAAATATGTACGCGGCAGTGCGCGGAAGTAAAAGGTTTATCGCCGGAATTCATTGAGGCTCTTTGTGCCTATGAATGGCCCGGGAACGTCCGGGAACTGGTTAATGCCCTGGAAAGTGCCCTCGCGGCGGCACTCCACGAGACAATACTTTATCCCAAGCACCTGCCCACGAACATCCGGGTTCGTTTAATTCGGGGCGCCGTTTCGAAAAAAAATGATACCACCATCCCCTCCGCGAAGATGACGTCACTCAAAGAACGAAGGGATTCGGTCTTCGCCAGGGAGGAACGACAGTATCTGCAGGAATTGATAGCTGTAACGGAAGGAAACATCAGGGAGGCCTGTGCAATATCCGGCCTGGGCCGGGCGCGACTTTATCAGCTTATCAAAAAGCACGGCATTCCAATATCTGATTAAACATAACCCCTCACCCCGGAAAGTTGTCTGAAACAAGTAGACTAATCCAGTTTATTCGGACTAAATCTGATTTTATCAGACAAATCGCCGGCTACTTTAATCCTTGTTACAATCTAAATAATTGAAATAATAGAAGAAGACATAAGCAATAATTCCGGCACGGTTGTTGTAATGTATATAAGCAACTCATGCAGAGAACGTGTCTGGAGACGGGAAATATGGAATTGCTGATGTATTCGACAAAGACGGAGGGTTCAGGAGAAAGACTCCTCCGAGTCATGGGATTATTGCTTCCGGAGTACAAATTTGAGATCTGCCGTTCCATCAATGAGTTGTCTAAGCGACTTCGGCAACCGGTTTTCAACCCCACGGTAGCTATTCTTCTCGCCTCCTCCCGGGAGGAACTTCAGGATATCCTCTCTATCCGGGATCTTCTGGGGGATGCCAAGATCATCCTGATCATACCCGACGCAAATCCGGATACCGTGGCGCAAGGTCATACCCTGAAGCCGAGATTCCTGACTTACGGCGAAAGTGATTTCGTTGATGTGGCGGCTGTACTCAAGCGGATGTTCAGCAATTTTGGTGCCGACAAAAGCGTGAAAAAACACTGAAGATGCGGAAAAACAGAATTCTCATGAACAATACTTTATTAATTTATTAAGGAGGTTAAAAACATGCAAAAAAGGACACTTGGTTTTAAGTTGGTTTTTGGAGGGATCGTTGCCGTGCTGATTCCCTTGCTGATTGTCGGACTGTTTGCTTCGATCAAGGCATCGGGTGCGCTGGAGAAGGCGGCGAAGGAACGGTCAGTGGGAGGCGCCGCCAAACTTGCCGACATGGTGCAGGAAGTGCTGGCGGCAGAAATCAAGGTTGCCACGGAAATTGCCCTGAGCAGTGAGGCGATCAACGCTGCGACCACTAACAATGCCGATGGACTGAGCAGTAAACTTGCCGCTATCATGGGAAAAATCGGGAAAGACTATGAAGTGATCTTAGTAACCGATGCCAAAGGTGTTATTGTCGCCGACGGCAGTAAAGGTGAATACAAGGGTATTTCTCTTGCCGAACGTGACTACTTTCAGGCGGCAAAGAGCGGAAAAGTGAGTGTGGGCTCTGTTGTCAAATCGAAAAAAACCGGAAATCCCGTTGCATCTGTGGCTGTGCCTATTACCAAAGATGGAACATTTGTCGGCATGGCTTCCATCGCCCTGAAAATTGATTATATTTCCGATAAGGTGACGGCAAAAATGGGGGAGACAGGGTATGGTTTTATGGTAGATGCGAAAGGGCTTTGTATTGCCCACCCGGATAAAGCCAGAATCCTTGAACTGGATATCACAAAAATAAGCGGCATGGAAGATATCGCCAAAATGACGACCGCCAAACAGTCAGGGGTTCAGGATTACGTCTTTAAAGGAGTCACCAAAATAGCCGGAGTTGCCCCGGTGGAGTTAACCGGTTGGAGTATTGTCATAACACAGAATGCGGATGAATTTCTGGGAGCAGCCCATTCGATCCGCAACTTCATCATCATCGCCGTCATTATTTTTCTCGTCCTGACCATTGTTGCCGTAACACTTTTTGCCCGCAGCATTTCCAATCCGATCAAAGGCGCAGTTGACGAGATGGGCGAAGCGGCTAATCAGATCTCCTCGGCAGCAAGTCAGGTTGCCGCTGCCAGTCAGTCTCTCGCTGAAGGTTCATCCGAACAGGCCTCTGCCATCGAGGAGACCTCGTCGTCACTCGAAGAGATGTCTTCCATGACCAAGCAAAATGCGGGGAATGCCACCCAGGCCGACAGCCTCATGAGAGAAGCCAATCAGGTTGTCCAGAAGGCAAATGCGTCCATGGCCGGTCTGACCAGTTCCATGAGGGAAATATCTGCCGCCAGCGAGGAGACATCAAAAATCATCAAGACTATCGATGAAATTGCTTTCCAGACCAATCTCCTGGCGCTCAACGCTGCCGTGGAGGCCGCCCGGGCAGGAGAAGCAGGAGCCGGATTTGCGGTAGTGGCCGAAGAAGTGAGAAATCTGGCCATGCGCTCGGCCGATGCCGCGAAGAACACCTCCGTTTTGATTGAGGGCACAGTGAAGAAAATAAAGGATGGTTCCGACCTCGTGACAAAGACAAATGAAGCCTTCGCCGAGGTGGCTGTCAACGCCGCCAAAGTAGGCGAACTGGTCGGTGAGATCGCAGCTGCGTCCAAGGAACAGGCTCAGGGGATCGACCAGATCAACAAGGCTGTTGCCGAAATGGACAAGGTAACTCAATCGACGGCAGCCGCTGCCGAAGAATCCGCCTCCGCAGCGGAAGAGATGAGCGCCCAGGCGGAACAGATGAAAAATATATCCCTGATACTGGTCAACATCATTGGCGGAAGTTCCAACGGCTCGGGGAATCACAAAGGCGCGGAGGATATTCCAGAGAAGAAGAAAGGACGGGGCACTTTGCCGGCAGTTTCTGCCAAGAAAAGTGCCGGCAGACATGTTGTGCCCTATAAAAAGGGTGGGCAACTCCGACCTGAGCAGGTGATACCCATGGATGATGGTCAATTTAAGGACTTTTGATTTACAAGGGGACGGGTAACCTTTAAATCTATATACAACATTCAGGGAGACTAAAATAAAATGGCAGAATTAACGAACACTATGGGACAGGAAGTAAATGTCAAGTCGGATCGAGAGGGAAAGTACCTGACATTTTCTATGGCGGCGGAAGAATACGGAATTGGTATTTTAAAGGTCAAGGAGATCATCGGCATGATGGCAATCACGATGATTCCCCAGACACCGCCTTATGTTAAAGGGGTTATAAACCTGCGGGGAAAGATTATCCCGGTAGTGGCCCTGCGGCTCAAGTTTGGTATGGAAGAGATTGATTACACGGATCGAACTTGCATTATTGTCGTAGAAGTCAAGACGAGTACAGGCCATGTCATGATGGGTCTTGTGGTGGATGCGGTATCGGAAGTGCTCAATATTCGCAATGCCGAAATTGAGGATACTCCGGTCTTTGGAACTTCTTTGAACACTGATTTCATATTAGGTATGGCCAAAGCAGGTAACGGAGTCAAGATCCTTCTGGACATCGACAAAGTGATCAGTGCCCGGGAAATGGAAATTGTGCAGCAGGCAGCGTAAAGGGACATCCCGTCCAGGGATTTGTCCTTTCCATCAGATCCGGCCACACGTTTTTGTGTGTGGCCGGATCTATAAAACATTCCAACTAAAAATCACCGGCCGATTTTTACTGAAAAACAGCCGCTTTCTTGCTTTTAAATCTGATTTTCCGACGTTTTTTACAAAGGCTTCCGCAATAGTTACAGTCAGAACATCCCTTTGATATTAATAGCATATAAAGAAATAATTCCGGATTAAATACGGCAAATATTATTTCTGTAAAAAAAGATAAAAATATCTTGACAAGATACTTACAGTAATATAGTTCCAAACGTGTGATTGACCGATCAGTCACATGCTCTGGCAAGTGTAAATATTACAAGACCGGGAGGTTGTCTATGAGTAGCACAGAACCAGGTAAAAGAGAAATAATTATGAATGCGTCTATTAAGGTATTTGCTGCCAAGGGCTATCATTCCTGCCGGACACTGGATATCTCTAAAGAGGCCGGCGTCGCTTACGGTTCTCTTTATCAATATTTTAAAAGCAAGGATGATATCTTGTTGTCCATCTATCGGGACAATTGGAATTTTCTTCTTCAGAGGATGGATAAATTGAATAATTTAGATGTTTCTCCTGCATCTCGAATCATTCAAATTGTCGATTTCATATTTGCTAATTACGATCATAATCCTGATCTGATCAAGGTTATGATTACGGAAGTCCCTAAACTAAGCCAATTTTATGATCAGGAAAACCAGGAATTGTATTATCGCTTTTTTACCGGATTAGCTGGAATAATTGCGGAAGGTCAAAAGAAAGATCTCTTAAACAAGGAAATCTCGCCAATTATTGCCGCATTTGTAATTTACGGTGCTGCGGATAATACCATCCGCCAATATGTCTTTAATCCTGATTTTGAACGCCTGCACTTCCCATTGGAGGCGGCAAAGAATCAGATTATCAAATTTTTTATTCCCAGTTATTTGGAACCAATTAAGAAAAAAAATGCATAAAGTAACTTTAGTGTGAAGGGAGAATAAAATGGGGCAGAACTTCTTTAAACGTGATGACAGGGATGTAAAATTCGTTCTGAAAGAACAACTGAATATTGCCAAACTGCTGGAGTGTGATGCTTACAAAGATTTTACGATAGAAGATTTCGATATGATTCTGGGGCAGGCGATGAAAATTGCGGCCAACGATGTGGCGCCGACGTTTCAGGATGGAGACAGGGAAGGTTGCCATTTTGATAAGGGAAAGGTAACGGTGCCGAAGAGTTTTCATCAGGCCTGGAAAGTATACAAGGAAGGAAGCTGGTTTGGGCTCGGCCTGAATCCTGAGTACGGCGGCCAGGGTGCTCCCGTTCTCATTACCGAAGTTGCAATGGAATTTTTTCAGTCCGCCAACTTTCCCTTTATGTGTTTTACGGGAATGGGGCCGGGCAACGGCGGCATGATCGAGAATTACGGCTCTCAGGAGCTCAAAGATCTTTTTATCCAGAAAATGTACGACGGGACCTGGGGGGGAGGCATGTGCCTGACGGAGCCGGCTGTCGGTTCGGACGCTCACATGGTTTCCACGAAAGCCATCCCCGACGGAAAGTATTATAAGATTTCGGGAACGAAGATCTTCATTACATCGGGGGAACACGATCTGACGGAAAATATCATCCATCTGGTCATCGCCCGCATCGAAGGAGCGCCTCTTGGTGCAAAAGGTGTTTCTCTTTTTGCCGTTCCCAAGATTTGGGTGAATGATGACGGATCTCTGGG